>CAYRFV010000078.1:0-20821 GCA_964423545.1 uncultured Anaerolineales bacterium | reverse complement strand
TGAAGAACGGAAGGGAAATCTGGAAGCCGAGATTCCAGATCAGCGTCGCGGCAACGAAGCCGAGAAAGAGCCGCGAGCGCCGCAGCACGGCCGCAATCTCGAGCAGCGACGGCGGCCGCACCGCCGCGGTCGATCCAGCCGGCTCCTCGATGCGCGCGTAGCACCAGGTGGCCACCGCGCCCGTGATGAACGCCAGCAGAAAGGCCAGCTGGTACCCTGCGAAGGATTGGCCGGCAGCGCCGTTGCCGGCAGCGCCGTTACCGGCGTTGATCAGCCAACCCGCGAACGGCACGACGCTCAGGGTCACCAGGTTGATCGCCTGCCCGCGATGCGCGAAGAAGCGTCCGCGCATGTGCGCCGGCACGATGTCGGCGGTCAAAGACGTCCAGGCCGGGTTGCTGAAGCTGTTGGAGAAGGCGATCACCCCGTTCGTCAGGATGATGGCGACGATGGCGTGCGCCGGATCGCCCGCGAGCCACGGCAAGCAGACCAACACCAGCAGCGCCGCGCGCGCCACTCCGCCCCCGAAGAGCAGCACCGTGCGTTTGCGGCCGCCGAGGCGCGGGATCATGCGCGCGCCGGGAAAGAGCGCAGCCATGGCGAGCAGACTGGCGATCGCCGCGAGCTGGCCTACCTGGGCGTTGGTCGCGCCGTAGGCGAGCGCGAACAGAGGCACGTAGGTGGCGAAGAAGCCGACGCTGATGTTGGCGAACAGCGAATCGAGCCAGAACCAGCGCATGGGCGACAACGCTGCGGGATCGAGCGTCACGCTCGACAGCTGCGCCAGACTGGCGTCAAGCCACTGCACGATGCGTGGCGGTGCGACGGCAGAGAAGGGATGAGCGGTCATGGCTGCTGGCGTCCATTATAGCGCGATCTGCGATGATCGCGCGATCTGTGGTGATCGCCCGATCTGTGGTGATCGCCCGATCTGCGATGATCGCCCGATCTGCGGTGCAAGCGAAGCCGCGGCTGCGGGGACGGACGCGCGCGACCCTCCACGAACGCACCTGTGGTATCATCGCATTGACGAGGGGCGGACAGGAGCCGGCGCGCAAGACCGCCCATCGGAAACCGAGCATGCGGGAGCCATGACATGATCACCACCGCGCAACTGGCCGAGGCATTCGGCCGCAATGTGTCCATCGTACAACGCCAGACAGACGGTCTGTCGCATGCCGATAGCCTGCTCCAGCCGCCGTTTCGCGGCAACTGCCTGAATTGGGTGTTGGGCCACCTCGCCGATAACCGCGCTTCGATCCTCCGCGCCCTCGGTGAAACGCCGGCGGCCGGAGAGGCGACTGCGCGCTACCGCCGCGAAGCCGAACCGATCACGGCCGATGGCCCCGATGTGCTGCCGCTGGCGGAGCTGCTGCGGTTGTTGGCCGCCTCGCAGGAGCCGCTCGCCGCGGCGCTGGGCCACGCCACAGCCGGCGACCTGGCCCGCGCATGGCAGGTCGGCCAGCGCCAGACGACGGTCGGTGCGTGGGTCTTCTTCCTCTACTTCCACGAGACCTATCATGTCGGCCAGACGGAGCTGCTGCGCCAGCTCGCCGGCGCCAACGACAAGATCATCTGATCTCATCAGCCTGGAGCGTATAACCTATGTCCGACGAAACGCGTTTCGACATCAGCCAGTTCGGCGCCGAGGTGCGCCGCGTGCTGGTGGTGGCAGCCCACCCCGACGACCTGGAAACCGCTTGCGGCGGCACGGTGGCGTTGCTGATCCGTCACGAGGTCGAGGTGTCGCTGCTGCTCGGCACCGACGGCGACATCGGCACGCACGATCTTAGCTTCACGCGCGCATCGCTCGCTGCGGCCCGCCGCCAGGAGACGCTGGCGGCGGCGAAGCTGCTGGGACTCAAGGAGGTGGTCTTCCTGGGCCACCCCGACGGCGAGCTGGTGGCCGACCTGGCGCTGCGCGCCGAGATCGCGGGGGCCTATCGTCGCTTGCAGCCCGACACCATCTTCACCTTCGATCCGTTCTGGGCCGGCCAGGCCCACCCCGACCACACGGCCGCCGGCCGCGCCGCGGTCGACGCCTACATGCCGTCAAAGATGGAGCTGTATCACGCGGAGCAGCTCGTAGAGGACGTCAAGGTAGCGGACGTGAAGCGGTTTTTCTTCTTCGGCGGCAGCAACCGGGAAGGGGAGATCACGATCGATATCTCGCCGGTCTGGGATGCCAAGGTTGCAGCCACCCGCTGCCACGTCAGCCAGTTCGGGCAGAAGGAGGAGGCGCTCCAGTGGCTGGCGGAGTGGAATCGTGAGACCGGGAAATGCTGCGGGATCGACTATGCCGAGGCGTTTCACCCGATGCGGGTGTGGTGACGCAGGCAGGAAGAAGGGCCAGAGACCCGCGACGAAAGCCGCAGAGGGCGCTTCCGTCCTTCATCCTCCGTCCTTCGTCAACGCGTGATGCTGTTCCGCATCCGGCGCTTCCCGCAGCAGCTCGAGCGCATGCGGCAGAACGGGCAGGATCGTCGCAAGGTTCTCGACCGCCGCCTTGGGGCTGCCCGGCAGATTGACGATCAGCGTGCGACCGCGGATCCCGGCCACGCCGCGGCTGAGCATGGCGTGCGGCGTGACACGCAGGCTGGCGCTCCGCATCGCCTCGGCCAGCCCAGGCGTCTCGCGCTCGATCACCGCGCGCGTTGCCTCAGGGGTGATGTCGCGCGCGGCGAAACCTGTGCCGCCCGTAGTCAACACCAGGTCGAGCCGCAGTCCATCCGCTGCGCGCAGCAGCCAGTCGACGATCGCCGCGCGCTCGTCGGGAACGATCTCCGCCGCCGCCACCTCGGCCCCTGCCATCCCTTCGGCCACAGCATCCGCCAGCGCGGGTCCGCTCCGATCCGGCCGTTCGCCGCGCGCACTGCGGTCACTGACCGTGAGGATCCCGACCCGAATGGGGCTTACGTCGCTGCGACCTGCGGAATCAGGGACCGGCATACCACGCCTCGGCTGAACGCGAAAAACGGATTCCGGACCGAGATGGGCTCAACTCCGAAATCCGTGATCCAAAAGCGGCAAGCGGGTTAGCGCTTGGTGTACTGCGGCGCTTTGCGGGCGCGCTTCAGGCCGTACTTCTTGCGCTCCTTGGCGCGGGCATCTCGGGCCAGCAAGCCGTTGGACTTCAGCACGGAGCGCAGGTTCTCGTCGCTCTCGCAGAGTGCGCGAGCGATGCCCAGCGACGTTGCGCCGGCCTGCCCTGTGAGTCCGCCGCCCTCGACGTGCACGCTGACATTGTAGCTGCTCAGCGTATCAGTGACCTGGAGCGGCCGGTTAATGATGATCACGTCCGTGCCGCGCGGGAAGTACTCTTCGATGGGCCGATCGTTGACCATGATCGTGCCGGTGCCGGGATACAAACGCACCCGGGCGGATGCGGTCTTGCGACGGCCTACTGCTTCATAGTATTTGACTGCCATCTACCTTCGGTCCTCCCTCACGCAAACGGGAACGGTTTGGGCTGCTGCGCCTGATGCGGATGCTCCGGCCCGGCGTACACTTTCAGCTTGGCGATCAGTTGTCGACGCTGGCGATTGCGATTGAGCATGCCATTGACCGCGGACTGGATCACCCGCTCCGGATGGCCTGCCAGTTGGTCGCGCAGCTTGGTTTCCCTCAAGCCACTCGGATAGCCGGACCAGCGATAGTAGATCTTCTGATCAAGCTTGCGGCCGGTGACGTGCACCTTCTCCGCATTCACGACGATCACGTAGTCGCCGCAGTCCATCCCCGGCGTATAGATCGGCTTGTGCTTGCCTTTGAGCACCGCCGCAATCTGCGTTGCCAGCCGGCCCAGGGTCTTTCCCGTGGCGTCGACCACGTACCATTCGCGGGCTTCCTCGGCATCGCTCGCTGTCGCGCTATAAGTTCTCACTTGCTTTACTCCTCGTACTCAACCTTCATCAGGCATAGCCCACATGCCGGAGCCGGCGGCGCCGCCAGAGCTCGGTCACGACCGGCCAGGATCGCGCCCACCCGGAGCACAGGCCAGCGCCCGCTGCCAGCCTGGAGCATCGTGCCGACGAGGCAGCGCACCATGCTGCGCAGAAACGCATTGCCAACCACGTCGAACAGAAACCAGTCGCCGTCCCGCCGCCAGTGCGCCTCGTGGATGACCCTCACGGTGCTGGCGCCCTGGGTGGGCTGTCCGAAGCTGGCGAAGTCGTGCTCGCCCACCAGCAGCTCGGCTGCCGCTCGCAACGCGGCCAGGTCCAGCAGCTCGGTCACCAGATAGGCATAGCGCCGATCCAACGGCGAACGCAGCGGCCGGTTCAGCACCGTGTAGCGGTAGTGCCGCCGCCGGGCGCTGAAGCGCGGGTGCCAGTCCGGCGCCGCCGGCCCCAGATCGAGCACCGCGACATCCTCGGGCAGGACCGCGTTGAGCGCCCGGAGGAGATCCGGAATCGGATGGCGCCATGCAACCCGGAAGCCGACCACCTGGCCGCGGGCATGCACGCCGGCGTCGGTGCGACCGGCGCCGACCACTCGGGCCGCCTGGCGCGTCACCTGCATGACGGCTGCTTCCAGCACACCCTGCACGGTGCGGCCCCCGTCCTGCAGCTGGAACCCCAGAAACTCGGTCCCATCGTAGGCCACGGTGGCGCGCAGGCTCTGTTCTGACATCGGTTAAGGTGCTGACTGAACCTCAGCCGCCTCCGGTTCCCTGAAGGAGGCTACTTCGACTTCGCCGCCTTGGCCTCTTCCTGTGGCCGCTCCACCAATTCCAGGATGACCATCGGCGCGCCATCACCCAGGCGCGGGCCCACCTTGACGATGCGAGTGTAACCGCCAGCCCGCGCGCTGAAGCGCGGCGCCACATCATCGAACAGGCGCTTGGTAATCTCAGGATCAGTGATCACGCGTGCGGCCTGTCGCCGGGCGTGCACCGGATTGCCCCCGGCCGCCACACTGCGCTTGGCAATCGAGATCAGGCGCTCAGCATCGCCGCGCACCGACCGGGCCTTCGCCTCAGTCGTGCTGATCCGGTCATATCGGAACAGGTCCGTGATCAGCCCGCGCCACAGCGCCTTGCGCTGGCTGGCATTGCGTCCCAGTTTGCGTCCTGCAACTCCGTGCTTCATCTCGAGGTCACTCCGTTTATAGCTCTTCGTCCGCGTCGCCGGCGTCGTCGAACTCAGGTTCGCTGCTCGGCTGATAGGAGATCGCAGAGAGATAACCCTTGCCGCCCAGCTTCTCGATCAGCTCAGTCAGCGATTTGCGGCCGAAGTTGCGGATGGCCAGGATCTCCTCCTCACCCTTCTCCAACCGTTCCAACACCTCGCCGACCTTCGTGATGCCCGCCCGCTTGAGGCAGTTGTACGCACGCACGCTGAGCTCCAGCTCCTCGATCGGCACATCGTAGATGCGGCTGGGCACGCTGCGCGCCTCCGCGGCCGCCTCTTCGGGCGGCGTCACATCCGCCCCCGCGATCAATGCCAGGTGGCGCACCAGCAGCTTGGCCGACTCATGAAGCGCAGCCTCCGGGGTGATGGCGCCATCGGTCCACACTTCGAGCGACAGCCGATCATAGTTCGTCTGCTGGCCGATGCGGGCGTGCGTCACGACGTAGTTTACCTTGCGAACCGGGCTGTAGATCGCATCGACGGGAATCTCGCCGAGAGGCAGCTTGCCCCGCTCCTCGGCCGGCGAATACCCACGACCGCGCTGAACCGTCAGCTCCAGATCCAGGTCGACATCCGGCGAGTCCGCCGTCAACAGCAGCAGCTCCGGGTTGATCACCTCGACTTCCGGCGGGCAGATCAGATCGCCGGCCGTTACGGGCCCTTCCCCGCGCACGTCGACGCGCAAGCGCGTCGGTTCATCTACATCGGACTTCAGGCGCAGCTGCTTGATGTTCAGCAGCAGTCCCGTGGTGTCCTCTCGGACGTGAGGAATCGCTGAAAACTCATGGTGCACGCCGCTCAAACGGACCGAAGTCACTGCGGCGCCGGGCAGCGATGAGAGCAACACGCGGCGCAGCGCATTGCCCAACGTCACACCATAGCCACTTTCTAACGGGCCGATGACAAACCGCCCGTAGTTGCGCGCACTCGCGTCGCGTTCAATCTTGGGCAGCACAAAATTCAACAAGGGACCCCCCTCTCCGTATGGCGAACTACCGACCGCGGAGCGTGGATCGACCGGGCCGTGTTGGCCTCTGCATCCATCCGCAATCCGTAATCCGAGTACGGTTAGCGGCTATAGTATTCGACGATCAACTGCTCGTTCATCGGCAGGTCGACGGTCTGTCGGTCAGGGGCAGCCAACACACGCCCCGCCATACGATTGCCGTCGAACTCGAGCCAGGCCGGCATGCTGCGTTCGCCCAGCCGTTCGGCAACCACTTTGAAGTAGCCGTTGGACCGGCTGGTGGGACGCACCTCGATCACGTCGCCCACCTCGACCAGGTAGGAAGGAACGTCGTGGTTGCGACCGTTGAGTGAGAAATGACCGTGACGCACCAACTGGCGCGCCTGCGCCCGAGATTCCGCCAGGCCCATGCGATAGACCACGTTATCCAGCCGGCGCTCCAGGATCTGAAGCAGCGTCACGCCGGTCATGCCCTTCACCCGCAGCGCGTTGCGGAAGTAGCGGCGGAACTGCCGCTCCTGGACGCCATAGATGCGGCGCGCCTTCTGCTTTTCACGCAACTGAAGTGCGTAATCGGACTCTTTGCGCTTGAAGGTGCCCTTCTTGCCATGCAGGCCCGGGGCATACGTGCGCTTTTCAAAAGAGCACTTCGGCGAATAGCAGCGCTCGCCCTTCAAGAACAGCTTCATGGCCTCGCGGCGGCAAAGCCGGCAAACCGGATCAGTACGTCGTGCCAATTGAACCCTCCTGCACCCTTCTCATCACCGAGGGGTTTACGGCTTGGCGACCTTCGTCCCCCTCAATCAACGCGCACGGCAAGCGACCGATTGCGCTTCGAACGGCAATCGCTCCAGTCACTGCCGATCCACACTCCGAACTCACACGCGTCGTCGCTTGGGCGGCCGGCAGCCGTTGTGCGGGATCGGTGTGACGTCGGTGATCGAGCGCACCCGCAGCCCCGCCCCCTGAATCGCGCGAATCGCAGACTCACGGCCCGGTCCCGGCCCCTTCAAGAACACGTCAGCCTCACGCATGCCCTGGTCGAGCGCCGTTCGGGCAGCCTGCTGGGCAGCCATCTGCGCCGCATACGGCGTGCTCTTGCGCGAGCCCTTGAATCCCGCCGCGCCGGTGCTGGTCCAGACCAGGGTGTTGCCCTGTGGATCCGTGACCGTGACGATCGTGTTGTTGAAGGTCGACTGGATATGGATCTGACCCTGCGGCACGATGCGTTTCTCACGCCGCGGCCCAGCCCGCCGGCCGCGCTTTGCCGGAGCCGCCCCCGATGTCGTTGGTTTTGGCATTCCTCAACTCCCCTTACTTGCGGGCGCGCTTCTTGCCGGGCACCGTCTTGCGAGCGCCGCGCTTCGTGCGGGCATTCGTCCGGGTGCGTTGTCCGTGCGCCGGCAGATTGCGGCGATGACGCAAACCACGGTAGGCGCCGATCTCCTGCAGCCGCTTGATGTTCATGTTGACTTCGCGGCGCAGATCCCCTTCCACCTTGTAGTTGCGCTCGATCACCTCACGCAAGCGCGCCACCTGGGCCTCGTCCAGATCGCGGATGCGCGTGTCGGGATTGATGCCCGTCATACCCAGGATCTCTTTGCTCGACGTCAGGCCGATCCCGTAGATGTACGTCAGGCCGATCTCGACCCGCTTGTCACGCGGCAGGTCCACACCAGCAATACGAGCCATGCGCTCCTCCCACTGTCTCTGCACCGAACGCCAGCGTACGACATACGGCCCGAAGCCGCGCCGCACGCTGCGCCCGACACATTGCCTAACCTTGGCGTTGCTTATGCTTCGGGTTGTCGCAGATGACGCGTACAACCCCATTGCGCCGGATGATCCGGCACTTGTCGCAGATTCGCTTGACCGACGGTCGAACCTTCATGCTTGCTTTCTCCCAGCCCGGCGCCGCGCCCATCGTTCCATATGGGCGCTGCCGTTGATCTCACAACACCGTCAAAACATACGGCTCATCTTCAGTGACGGCGATCGAGTGCTCGAAGTGAGCACATCGTTTGCCGTCTCCAGTCACAACCGTCCAGCCGTCGCTCTCGACCCGCGTGCGCCATGTGCCCACGTTGACCATCGGCTCCAGGGCCAGCGTCATGCCTGGCTGCAGGCGTGGTCCCGGTCCACCCTTCGGCGGCACGTAGTTCAGCACCTGCGGGTCTTCGTGCATCTTGCGACCGACGCCATGCCCTGTGTACTCTCGCACCACAGCAAAGCCGCGTTCGACGACGTACGCTTCCACCGCAGCCGAGATATCGGCCAATCGATTGCCGGGTCGCGCCCGTGCAATGCCGGCCCACAGCGCGCCTTCGGTGGCTTCCAGCAGGCGCCGGCTCGTCTCATCGATCGCGGCCACTGCGTACGTCCAGGCGGAATCCCCGACCCAGCCGTGATAGGTGGCCCCCACATCGACGCTGATAATATCGCCCGGCTCCAGCCATCGTCGCTGGCTGGGAATCCCGTGCACCAACACTTCGTTGATAGAGGTGCAGATGCTGGCCGGGAAGTCGTTCTTGCCGGTGTGCGGATAGCCCAGAAACGTCGGCGTCGCGCCGTGCGACCGGATGATCTCTTCGGCGCGAGCGTCCAGCGCCGCCGTGGTGACCCCCGGCTTGATCATCTCGCGCAAGGCTGCATGCACCCGGGCCACGATCCGCCCGGCCTCTCGCATCTCGGCGATCTCCGCCTTAGTCTTAAGCGTGATCATCCGCGATCAGCCTACCGGACCGATCGAATCCCCGCCATCAGATCAGCCTGCACTTCCTCGATCGGCCGATCGCCGTTCAGCAGGAGCAGCACCTGGCGAGCAAAGTAGTAGCCGACCAGGGGCGCCGTCTGCTTGTAATACACAAACAAACGGTTCTTCACCGTCTCCGGCGCATCGTCATCGCGACGATACAGCTCGCCCCCGCACTTGTCGCACCGGTCCGCAACCTGCGGCGGGTTGAACTCCGTATGGAACATCGCCTGGCAACTGCGGCAGACCCGGCGCCCTGCCAGACGGCCGATCACAGCCTCATCGCTGACTTCGAGCAGCGGCGCCAACCGCACCTGCAGCCCCTTGGCCGCCAACGCCTTGTCGAGCGCCGCAGCCTGGGCCAGGGTGCGCGGAAAACCATCCAGCACGGCGCCGCCAGCGCAATCCGGGCGGCTCAACCGCTCCATCACCATGTTGATCGTGACGTCGTCGGGCACCAGCGCCCCACTGTCCATATACTGCCTGGCCAACAGCCCGAGGGGCGTTGCATTCTTCAGATTCTCCCGAAAGATATCGCCGGAAGAGATCTGCGGCACGTTCAACGTCTCCGCAAGCATCCGGGCCTGTGTGCCCTTGCCCGCACCCGGGGCGCCCAACATGACGATGTACAAGGGCTCAACCGTCGGCTGGTTCATCCTAACACCCTCTGCATCCGACTGCGCCGGTTCAGGACGTCTTCCGGATGAAGCCCTCGTAATGGCGCATAAGCAGTTGCGCCTCGAGCTGCTTCATCGTATCGAGCACCACACCGACCACGATCAGCAGGCCGGTGCTGGAGATCAGCAACGTGCTGGCGGATCGGCCAGCCGCAGCCGGGCCCCCGAAAAACGTCACCACCAGGTGCACCAACCAGGGCAGGATCGCCACAAAACCCAAGAACAACGCACCGACGAGCGTGATGCGCGTCATCACGCGATTGAGGTACTTCTCGGTGTTGGGACCGGGCCGGATGCCGGGGATGAAGCCGCCTTGCTTCTGCAACGTCTCTGCCAGGTTCTGCTGGCGAAACACCACGTCCGTATAGAAATACGTGAACGCGATGACCAGCAAGAAGTACAGGATCCAGTAAATGTTGTACTGCGGGCTGAAGACCCGGTTCACGAAGCTCGCGACCGATGCAATCCACGGCACCGGCGAGTTCACGAAGTAACTGGCAATCGTGCTCGGAAAGATCAAGAAGCTGGAGGCAAAGATCAGCGGGATCATGCCTGCCGAGTTGATTCGCAGCGGCACGTGCGTGCTCTGCCCGCCCACGACCACCAGCCGATTGCCGCGCACTGCGCGCACGCGCTTGCCGTATTGCACCGGAATGCGGCGCTGCCCTTCCTGCACCACGACGATCAGCGCCACCGTGAAGATCGTCACCAACACGAAAGCCACCAATTCGATGAAGCCGCCCTGCACCGCGGTGCGCTGGATATTCTGCGGCATCGCCGCGATGATCCCGCCGAAGATGATGATCGAGATGCCGTTCCCGATCCCTTCTTCAGTGATGATCTGGCCGAGCCACATCGCCAACATCGTGCCCGCCGTTAGCGTCGCGATAATCGCGACGGTCGCGAGCGGCGCTGAGTTGAAGCCGAACTCCGCCAGGATGCCCTGTCCACCCACCGATGCCGGCTGCGCCAGGAGCGTGGACTGTCCGAAAGCCTGCAGCGCGGCCAGCGGGATCGTCAGATAGACGGTGTACTGGTTGAGCTTCTTCCGGCCCGCGTCCCCTTCCTTGCCCAACGCCTCCAGCTGCGGAATAATCGGCTGGAGCAACTGGATGATGATGGAGGCTGTGATGTACGGATACACCCCCATCGCCATCACCGAGAAGTTCTGCAGGGCGCCGCCAGAAAGCAAGTTCAACATGCCCAGCAGCGCGTTCGACTCAAACACCGCTTGCAGAGCCGCCCGATTGACGCCAGGCACCGGCACATGCGAGATGAACCGATAGATCACGAGGATGCCGAGCGTGACCAGCAGCCTGCGCCGCAGATCCGGCAGCCTGAATGCGTTGCGAACGGCATCGAGCATATCGTCTCGCTCCTAGGCCAATTCTTCGACAGCACCGCCAGCCGCAAGAATCTTCTCGCGAGCCGTCGCCGAAAACTTGTGCGCCTTCACCGTCAGGGCGCGATCAAGCGTGCCGTTGCCCAGCACCTTTACGGGCGTGTCCACGGACTTGATCAGACCAGCCACCACCAGCATCTCAGGCGTGACATCGGCGCCGGCCTCAAACACATTCAGTCGCTCCACGTTGACCGGCGCATACTCGACCCGCCAGATATTGGTGAAGCCACCCAAACCCGGCAGCCGCCGCACCAACGGCAACTGGCCGCCTTCGAAGTACGGCCGCTTCGTGCCGCCCGAGCGCGCGTTCTGGCCCTTGGTGCCGCGCCCGGCCGTCTTGCCGCGACCGGCGGAAATGCCGCGACCGGCACGGGTCGGTTTCTTGTGTGCACCCGGCGCGGGCCAGAGATCATTCAGCTTCATGGTTCCTCCGACAACGGACGAACGACCCATGACGAAAGACGAAGCGAACTTCGCCCATCGCCACTCATCAATCGTCAATCTCCTTCACCGTCACCAAGTGGCGCACCTTGTGGATCATGCCCCGGATTGCCGGGCTGTCGGGCTGCTCGACCGTTTGGCCCAGCCTGGTAAAGCCCAGACGCCGAATGGTATCCTTCTGATCTGACTGCACTCCGATTGCGCTCGTGCTATAGGTGATGTGCAGCTTCTTGCTCTCACTCGGCATCCTGACCTCCCCGGCCCGCGCGCAGCCAGAAGGGGGTGACCGACTCCAGGGACTTGCCGCGGCGCTTGGCTTCCTCTTCGGGCGTCTTGAGCGCTTCGAGCGCCTTGAAGGTCGCTGCGACGACATTGAGCATGTTGGCGCTGCCCTGTGACTTGGTCAGGATATCGCGTATCCCGGCCGCCTCGAGCACCGCGCGCACGCCGCCGCCGGCGATGACGCCCGTGCCGGGTGAGGCAGGGCGCAACAAGACCCGGGCAGCGCTGAAGTCACCGATCGCGGCGTGCGGAATCGTCGTGCCGACCATCGGCACGGGACGCATGATCTTGCGCGCCCGATCGGAAGCCTTACGCACGGCATCAGGCACCTCGCGCGCCTTGCCGACACCGTAGCCCACCTGGCCATGGTTGTCGCCGACGACGACGACCGCCCGAAACGCGAAGCGCCGGCCGCCTTTGAGCACCTTGGCGGTGCGGGCGATGTGCACGACGCGCTCGTCAAGTTGTTCGCGCTCTTCCTCGCGCTCACGCTCGCGCGGCTTGCGCTGCCGATCCTTGCTCTGCTCGCGCTCTCTCTTTTCCTTGCCAGGCATCAGTCCTCCTAGAAATCCAGCCCTGCTTCGCGTGCGCTGTCGGCCAACGCCTTGACACGACCATGGTATGGGTAGCCGCCCCGGTCAAACACCACGTGCTTCAACCCCTTGGCCAGGGCGCGCTCGGCCACCAGCTTGCCCACGCGCGCAGCTTCCTGCGACTTGTTGAGGCCGTCTAGCTTGCCGCGCAGCTCAGGATCCAGCGTCGACGCCGCGACCAACGTGTACCCCATATCGTCGTCGATGACCTGCGCATAGATATGCTGCAGACTGCGAAATACATTCAAACGCGGGCGCTCAGCTGTGCCATGCAGGCCCTTGCGAAGGCGCTCATGCCGGCGTTCGCGAGCTTCCCGACTCGTGTCTTTGGCCATTGACTGTGATCCTCCTGACCGGTTGGGGAGCCTTGCACGTCCACAAGATCGGGCAGCCTGGCCACCCGCGACCCCAACTCGGAGATGTTCTCACCCTGCTCAACCGCTGGGAGAACTGCCTACTTCTTCCCGCCCTTGCCGCCAACTTTGCCGCTCTTGCCAGCCTTCTGGCGAACCTTCTCGCCGGAATAGCGCACCCCTTTGCCCTTATAGACCTCGGGGGGCCGCAGACCGCGGATCTCGGCCGCCATCTGGCCGACCACTTGCTTGTCGATGCCGGTGATGGTGATCTGGCGCCCTGCCTTGTCCACATCAAACGCGATGCCGGCTGGCGCTACAATCTGCACCGGATGCGAATAGCCGACGATCACCACCAAATCCTTGCCCATCATGCCTGCGCGATAGCCGACTCCCTCGATATCCAGCTTGCGCTCATAGCCGCTGCTCACGCCCGTCACCATGTTGTTCAGCAGCGCGCGCGTCAGGCCATGCAGCGCCTTGTGGCGCTGATCGTCGCTGGGACGAGTGACCTGCACCTCGCTGCCGGCGATGTCCACCTTGATGTCGGCAGGAAACTGCTGTTTGAGCTCGCCCTTCGGCCCTTTGACCGTGATGCAATTGCCGGGATCGATCGCCAGACTCACACCTTTCGGCAGCGGAATCGGCATTTTACCTACACGTGACACTGTCAACCTCCTGCTGGATCAGAGAAGCCTGGACCTGCGGCTGGGGCCGGAGTCTGCATCGTCACATCGAGCCGAAATGGCCGCTCCAAGCTCCTGGTTCCTGGCTGCTGCTTCTCCAGCGTCTAGTTCACCAAACGTAGCAAAGCACCTCGCCGCCCAGCCCGAGCCGGCGCGCTTTTTGACCGGTCATGATCCCTTGCGGCGTGCTCAACACGGCAGACCCCAGCCCGCTCAACACCCAGGGGATCTCCGTGCGCTTCACGTACACCCGCCGGCCCGGTTTGCTGATGCGTTGGAGACCGGTGATGATCGACTTGCGATCACGGTCATATTTCAGGACAATACGCAGTTGCGGCTGCGGCACATCCTTCGTGACTTCGAAATCCTTGATGAAACCCTCTTCCTTCAGAATACGGGCAAGAGCCACCTTCACCTTGGAACCCGGCACAACCACCTGCTTTTGACGCACCAACAAGCCGTTGCGGATACGCGTCAGCATGTCGGCAATGGGATCGCTATTCATTGTTCCTGTCCTTCCTCATAAGACCGCCAGTCAACCATCCGTCCCCCGTGGTTCTTGGCGACCCCAGCGAGACTGGCATCTCACCAGCTCGACTTCACCACGCCCGGCAGATTGCCCCGCAGCGCCTGATCGCGGAAGCAGATGCGGCACATGTCGAATCGCCGCATATACCCGCGCGGCCGGCCGCAGATGCTGCAGCGATGACGCACGCGGATCGCATACTTGCGTCGCTGCTCGCGATATGGCATGCACGTTTTGGCCACTGATTTCCTCCTATCGGTCGGTGGTTCCTTGCCGGAACGCCCACCGGACTGCGCCATCGAACTGCACTACTTGCGGAAAGGCATTCCCAGCAGCGCCAACAACCGGCGACCCTCTTCGTCGGTCTTGGCTGTGGTGACCACCGTCACCGCCATGCCGCGCACCTTATCGATCTTGTCGTAGTTGATCTCGGGCCAGATCAACTGCTCGCGCAGCCCCAAGCTGTAGTTGCCGCGGCCGTCGAACGAGTCCGGCGAAACCCCACGAAAGTCACGCAGGCGAGGCAATGCGACATTCATCAGGCGATCCAGGAAGCTCCACATCCGCTCGCTGCGCAGTGTCACCGTCACGCCGATCGTGTTGCCTTCGCGCAGCTTGAACGCGGCGATGGAACGCTTGGCCTTCGTAAAGACCGGCTTCTGCCCGGCGATGATCGTGAGATCGTTCAGCGCAGCATCGAGCGCCTTCGCGTTCTGCAACGCCTCGCCCATGCCGATGTTGAGCACGACCTTCTCGACGCGCGGCACCTGCATCACATTGCTGTAGTTGAACTCTTTCTGGAGCGCCGGCGCCACTTCCTTGCGGTACCGTTCCAGCAATCTCGGGATAGCCATTCTCTCTGCTCCTGTCCGTGTACAGGGCCGGCGTAGCGGTCCTGAGCGGAGGAGAAACGTGACACGTGTCGCGTGGGCAGATGCATCGGGGCCGGCGTCTCCAGCCCGAGTGCGTCTCACGCTTCACGGTTCACATTTCACGCATCAACCAACTCACCGCACTTCTTGCACAGGCGCGACCGGCTGCCGTCGGCGTTCACGCGATGCGCCACGCGCGTCGGCTTGCCACAGCGCGTGCAGATCAGCATCACGTTCGAGACATGGATCGGGGCCTCACGCTCGATAATGCCGAACTGCGTGTTGATATTGCCGGTGCGCCGTTGGTGCTTCCTGATCAGATTCACGCCAGCCACAATGACACGGTCGCCCTGCGGCTTGCGTTCACCCGAGCGGCGTCCCTTGCCCCACTTGGCCCGCACCACGCTGTGAACCTCGCCCTCAGCGCCAAGATCATCGCCGGCGATCACTACGACCCTATCGCCCTTACGAATATCCATTGCCACAACCTCACAGCACTTCCGGCGCCAACGACACGATGCGCATGAAACCGCGCTCGCGCAGTTCGCGAGCCACCGGCCCAAAGATGCGCGTGCCGCGCGGCGCCCGGGCCTGATCGATGATCACCGCTGCGTTGTCGTCGAAGCGGATGTGCGAACCATCGGGACGGGCCTGCGGATACGTCGTGCGCACCACCACCGCCCGCACCACCTCGCCCTCCTTGACCGCGCCGTTGGGCGCCGCCTGTTTGACCGAGGCAATAATCACATCGCCCAGATGGGCATAACGCCGGGTCGAGCCACCGATCACGCGGATGCAGAGGATCTCCTTGGCGCCGGTATTGTCGGCAACCTTGAGCCTGGTTTCCTGCTGAATCATGGCTGCACCTCTACTCCGCCCGCAACGGCGCGGTATCCACCTGCACCGAGCGCTGGAGGATCGCCTCAACGCGCCAGTGCTTGTCCTTGCTGTACGGCTGGGACTCGACGATGCGCACCGAGTCACCGAGCCTACACTCGTTCTTCTCGTCGTGCGCCTTGTAGCGCTTGCTCACGCGGATGACCTTGCCGTACAACGGGTGCTGGCGGGTGCGGCGCACGACCACGACCACCGTCTTGTCCATCTTGTCGCTGACGACTTCACCGATCAGCCGTTTTCGCTGAGCTTCCATTCCTATCCCTCCTGAGCCGCAGCCAGCTCGCGCTCGCGCATGACGGAGCGCAGCCGGGCGATCTCGCGCCGCACCTGGCCCAGGCGGGCGGTGTTCTTCAGTTGGCCTGTGGCGTACTGGAAGCGCAGGTTGAACATCTCCTGGTAGGCTTCATCCAGGTGACGTCCCAGTTCGACCTGCGTCAGGTTGCGAATCTCACTCGGGCGCATCAGGCTTCCTCCCCCAACTCACGGCGCACGAACTGCGTCGCGATCGGCAGCTTGTGAGAAGCCAACCGCATGGCGGACTTTGCCTCTTCCTCGGTCACACCCGCCACCTCGAACAACATCAGGCCCGGACGCACCACTGCCGCCCAATACTCCACTGCGCCTTTGCCGCCACCCATGCGGGTCTCCGCCGGACGCTTCGTCACGGCATGATCGGGAAAGACGCGAATCCACAACTTTCCGCCGCGACGCAAATAACGGACAATTGCGCGCCGCGCCGCCTCGATCTGGCGACTGCTCAGCCATGCGGGCGCCAGGGCCTGCAAGCCGTAATCGCCAAACGAGACCTGGTTGCCGCGGCTGGCCACACCCCGCCTGCGTCCACGGTGGACTTTGCGGTATTTCACGCGCTTTGGCATCAACATAAACGCAACTCCATCTCGGATTCTCGATGACGGATGGCGGATGGGGCCCATGCACTCGACTCACACGAGGCACGATCAATCCGAAATCCGGAATCGCCGATCCGCAATCACTCAGTCCCAGGCAGGTGCTCGCCCTTGTAAATCCAGACCTTGATGCCGATGCGGCCGTAGGTGGTCAGGGCCTCGCTCCTGGCATAATCGATCTCCGCACGCAGCGTATGGCGAGGCACCTGGCCCTCGCGCACCGTTTCCACGCGCGCCATTTCGGCTCCTGCCAGACGACCGCCGCAACGGATCATGCAGCCCTTTGCGCCGCTCTTGAGCGCCCGCAGCACAGCCTGCTTCATGGCTCGCTTGTGGGAGATGCGGCGCTGAAGCTGCTCGGCAATGCTCTCGGCCACCAGGAAAGCATCCACTTCAGGATGCTCGATCTCGGCGATATCCAGCTTGACCTTCTTGCTGGTCACCTGCTGCAGGTCGTTGCGCAGCGTATTCACCGTCGCGCCCTTGCGGCCGATGATGACTCCCGGCTTGGCCGAATGCACCGTCACCCGCACCTGATTGGGCGGGAAACGCTCGATCTCGACCTTAGAAATGGCCGCTTGTGGCAGCGACGTGGTCACGAGTGCCCGAATCCTGCGGTCTTCGCTCACCAAAGTCTTGTACTCATCGCGTTCCGCAAACCAACGCGAGCGGTGCTGTTCCACCGTGCCCAGACGAAAGCCAATAGGATGAACTTTTCGGCCCAAAGCAGCCTCCTAACTAACGTTCCTCAAGCACAACCGTGATGTGCGATGATCGACGAACGATGGGCTTGAAGCGCCCGCGAGCTCCGAACCGCCGCCACTTGCGCAAGGGCGCACCGTCCGCCGAAATCGTGGCGACGTACATGTCCTCGCGCGATAGCCCCTCATTCTCATCGGCATTCGCCAGCGCCGACGCAATGGTCTTCGCAACGGGCTGGGCCGCCGACTGCGGCATGTGACGCAGCATCGCTAACGCCTGCTCCGCCTGCATGCCCCGCACCTGGTCGATCACCTGGCGCACCTTCTGAGGCGAGACGCCCACATATTTCGTTACCGCCCGAGTTGCCATTCTCTCACCTCTCGCTTAGCGCGTCGTGGTCTTCTTCTCACTGCGTACGTGGCCGCGGAAGAAGCGAGTGGGCGCGAATTCACCCAGCTTATGACCGACCATATTCTCGGCCACATAGATGGGCACATGGCGGCGGCCATCGTGAACAGCGATCGTGTGGCCAACCATCTGCGGAAACACGGTTGAAGCGCGCGACCAGGTCTTGATGACCTGCTTCTTGCCGGTGCGATTCATCGCTTCAACCTTTTTCAGCAGCTTCGGCTGCACGTACGGGCCTTTCCTAAGAGATCGCGACATACGTCATTCCCCCATCACTTCTTGGCGCGGCGGCGCACAATGAACTTATCGGTGCGCTTGTTCTTGCGCGTCTTGTAGCCCATCGCGGGCTTGCCCCAAGGCGTCTTCGGGCTGGGCATGCCGACTCCGGTGCGACCCTCGCCGCCGCCGTGCGGGTGTGAATTCGGCTCCATGGCCGTGCCACGCACTTGCGGACGCCAACCCAGCCAGCGCCGGCGCCCCGCCTTGCCCATGCTGAGGTTGGCATGCTCGGTGTTGCCGACCTGACCGATGGTCGCCATGCAGACCATCGGCACCCGCCGCAGCTCGCCGCTCGGCAGCCGCAGCATGGCGTACTCCCCTTCTTTCGCCATCAACTGCGCGCCTACGCCAGCCGACCGCGCCATCTGCCCGCCGCGTCCTGGCTGCAGCTCGACGTTATGCACCACCGTGCCCAGCGGGATATTCCTCAGCGGCATCGCATTGCCCACGCGCACTTCAGCCTCAGGGCCGGCCATGATCTGGCTGCCCACCTGCAAACCCAACGGCGCCAGAATATAGCGCTTCTCGCCGTCAGCATAGACAATCAGCGCGATGCGCGCCGAGCGATTGGGGTCATATTCGATCGACGCGACCCGGCCCGGAACACCGAGCTTATCCCGGCGAAAGTCGATCAGACGATACAACCGCTTGTGTCCGCCGCCGCGATGCCGGACCGTCACCCGCCCCACGTTGTTGCGGCCCGAAATGGTGCGTGCAGGCCGAATGAGCGAACGCTCCGGCGCGTCGCGCGTGATTTCATCGAAAGCGTACCCTGTCATCCCGCGTCGACCGGGACTCGTGGGTTTGTAAACCTTGATTGCCATGCAACAAACTCCTTAGCCCCTATCAGACGCCTTCAAAGAACTGGATCGTGCCGCCCGGCGCCAGTGTGACGACCGCCTTCTTGAGGGCCGGCTTCTTCACAATGGTCGACCGCCCATATCGCCCGCGCTTGGCAGGGATACTGATGATGTTCACGCCGACCACTTTCACGTTGAAGGCCATCTCCACCGCGTCCTTGATCTGGATCTTGTTGGCCCGCTGATCGACCTCGAAGGTGTATTGGCGGACAGCCTCAGCCTGGGCGTTGCTCTTCTCGGTGACCACCGGACGCTTCAGAATGTCATAGATGTGCATCTCACCCTCCGCCTAGCCCAGGATCGCCTCGATCACGCTCAGGGCTTTCTGTGGGATGACCAGGTAGTCATGATTCAGCAGATCGCGCACGTTGACGTATTCGGCCCGAAGCAGCGTGACGGCGGCCAGGTTGCTGCTGGCGCGCTCCACCGTCTCATCGGCGCCGGCCATGAGGATCAACGCGGTGGAGTCGACCGCCAGCCGATTGAGCAGAGCCGACATCTCGCGCGTCTTGGGCTCGGTCATCGCCAGCTCATCCAGCACCACCACCCGCTCCTCAGCCGCCTTGACGGACAGGGCCGAACAGACGGCGGCACGGCGCATCTTGCGTGGCAGCTTCTGCTCATAGGAACGCGGCGTGGGCCCAAAAATGATGCCGCCGCCGCGCCACTGCGCGGCCCGCGTCGACCCTTGACGCGCCCGGCCGGTGCCCTTCTGCTTCCACGGCTTGCGCCCGCCGCCCGCAACCTCACTGCGGCCTTTGACCTTCGCCGTGCCGAGGCGCGCGTTGGCCAGTTGGCGCGTCACTGCCTGATGCATCAACGGGATGTTAATGGGCGCGGCAAAGATGGTGTCGGCCAACTCGACCTCGCCGACCTTCTCGCCCGCCATGTTCATCATTGTGACTTGCATCGTCAAATCCCCTGTTTTCGCGCTTCAGTGATGAGCACGACGCTGCCCCTTGCGCCCGGCACCGCACCGCGCAAGGCCAACAGATTGCGTTCCGCATCCACCAGCACGACCCGCAGATTGGCGATCGTCACGGGCGCGTTGCCCATGTGTCCGGCCATCCGCTTGCCCTTGTAGAGCCGGCCCGGCGTCGTGCCGGAGCTGCTCGCCCCAGGAGCGCGCAGGCGATCGGACTGGCCGTGCGTTCGCGGACCGCCGCGAAAGCCGTAACGCTTCACGCCGCCCTGGAACCCGCGACCCTTGGAAATGCCCAGCACATCCACCCGCTCGTGGGTCGTGAAAATGTCGGCCAGGATCTTCTGTCCGATCTTATACTCATCGATGTTTTTCGTGCGCAGTTCGCGCAAGACGCGCAGCATCGGCACATCATGAGGCATCCCTTCGCGTTTCAAATGGCCGACCTGCCCCTTGGTGAGCCGTCGTTGCTTGGTCTCGTCGAAACCCAACTGGATGGCGGTATAGCCATCCTTGTCGGCGGTCTTGATTTGGGTGATGTAACAGGGCCCCGCCTCAATAATCGTCACCGGCACCACTTCGCCCCGGTCGGTGAGCAACTGAGTCATGCCCACCTTACGACCCATGATCCCTTTCATCGATCCTCCTTGGGACTGCCGTGATATCGCCCCGACGGCGAAACCGCATCATCCCACCCGATTGCAGATTCTTGAGTGCTCATTGCGAATTGTGAGCTGACCCCCAACAGGGGTCAATCTCCATTCCGAAACTCGCGCTCCGCAATCACAGCTTGATCTCGATATCGACGCCGGCCGGCAAGTCCAGCTTGGTCAGGTTTTCGATCGTTTTTGCGCCCGGATCGACCACGTCGATCAGGCGCTTATGCGTTCGGATTTCGAACTGCTCGCGGCTGTCCTTGTCGATAAAGGCCGCGCGATTGACCGTGAAACGCTCGATCTTGGTGGGCAGCGGCACAGGACCGACGACTGCGGCGCCTGTGCGCTCGGCAGCATCCACGATCTTGCGGACCGAGTCATCCAAGACGCGATGATCGAAAGCCTTAAGCCGGATACGAATCCTGTTCTTTGCCATTGAAGACTCCCCATTGCGGTGGGTGTGGGCGTCGGGCGCGGCGCACCGTCGCCACCGACCGGTTGCACTA
>CAYRFV010000077.1:13843-20864 GCA_964423545.1 uncultured Anaerolineales bacterium | reverse complement strand
CAGAGTTTACGGCCGGCGAGTTTGTCGCGCTGTTGGGCCGCAGCGGCAGCGGCAAGAGCACGCTGTTGAACCTTGTCAGCGGTATCGACCGGCCGGATGCCGGAGGGGTGTGGGTGGGCGATCAGGAATTGACGGCCATGACCGAGCGGGAGCGCACCCTCTTTCGTCGCCATCAGATCGGCTTCATCTTCCAGTTCTTCAACCTGATCCCTACGCTGACGGTGCTGGAAAACGTGACGCTGCCGCTGGAACTAGGCGGCGCTTCGCCCAAAGCAGCCCGTACAGCCGTCGAACCGCTTCTCGAAGCAGTCGCCCTGCTCGACCGGGCGGCCACCTATCCCGATCGCCTGTCAGGCGGTGAACAGCAGCGTGTGGCGATCGCTCGTGCGCTGGCTCACGATCCGTTGATTGTGCTCGCCGATGAGCCGACCGGGAACCTGGACGAGGACACTGGTCGCGACGTACTTGCGCTGCTTGATCGCCTGACGCGACAGGCCGGCAAGAACCTGCTGATGGTGACCCACAGCATCGAGGCGGCGTCCTACGCAGACCGGGTGTTGCGCCTGCACGATGGAAAGCTGGTGGCGTGATGCGTGAGACGGAGAACGCCAAACGCCTTGCGGGGTTCGACAAGGCGACGAGCTCGCGGCCGTTGGTGCGGGTTGGACTCCGGTATCTGCTCCGGCATCCGTGGCAGACGGCGTTGATGGTCGTCGGGGTGATGCTCGGTGTGGCAGTGATGGTCGCCATCGATCTGGCGAACGCGGCGGCCGGCCGCGCGTTCGACCTCAGCACGGACGCCATCGCCGGCAAGGCCACACACCAGATCGTCGGCGGACCCATCGGACTGGATGAAGCCGTCTACACCCGGTTGCGGGTCGAGGGGGGCGTGCGGACGGCGGCTCCCCTGGTCACCGATTATCTCATCTCACCACAACTGGGCAACCGGCCGATCCAGCTTCTGGGCATCGATCCGTTTGCTGAAGGACCTTTCCGCTCCTACCTGGTGACGGACCCTGCGGCGCGCGCGAGGAGTTTCGGGCGGGAGGTGACGGCGGCCAACACGGACGCGATCGGGTCGTTGACTGCATTTCTCACCGAGCCCGGTGCGCTGCTGATCTCTGAAGCGCTGGCGCGCGAACAAGGTCTCACTGTCGGCGACCCGATCGATTTGCGGGTGGCAGGCCGCGAGACGGTTGGGCGCATCGCCGGACTCCTGCAACCCGCCGACTCCCTCAGTCGCCGTGCACTCAACGGATTGATCCTGGCAGATATCGCCACCGCGCAAGAGCTCACGGGCCGACTCGGCCGACTCGACGCCATCGATCTGATCCTGACGGAGCGTGCGCCTGCTGTCGAAAGCATTGCGCGCCTGCTGCCGCCGCAAGCGCAGATCGTGCCGGTGGCGGCGCGCTCGGGCGCCGTGGCGCAGATGACCGCCGCATTTCGCATCAACCTGACCGCGCTCAGCTTGCTGGCGCTCGTGGTCGGCATGTTTCTGATCTATAACAGCATGACCTTCTCGGTCGTGCAGCGGCAGGCCCTGTTCGGCGCGCTGCGCTGCCTCGGGGTTACACCGGGCGAGGTCAGCCGGCTGGTGCTGGTCGAAGCATTGGCGGTCGGCATCGCCGGCTCCGCGCTCGGCGTGGGCCTCGGCCTGTTGCTCGGCCAGGGCGCTGTCCGCCTGGTCACGCAGACGATCAACGACCTGTATTTCGTGGTAACAGTGCGCGGCGTCGTGATACCGGTTGAGAGCCTGGTCAAAGGTGCTGCGGTGGGCACGGCCGCGACGATCATTTCGGCCCTGCTGCCCGCCCGAGAAGCGGCTGCTGCGCCGCCGCGCCTGGCGCTCGTGCGCTCCGGCGCCGAGCATCGGGCGCAGCGCGCGGTTCCCCTCACGGCGGCGGCCGGCCTGGCCGGACTGATCGCGGGCACGGGGCTGCTGGCCATCTCACCGGTTACTGTTTCGACCCTACTGCATCGGTTCTTCGGAGCCGCTGCCTCGGCCGGCGTTGAGGCAGCGTTGGCGATCAGCTTTGGCGGCATCTTCCTTGTGACGGTCGGCTTTGCGCTGTTGGCGCCGGCAGTTACTCTGCTGCTCATGCGCGGGGCAATGCCTGTCACGAGCAGGCTCTTCGGCGTGATCGGCCGGCTCGCGCCGCGCAGCATCACCGGCGCGCTGAGCCGCACTGCGGTCGCGATCGCCGCCCTCATGGTCGCGGTGTCGGTCACCATCGGCGTGGGCCTGATGGTGAGCAGCTTTCGCACGACCGTTGTCACCTGGCTCGGTCAGACCCTCTGGGGCGACGTCTATATCGCGGCGCCCAGCCTGACTGCCACGCGCTCGGCCACGCCGCTCGATCCCAGCCTCTTCGAAAGCGCTCGAAACTGGCCCGGTGTGGTAGCGGCGGATGTGCTGCGTTCAGCCGACGTCGGCTCACCGGTGGGGCCCATTGCGGTCGCCGCGGTCTCCGATGCCGACTTCACTGCTCCCCGCATCTTTGTTTCGACCGATGGGGGCCGCGCCGCAGCGGCCGAAGCGGTCAAGCGCGGCGCAGTGCTTGCGAGCGAGCCGTTGGCGAATCGTCTCGGCTTGCCTGCGCGGGGCGCGACCCTCGTCCTGAACACGGACCGCGGCCCACAGTCGTTCCCCGTGGCGGGCATCTATCGCGACTACGCTTCGAGCCAGGGCACGGTGATGATGTCCCTCGATCTCTACCGGCGTTCGTGGGATGACCCGGCTATCACCGCCATCGCACTCAAGCTGGCCCCCGGCGTCGACGTGGATGCCACTGTTCGTGCACTATCGGACCATCTGGCAGGGATGCCAGGAGGAGCAGGCGCACTCGTCCGACCGAATGCGGCGCTGCGGGGAGAGGCGCTTGCTGTATTCGACCGGGCGTTCGCCATCACCGGCGCGCTGCAACTGCTGGCGGCCACTGTGGCGTTCATCGGAGTCCTGAGCGCGCTGCTCTCGCTCCAATTGGAGCGCGTGCGCGAGCTCGGCGTGCTGCGCGCCGTCGGGCTTACGGTGCGCCAGCTGCGCGGCGCCGTGCTCCTCGAAACCGGGTTGATGGGCGCAACCGCCGGACTGTGGGCGATGCCCACGGGACTGACCCTTGCCCTGATCTTGATCTATGTCATCAACCGCCGTTCGTTCGGCTGGACATTGGAGCTGCACGCCGAGGTGGGCCAGTTCATCCAGGCGCTGGCCCTGGCTGTGATTGCAGCGCTGCTAGCGGGCATCTACCCGGCGGTGCGCATGGGTCGGATGCTCGCAGCGGAGGCACTGCGCGGGGAATGAGCACAAAGATGAGAGACCGGACGCAGTCGGACGCGGTGGGGAGGCTGCTTCCTGCCGACTGGAGGCGGGGCATCAGAGCGCGACATGCCTGGCTGTTCGGGCTGTTGGCGGCCGCCGCGTTGGCGTGGCTGTTGTGGCCGAAGTCGGATGAGCCGCTGCGGGCACGCGTGGTTGCAGCCGCTGTGGCGGAGACGGACGGCAGCTTTACGCGCGTCGAAGGACCGCGGCCGCTGAGATTCCCGGTTGATCACGGCCCGCACGACGACTTCCAGACCGAGTGGTGGTATTACACCGGCAACCTGAGAGCCGCCACGGGCGAGTCCTTCGGTTATCAACTGACGTTTTTCCGCCGCGCGCTCGCGCCGCCCGACCGGCAGGCCGAGCGCGACTCACGCTGGGGTGCGGAGCAGGTCTTCATGGCTCACTTCGCGCTCACCGATGTGTCAGGGGGCGGGCACTACTCCGCCGAGCGGTTCGCCCGCAGCGCGGCCGGGTTGGCCGGTGCACAGGCGACGCCATTTCGCGTTTGGCTGGAGGATTGGGCGGCATCCGGCGCCACCGCGGGACAGGCGCGCCTGCGTGCCTCTACCACCGATCCGGCTTCCGGTCTCGACCTCAGCCTCGATCTGCGCCTGACCGACCTGAAAGGGGCGGTGCTCCAGGGCGATCGCGGCTACAGCCAAAAGGGACCGGAGCCGGGCAACGCCTCGATCTATTACAGTCTGCCGCGCATCGACAGTGTGGGCGAGATCAGAATCGGCAGCAGGACGTTTGCGGTCAGCGGGCTCAGTTGGATGGATCATGAGTACGGCACCAGTGCGCTCGGCCCGGAGCTGACCGGATGGGATTGGTTCAGCCTGCAACTCAGCGACGGGAGCGAAGTGATGCTTTACGCCCTGAGGCGGATCGACGGCAGTCGCGATTCCTTCTCAAGCGGCACGCTCATTGCACCCGATGGCTCCGCGCGAGCGCTCACCTCCGATGAGTTTTCCATTCAGGCGACGGGGCAATGGCGCAGCCCGCGCACCGGCGGCGCCTATCCGGCGGGCTGGATAGTGACCGTGCCGCGAGCGGATCTGCGGCTGACGGTGACGCCGCTCCTGGCCGACCAAGAGATGCGGACGTCGCTGCCGTATTGGGAGGGAGCCGTGCGGGTTTCAGGCACGCGCAGCGCCCAAGCGGTGACGGGCAACGGCTACGTCGAACTGACCGGGTACGCAGCCTCGTTGCAGTCACAGTTCTAGCGGCTTCGCGCTCGCGAAGCCCGTTGACCCGGTGAGGTGTCTGTGCTAGAATAAAAGCATGGTTCGATCATGCCGGCGTCGCCGATCGCCTGTCGTCGAATGGGTTGTGCGACGACCCTGCAGTCCCCCTCGCGCGTCAAGGAGGCCGCCATGCAAGCCCGTGATGTGATGACTGCCGACGTCGTAACGTTGGCGCCGGAGACACCGATCCCGGAGATCGTTCGCCTGTTCCGGACGCGCGGGGTCAGCGGCGCGCCGGTGATCGAGGGGGGTCGGGTCATCGGGATCGTGACCGAAATCGACCTGATCGCGCGACACGCCAGGCCCCACTCGCCAGTCTATCTCCCCTTGCTCGATGCTCGCATTCCGCTGGCGGGGCAGCGCGAGTACCATGAGATCGTCCGTCGCATCCTGGGCACCACCGCTCGTGAGATCATGACCGCTCCCGTCATCACTGCTGACGCGGACCTGGATGTCGAGGAGGTTGCCACCCTGATGGTGGAGAACAAGGCCAGCTCGATCCCTGTGCTTTCAGGAGGCGAGCTGGTCGGCATCATCACCCACGGCGACCTGATCGCCCATCTGGAGGAGGTCCAGGCAGATGTATGACGCGTCGGAGGACGCACGAGAGAGCGGGCCGGTGGGGGCGCGACAGACGCGCCCCCGATTCGGCGTCTACCCCTGCACTCCCATGCGCCCGATCCCCCGTCACTCGCGAAGCCGGTTTTCCAGCACCATCTCCGGCTTAAGGTTGTCCAACTGCAAGTACCAGGCCGCGGCATCCAGCAGGGCTTGCTGCGGGATCATCCCGATCAGCTCGCTCGACTCAATGCCGACGCCATAACGGGCCGCTTCTCGGCGGATCATCTCGACCGCCACATGGATCGGCGTCTTGCTAAAGTCGGTCAGATTCATGCTGACCTGTGCCTTACCGTTGACCAGGAGACCGAGCGCCTTGACGTAGCGAAGGCCGCCAGAGCTGTTACGGATCGCCCTGGCGATCTTGCGGGCGACTTCAACGTTGTCGGTGGACAGGAACACGTTGTAGGCGACAAGGAACGCGCGCGCGCCGATGACCGTCGCACCTGCCGGTCCGAGACGTCGCGGCCCGAAGTCGGGCGCCCGATCGGGACTGCTGGCGATCTCGGTCTTCAGCCGTTCGTACTCGCCGTGCCGGATGTCCGCCAGGTTGACCCGATCTGGACGCGTGGCGGCTGCTTCGTACAGATACACAGGGATGCTCAGCTCCTCTCCGACCCGCTGCCCCAGCTCCCTCGCCAACGTCACGCACTCGGCCATCTCCACGTTGCGCAGCGGCACAAACGGCACCACATCGGCGGCGCCGATGCGCGGATGCGCCCCGCGATGGTGTTCCAGATCGATGAGCGCGGCCGCCGTCTTGATCGCATCAAACAGCGCCGGCACGATCCCCTCCGGCGGTGCAACCAGCGTGAAGACCGAACGGTTGTGATCGGCATCGCTTTCAATGTCGAGCAGGCGCACTTGCGCGTGCATGCGCAGGGCGCCTGCGATCGCATCGAGCACCTCCGGACGACGCCCCTCGCTGAAATTCGGGACACACTCGACAAGCCGTTGCATGGGACCTCCCGGCTGATGATCGCAGCAGCGCAGACTCGCTGTCGCCGTAGTACGCGACGGCGCTGCGGCCGCAATGCGGCCATTATAGGCGATCGGATGGTGCACGGCAATCCAGCAATCTCGCTATTTGCCATCAGCCCTGCCCGGCGGTAGAATGGCCGCTAACTTGCCATGTTCCGTACGCTTCTCTTCCGGCTTATAGACCAACCGCTCGGCCCGGCATTGCTCCTGGCACTTGGCGGGCTGCTGCTGTGGCTCATCTCCTGGCTTGCGTGGCGCGCGTTCCTGGCGCGGCGCATCCCCAGACTGTCGCGTTTTCGCATGCCCCTCGCGTTGTTCGCCATTGCGGCCGCTGGATTCGTGTGGTTGCGCGCGGCCTCCGAGCCGGCGGCGCAGAGCCTGAGTTGGCGATGGCAGCCGTTGACCGTCGCTGGCGCCACCATCCAGTGGCGGATCGATTCCTGGAACTGGTTCGTGGTCTTGATCGTGCTCTTGCTGACCGCGACCGTGATCCTGCTGACCGATGAAGATGCGCTCGTGAGGCCTTCGGGCGGATCGGCTGAGCGAACGTTGTGGCTCGGTGCGGCCGCAATCATGTTTGTGTGTTCAGCCAACCTGATCACGCTGGCGAGTTGCTGGCTGATCCTGGACGCGATGCTGGCGTTGCGCTTGCATCCGGCGCGACAGCCAGAGCCGGCCGGGCGAGCATGGGGTCTGTTGGCGCTGACCGCGCCGCTCCTGCTGTTCATCCTTGCCCTGGCCGGCGAAGGCGGAATCTCCGAACCGCTGAACGGAGGCCGCTTCGCCCGCCAGGTGCTGCCGTGGCACTGGCTGCTCGGCCTGGTTCGCGCGGGGGCCTATCAGCTGCATTTCT
>CAYRFV010000077.1:0-13833 GCA_964423545.1 uncultured Anaerolineales bacterium | reverse complement strand
GCCCTGACGGCCGTTCACCTGGTGAGCGTGACCGCCGGCATCTGGTGGCTTGCCCGCGTGCATGCCCTGGCCGGTCTCGGCCTGACGCGACAGCCCGAATGGGCCGCGTTGGGAGTGTTTGCCCTGCTCGGCACGGCGATTGCGGCCTGGACGGTCGAAGAGGGCTCATGGCGTTGGCGGTGGATCGCCGTCAATCGCGCTTGCGTCGTCGTGCTGGCTGCGTATGTGGCCGGGGAACCCGGGCCGGGAGCGCTTGCCTGGTCATTGGCCACCTTCGGGCTGGGCGCCGGGCTGCTGGCTGTGGCCCAGATGGGTCAGGGCGGGCGGCGCTTGCGGCTGCCGGCGCTCCTCGGAGCGCTGGTGCTTTGGGGAGCGCCGGGCACGGTCGGTTTCCTGGCGCGTTCGGCGCTCATCTTCCCCACCGAGCTACCGACGGCCGGTGCGATGTTCGCAGTGCTGCTAGTGGGCGAGATCGTACTGGTTGCGGCCCTGTGGGAATCGACGCGCAGCGCCGGAACCGAGGCCGTCGTCCCGGCGGCCGTTGGCGCGAAGGAGACCGCACGCCGTGGCAGGACTGCGCGCTGGGCCGCTGCCACCCTGCTTCTTGCGGCGCCTGCCCTCATCTGGGGTCTCTTCCCCCAACGTCTCGCCGAGCTCGGCGGCTTTGCGCTGCAGGACAGCGCCACTACGCTGGCGCAAATCCTCACGACAGCGCGCCGCTCCGTCTGGATTGGTCTCGTGGTTTCAGGGCTGGGCGGCGCTGCGCTGGGCGCAGGCCGGGAGTTGATCTTCGGCCAGATGCGCGGCTGGCAGCAAGGGCTCGGCGCCGTCGTCAGTCTGGAATGGCTGTATCGCCTCCTGGCCGGCGGGCTGCGGGTCGTCGGCAGCGGCCTGCAGTACTTCGCCACCCTCGGCGAAGGTGAGGGCTATCTGGGTTGGTTGGCGCTCGCCGGCCTGATCCTCTGGATGCTGCTGCGCGGATGATGGGATGAGCCTCACTGATCTCTTCCGCCAACTGAGTCTGTTGATCGGGCTGCCTGCTGTCTTCCTGGGAGCTGTCGCCGCAGCGACCATTGTGGTGGTGCGCGATTGGCGGATCGTCCTGTTCGCCTACGCGACGCTTTCGATCGTGCTGGCCCTGCTTCTGTCGCAGGTCATACCGCCGGAGTGGGCCTTGCTGCAGGCCATTGTCGGCGGGCTGATTGCCGTGATGCTGTACCTCTCAGCGCGCCAACTGCGTTGGAACGCGGCAAGCGGCGTGGCGTGGGAAGCGCGCTGGCCGCAGATGGCTTCACTCGGCAGCTTCCGAACGCTTGCCGTGGCGTTGGCGGCGGTCACCTTCTTTGCACTGCGCGAAGAGGTCAGCCTGCCACAGGTCGATCCGCTGTTCAGGGATGCCATCTTCTGGCTCGTGCTGATCGGTCTGCTCGGTCTGGCGCTTCACGAGGAACCCTTGCACGCCGGGCTTTCGTTGCTCACGGTGCTGGGCGGCAGTGAGCTGCTGCTGTTCAGCCTGATACAGAGCAGCATGATGATCGGCGTGCTGGAGAGTGGACAAGTGCTGCTCGGTCTGGCGATTTCCTATCTCATCGTGTCGCGCGGCCTGCCCGCGTCCAGAATCGCCAGCGGCCTGCCAGACTCCGGTCTGGCAGACTCCGGTGATGACGCATGATCGCAGGCCCTGAGCTTGTCTTGGGGTTTCTGCTGCTCGCGGCGGGAGCGGTCTACCTTCTGCGCAGAATGGAAGGGGTGGCTGCGGTCGGAGCCGCGAGTGCAGCGCTGGTGCTGGCGCTGCTGCTGTGGCGCCTGCCGCTCGACGCACGCGCACAGATCGCTGGACGGACGATCTGGTTAGGCAAATCAGTCAGCCTGGAGGGAATGTCACTCCAGATCGGACCGGCTACGCAGGCGCTGCTGGCTTTTCTCTTGCTGACCGCCGCCGTCGTCTTCATTCTGGCCTGGCTCACCTATCAGGGCCGCACCTTCTATCCCTTCGGCTTGGTGCTGGTGGCGCTGTGGGCCGGGGTGGCCATGGTGCACCCGTTGACCCTGGCGCCCGGCGTCATCGTACTGGCGGGCATCGTGTCGGTGTTTCTGATCCAGGCCGGCCGGGCCGGCGAGACGCGCGGCGCGTGGCGCCAGCTCCTGTTCCCGGCGCTTGCCTTGCCGCTGTTCCTGATCGCCGCGTGGTATATCGACCAAGCGCCGCTCAACCCGGATGATCAGACGCCGTTTGTCGTTGCCGGCTGGCTGTTGATCGCCGGCTTCGCGTTGCTGCTGCAGCCTGTGCCGCTGCATGTTGCGATTCCGGCGATCGCCAGACAGGCGCCCCCTGTCGTTGCGGCGTTTCTCTGGATCGGCGGTCAAACCACCGTCCTGTTCTTGCTTCAGCGTTTCATCGTCACTTATCCGTGGCTCGCCTCGGCTGTCGACAGCGCGCGGTGGCTCCTGTGGCTGGGAGTGCTGACGGCCCTGCTGGCCGGCGCGCTGTCCGCCACGCAGAACAGCCTGGGGCGCTGCTTCGGATATGCCGGACTATACGACTATGGGGTGCTGCTGGTGGCGATGGCGTTGCGCGGCACCGCGGGCCTGCCGACAGCGATCTGGTTGGCGCTGACGCGCGCCCTGGCTCTGCTGACGATGGCCGCAGGCGCTGCGCTCATCCGGCATCACATGGAAAGCGACCGCCTGGATCGCATCGGTGGCGCGATTGCGCGGCTGCCCCTTGCGGTCAGCGCCTTGATCGTAGGGGGTTTCGCGTTGATCGGCCTCCCGCTGACCGCGCAATTCGCCTCGCGTTGGGCGCTTTTCCAGTTGCTCGGCGAGATTGACTCGCGTTGGGTGTTCCTCTTGCTGCTCGGGGCGACAGGTGTCATCCTCGGCACGGTTCGAGCGGGCCGCGCATGCTTCGGTCCACTGACCGCTTCCCCCGTGGAACGCGAGCCTTGGGGCCTGGCGCTGGCAGCTTTCCTCCTGGTCGCCTTGGGTGTCGTCATCGGATTCTATCCACAGCTCCTTACTGCGCCGGTGGCAGCCGTGATCCTGCCGCTTTCGACCCTCGGTCCGTGAGATTCTGGTAGGTTTTGGCAGTCGGAACGTTCTATAGTCGCGTCATCGGCCGGTCGGGCCAAGCGTCCAGCGATCCGACCGGGTGATTCCTTCACGAGAGGGCTTATGGGCCAATCATCGCGCCTCAGCGGATTCTACACGCTATCTCCCAAGGAGCGCCAACAGATTATCGTGACCTGGGCCGAGCTGTCACCGGAACAGGCGGCTGCGCTGGAGGGCGGGCTGTCTCTGACGCAGGCCGACAAGATGGTCGAGAACGTGGTCGGCGCCTACGCCTTGCCACTGGGCATCGCCACGAACTTCCTGGTCAACGGCTCCGACGTGCTGGTCCCGATGGTCATTGAAGAGCCGTCCGTGGTGGCAGGCGCCAGCTTCGCCGCCAAGCTGGCGCGTGCTGGCGGCGGTTTCCATGCTGAAACCACCGAATCACTCATGATCGGCCAGATCCAGGTGTTCGGCCTGGCAGATCCACAGGCAGCCGCCGCCAGGCTGGTCGCACAGAAGCAGCGGCTCATCGATCTCGCTAACCGCGTCGACCCGGTCATCGTCAGCCTGCACGGCGGCGCGCGCGACGTTGAGACGTACGTGCATGCGGAGAGTCCTGCCGGACCGATGCTGGTCGTGCATCTCATCTATGACTGCCGTGATGCTATGGGCGCCAACATGGTCAACACGGCCTGCGAGGCGCTGGCGCCGTTGGTCGAAGAGATCACGAGCGGCAGGGTGAATCTGCGCATCCTTTCCAACCTGGCAGACCGGCGACTCGCCTCGGCGCGCTGCGTCGTGCCGGCGTCGGCCCTCGATACTCCGGAGCTGCCTGGGGCGCTGGTGGCGGCGCGCATTGTCGAAGCCTATGCCCTGGCCGCCGTAGATCCGTATCGGGCCGCCACGCACAACAAGGGGATCATGAACGGCATCGATGCGGTCGTTCTGGCGACCGGCAACGACTGGCGGGCGATCGAAGCCGGCGCCCACGCCTATGCCGCTCGCGACGGCCAATATCGTTCGCTCTCCGAATGGTCGCTCACGCCGACCGGCGATCTGGTGGGCAGCCTGGAACTGCCCCTTGCAGTGGGCACGGTCGGGGGGGCCACGCGCGTGCACCCGACCGCGCGCGCTGCGCTGCAGATCATGGGGGTGACAAAGGCGCGCAGTCTGGCCGAGATCATCGTCTCAGTGGGGCTGGCGCAGAACCTGGCGGCGATCCGCGCGCTGGCGACCGAGGGGATCCAGAAGGGGCACATGGCCCTCCATGCGCGGCAAGTTGCCATCGCGGCCGGCGCAACCGGCGACGAGGTGGATCGTGTTGCAGCCGCCATGGTGGGCGAACGCGTCGTGCGTGCGGATCGCGCCGCGCAGCTGCTGGCCGAGATGCGGCAGACGGACAGCCGGTGAACGAAGGACGGGCGAGGACGAATCACAACCCGGCGAGTTAGACAAACCATAGACATACTGACATAGATTGCTATGCAACCTACCGAAAAACCGTACGAATGGCGGTATTATCCTCTTGAACCCCGAGGAACGGGTCCGCACTGGAAGGCGAGTTTTTATGTTGAAACCAACGCGTGACGTAGGCATCGTGGGGTACGGAGCGTATGTGCCCCGCTACCGGCTGCCTGCGACGGAAGTAGGACGGGTGTGGCGCGACAGCTCGGGCGGCCTGCCGATCAAGGAAAAGGCAGTCGCGGGGCTGGACGAGGACACCATCACGATGTCGATTGAAGCGGCGCGCAATGCCCTGGCGCGAGCGGGCATCGACCCGCAAGAGCTACGCGCCGTGTGGGTGGGGAGCGAGTCGCACCCGTATGCGGTCAAGCCCTCATCGACCATCGTCGGTGAGGCGCTCGGCGCCACGCCGCACATTCAGGCCGCGGACCTGGAATTTGCGTGCAAGGCAGGCAGCGAAGCCATCGTGATGGGCATGGGGGTCGTCGGCTCAGGCATGGGGCGGTACGTGCTGGCGATCGGCATGGACACTGCGCAGGGACGGCCGGGCGATGCTCTGGAATACACGGCGGCTTCAGGCGGCGCGGCATTCGTCATCGGGCCCGGCGAAGAAAGCCTGGCGGTCTACGAAGCGACCCTGTCGCATGTCACGGATACGCCCGACTTCTGGCGTCGCGCGTATGCACACTATCCCAGCCACGGCCACCGATTCACCGGCGAACCGGCCTACTTCGAGCACATCACCCGCGCCGGTCGCAAACTGATGGAGGAGATGGGCACACAGCCGAGCGACTACGCCTACGCGGTGTTTCATCAACCCAACACCAAGTTTCCGCAGCGCGCGGCCGAGATCCTGGGTTTCACCCTCGATCAGATCAAGACGGGGCTGCTGGTGCCTCTGATCGGCAACACGTACGCGGGATCGTCGCTGATCGGCCTGACCGCCGTGCTCGATGCGGCCAAGCCGGGCGACCGCATCCTGATGGTGTCGTTCGGCTCGGGCGCCGGCTCCGATGCCTTCTCGATTCGTGTAACGGATCGCATCGCTGAGCGTCGCGACCGGGCGCCGCTGACTCGCGACTATGTCGCGCGCCGCGTCGAGATCGACTATGCAACGTATGCGCGGTTCAGGCACAAACTGCAGATGAAATAGCTGAGCGGCCCGCGTGGAAGGCGCGATCCTTTCATCTTTCAGCCCTGAGCTTGCAGACGATCGAAGGAAGAACGATTCATGCGTGATGTAGCTATTATCGGCATCGGTCAGACCCCGGTGGGCGAACACTGGGAAAAATCGCTGCGACACCTGGCGCACGACGCTATCGTCGCCGCCATGACTGATGCCTCGATCGAGTCCGCCGGCGCGCTCTACGTGGGCAACATGCTTTCGGGCGCGCTGAACGGCCAGGAGCACCTGGGGGCGCTGATCGCCGACTTCGTCGGATTGCGAGGTATCGAGGCGATGAAGGTCGAGGCGGCCTGCGGCTCCGGCGCGGCCGCCGTGCGCGTGGGCGCGCTGGCGGTCGCCAGCGGCGCACACGAGCTCGTGCTCGTCTGTGGCGTCGAAAAGATGACGGATGCCGTCGGCAATCTGACGACCAGCGCCCTTGCGACGGCAGCCGACCAGGAATACGAAGTGAGCCAGGGGATCAGCTTCGTGGGCCTGAATGCGCTGCTGATGCGGCGGTACATGCATGAGTACGGCGTGGCCAAGGAGGCATTCGCCGGCTTCACCGTCAATGCACACCGGAACGGCGCACACAACCCGAACGCCATGTTCCAGAGCGCGGTGAGTGAGGCCGCCTATGCTCGCGCCGGCATGATCGCCGATCCGATTAATCTGCTCGACTCCAGCCCGGTCTGCGATGGCGCGGCGTGCGTCGTGCTGGCGCCGGCCGAGAGATACCGCGGCCGCGCAAAGGCCTTGATTCTCGCATCGGCCGTCGCTATCGACAGCCTGGCGATCCACGATCGCCGCGATCCGCTGGTGCTGGACGCCGCTGTAGTCTCCAGCCAGAAGGCGTATGCCGAGGCGCGCCTGACTCCGGCCGACATTGACCTATGCGAAGTCCACGATGCATTCAGCATCATGTCGGCGCTGTCGCTGGAAGCTGCCGGTTTCGCGCCGCGCGGGGCCGGTGTGCGCCTGGCGCAGGAAGGGGAAATCGCCATCGGCGGGCGCATCCCCATCAGCACCCTGGGCGGATTGAAAGCGCGCGGCCATCCCGTGGGCGCCACGGGCGTCTATCAAATCGTCGAAGTGGTGCAGCAGCTGACCGGCCAGGCAGGCAAGAACCAGGTGAGCGGTGCGACGGTCGGGATGGCTCAGAACATCGGGGGCAGCGGCGCGACGATTGTCACGCACATCTTGGGCGCGGTGTAGGCCGCGCCCCGAGCGGATGTCCGGCTCCCGCGGCGATGAGTTCGTTCATTCGACCTATCAAAAACTACCAACGGCGCGATTCCGGGGTCGCCCGCTGCGCTCCTGGTAGCTTTTGGAAGGTGCATCGGAATACAATCATCGTCAAGCACTCATTTTAAGGAGGATCCTATCCATGTCTATTCCGCGTAATTGGCGCACGCGCCAGCAGCGCTATCGCTTGAGGGCCGAGGTGTGCGACAACTGCCACCAGGCCATCTTTCCGCCGCGCGACGTATGCCCGCACTGCGCCCAGGAGCGCCAGCATTGGACCAATCTGAGCGGCCGGGGCGAGGTCTATTCCTTCACGACGATGTTCAATGCACCGATGGGCTTCGAGGAATACGCGCCCTACACCATGGCGTTGGTGAAGCTGGTAGAGGGACCGATGGTCACCGCGCAACTGACCGATGTCGACGCTGATGAGGTGAAGATCGGCATGCCGGTGGAGATGGTGACGCGCAAGCTGACCCAGGAAGGGGACGAAGGGCAGATCCTGTACGGCTACAAGTTCCGTCCGCTGCTCCGGCAGATGGCGTGATACTGCAGGGCAGGCACGCAGCTCCCGTGATCGAAGCGATCACGGGAGCTTTTTCTTTTCCGGCAGTCGTCTCGGCTGTAGTATAATGCGAGCTATCCCATACGCTGGAGGCACCCCCGATGGCAAAGGAGACGAGAGACCGGCTGGTAGTCGGCATCGACCTTGGCGGCACCAAGATCCTGGCGGGCGTCGTGGACGCGAAGGGCAAGATACTGAGTCAGGCCAAGCGGGCGACGAAACCGGATGAAGGCGTGAATGCCGTGATCGATCGGATGGCCCGCACGGTGCGGGACGCCGTCAAGGCCGCCGACCTGCAGCCGGGCGACATCGCAGCCGTTTGCTCCTGTGCGCCGGGCACCATCGACGCGGAAAACGGGGTGGTGCGATTCGCACCTAACCTTGCCAACTGGGAGAATGTGCCGCTGGCGAAGCTCCTGAGCGATAGCCTCAGTCTGCCGGCATTCGTGGAAAACGACGTGAACCTGGGCACACTCGGCGAGCATGTCCTCGGCGCGGGGCAGGGCGTGGACAACGTGATCGGTATCTTCGTCGGCACGGGGATCGGCGGCGGGTTGATTCTGAACGGGCAGCTGTGGGCCGGCTGGCGCGGCGGGGCAGGCGAGGTGGGGCACACCGTGGTCCTGGCGGAAGGACCGGTCTGCGGCTGCGGCAGCCGCGGCTGCGTCGAGGCGCTCGCCAGCCGCACCGCCATCGAGCGCGATATTTGGGCGGGCATCAAGGCCGGCCGGCAGAGCCTGATCCCCGACATCATGCAACGCGATCAGCGCCAGCGCCTGACCAGCGGCGCGCTGGCTGAAGCCTTGGAAAAGGGAGACCCGCTCGTGCGCGATGTGATCGGTCGGGCGCAGTTCTACCTGGGTGTGCTGGTGGGGAACCTGGTGAACATCATCGACCCGCAGATGGTGATCATCGGCGGCGGAGTGGCGGAGGCGCTGGGGGAAGCTTACGTGCAGCCGATCCGGCCAGTAGCCTACCAGTACTCCATCAACAAGCGCGGCGCCGGCGAGGTGCAGATCGTCTCGGCGAAGCTGGGCGACCACGCGGCGCTGTTGGGCGCCGCGGTCCATGCGCGGCAACAGCTGAATTCTTCGGCCGCGGCATAGGACGCCCGTCAGGCAATCCGTGCCGGACGGCCGCCAGAACGTCGGTCAAGTCATGCCAAGCCACACTGTCGGGCGGTTAGAAACCGCAGCGACCAGCGCAAAGCCGACCTTCGTTGGCTGAATCCAGTCGCCGCAGGGCGACTTCGCAAGGGTTGCCGCGACCTGGGTCGCCCGTGGCGGATTACTTGACCGGTGCGCTGGCGGTCGAGGCTGTGGGGAATTGCCCGCCTCACCCTGGCGCGCTGGCCATCACTCCACGAACACCTCGACGCGTTCGTTGTCAGCTTCGTCTTCCACCTCGATGATGCGACCCTGCATGCCGCCTCTGATCGCCGCCTGGATCGCGCTCAGATCCATCCCGTTCATCTCGGGTGCAAAACGCGCGCCCATCTTCAGCCCCACATCGACCAGGCCCACCGGGATGTTCACATTCACCTTCAGCTTGCCGCTGGCGCGATCGGTCACCCGGACGCGCAGCCAGCGCGCCTTGGCTGCTTCTTCACGCTGGGGAGCGTCGCTGCTGGAAGCGCGCAGCGCCTCCAGCAGCCTGGCGCCCTCCTCGGCCGTGATCTGCTTCTCTTCAATCATCCTCAAGATGCGCATGCGTTCGTCAGCAGTCGCCATGATCCACTTCTTTCCCGCGCATCGCTGTCGGCGCGGCCAGTTCGACGAGAGAGGCCGGCGGCCAACCGGCCGTTCAGGTGCACGACACAGCGCCGAACCCACCTGCCTCACGGGGTCGGAGGCCGGGCCGAGGCGCATGCACTAGAGCAGCGCATCGGCCGGCATCACCGGGCGGCGCATGGTCAGAAGCACGCGCTGGGGCCGGAAGCCGGCTGACTCGAGCGCCGCCACCCCCTCCACATGGTCGCCGCTGTGCTCCGCGACGACCGGCGCCGGGGGCATCCGGGCCAGGGTGCGAAGACCCTGACAGACCAGCGCCTTTTCCAGGCGGCCCCGCGCCTCGGGCAACACCAGCAGGCGCAAGCGGTGCGGGCTGCCGCCCAGAGTGTTTGCAGAGGTCTCAACCAGGCCCGAGAGCAAGCCGTTCTCCTGGACGCCCCACCGCTGCACCTGATCAAGCCCCGTCCAGTTCCCGATCGCTTCGCCCCAACTCCGTAGGAGGCCGACCCGGTACTGGTCCGACTCGATCGGCGCCAGCCACTGCGCCAGCGGCGTCTGACCGGCGCGGGCCAACTCGAAGCGACTGCGCCAGGCTCGCGGTGAGAGCGGCACGAGAGGGATGTCGGCTGCCGGCTCGGCCAGCCGATCGGGCAGCTTCGGCAGCCGCCAGATGCCTTCCTGGCACACGGCGGTGAATCCCAACGATTCATACAGCCGCCGCGCGGGCGGATTGTCCACCCGCACCTGCAGTACAGCCCAAGCGCCTCCGTGCTGGGCGATTGCAGCCAGGCTCGACAGCATCAGCGCCCTGGCGATGCCGCGACCCCGATGTTCAGGAACCACCGCAACGTTGCTGATGCGCCACCGCACGCCGACGGCGTCGACGCGCTGCAACGTGACGTTGCCAAGCACCCGCTCGCCCTCGATCCAGACGAAACCGCTGACGAAATCACCGAGAAAGCTTGCGCTCATCAGCCCGCTCAGGAGCGTGCTGAACCGTCCCACGGACTGCATCTCCTGGAGCATGCTGCGGCCATTGGGATCGAGCTCGTCGGCAAAGACGGCGCCGACAAGATCGGCCACCTGGCGCATGTGCTTCCGGGGATCGAAGGGATAGACCCCTGGTTCCTGAGCGTCGCGGCGTCCTAATGAGAATACAGCCATGGCTCGGCAAAAAAATCGCGCAGACGAATGCACCACCGCACCTATCATACCACGCGATACCGGGCCGCGGTCAAACGCGCCCATCCCTCTATCCATCCAGGGCTTTCAGGAGCAGCTCGGCTTGCTCCGCTGTGATGACGCCCGTCTCCACCATCTTCAGAATGCGCAGCTGCTCTTCACCGGTCGCTCGCGGCGCAGGCGGCTGCATCGAGGCAGGCGGCTGCGCTGCGACGGGACGCGCGGGCGGCGCAGGACGCGCAGGTGCGGCAGGACGTGCGTGCCGGGCCGCCCTGCCACCCGGTCCCCCTTCGACCAAGATGCCGGCGGCTGCCAGCGACGCCGTCACCTGCTGGCGGATGCGGTCCCCGAGGTTGCGCAGATCCTCCGGCGTTGCGACGTCGTGCGCCTCCGCAGCAGCCCGCGGGCCGGCTGCCCCGTTCTGCGTGATGCGCATATCCCCACCGCTGATCACGGCCATCCGGCCTGTCCCCGCACCGATGGTGGCCGTGAAAGTGAGCGTGCCGTCGGCGGTCGGAGTGAGATGGACATCCGAGCGGATGCGGCCATTCGCCCGCACCGTGAGACGGAGATCAGCGTCGGCGGGCAGAGACAAGCTCACATCCCCATGAGTGGTCAGCGCATAGCTGGCCTGTGGGCCGAAGGGCCCCTGGACGATCGCATCGCCCTGCACCTGAGGCGCCGACAGCCCGCCGGTGGCCGCAATCACGCGCAGGTCGCCATGCAGGAGTCGTAAGCTGGCCGGCCCACCGATCTCGTTCAGCCGGGCATCCCCGCTGACCCGCTCCGCCTGGAACGCGCCCTGAATCCGCTCGATCCACAAGTCGCCGTGGACGCGTCCCAGCCGCACCTCGGCTGCGCTCGAAATGCGCACATCCCCAGCAACCGACTCCGCCTCCAGGCTTCCTCCGCCCTCAAAGCGCAGATCGCCCGCGCACGCGCCCAATAGCCTCAGGTCGGCGACGTCATCGGCGCGCAGGTCGCCATCGACGCGCGCCAGGCGCGCTGCACCCCGCAAGCCACCCAAGCGCAGGTCGCCGTGCACCGCCTCGACGTTGACCTCGCCGACCAGCCCCCTGATGTGCAGATCGCCCGACGCCCGCTTCACCGTCACCGTCATGGTGGTCGGGAGGAAAATGCGCTGCACGGCGGCTCTGCTCAGGCGAATCGCTTCCCCGTCCGGGACGAAGGCAGGCTGCTCGCCCTGCGCCGGCTGATAGGTGATCTGCAGCTCGGTCTCATCGACTGCGCCCCACACCTGCGCGTCACGCGTCATCTCATCGATGATCAGGTGTTTGATCCCCTGGGCGGGGTAGGAAGTGCGCTCGCTCATCGGATTCTCCCCTGGTGATAGACCAAACGAGCCGGATGCCGTCCGGCGGCCATCCTGCGCCGCGAACCGGGCCGGGAACTCGATCCTTCGTCCGTCTCATGCTTCCTGCAGCCGCTTCACCGCCTCGGCAGTCGTGATCCGGCCGGCGGCGAGCTCGTCGAGAATGGTCTGGCGGGCCTCGGCGGTGCGCTGCTTCTCCTCGGCGGGCGGCGCTTCGTGCACCTCGTACCCCATGGCGCGGATCACCTCATCGAGGCGGGATCGCACGCTGGGATACGACAGCTTGAGCTCCTGCGACACCCAGTTGAGCTTGCCGTCACAGCGGACGAAGATCTCGACAAAGGCGCGCTGCTCGGGACTGAGCTGCTCCAGTCGGCTGAACTGGTAGCGGCCGTCGATCGTCGTGTCGCACGACGGACAGTTAAGGCGAGTGACCGCCAGCTTATCGCCGCAGACTGGACAAAGGGTCGGTGTCAGGTACATGGCTTGCTCCCCGCGGATGCGTCGGCCGGATCGCGCTCGGGCGCCATCGCAAGCCGATCAGTTTCCATGCTACTGTACCACCTAATTGAGTTTTTGTCAAGAGGTATGAAGGAGATTGAGATTCAGTATAATAAAATTAACATCCCTGGCATACTCGCGGCATCGCGATGGCGCCGGGGCGTTTGACGCTCGGGCCGAATTGCCGTATACTGCGTTGCGCTTGCCCATCCCGGACGGCCGGCGGCTCGCGAGTCGCTCGGTGTCAGCGATCCCCGCACCGGCCGGCTGCTCCTGACTCCATGATCCACAGACCGACCATGAGGAGAGCACTGCGCCATGTCATTCACCCAACTACGCATCGGCATGATCGGCGTCGGCGGCCGCGGCGGCCTCTGGCGTCACTGGCATAACCCCAGAGGCCGCTCGGTCGTCGCCGGCGGGGCTGACATCGTCCCTGAGACGCTGGAAGCGTTTCACCGCGAGAACGGCGCCGCTCCATTCACCACGCGGGACTATCGGGAGCTGCTTGCCCGGCCCGACATCGACGCGATCGCCGTCACCTCGCCCGACTATTGCCACGAGGAGCACGCGGTTGCCGCGCTCGAAGCGGGCAAGCATGTCTTCTGCGAAAAGCCGATGACGATCTCCATTGAAGGCTGCGATCGCGTGCTCGACGCCTGGCGGAGATCGGGCGCGCGGCTCATGATCGGCTTCAACATGCGCTACATGAACCTCTTTCGCGTGATGAAGGAGATCATCGAGTCGGGCGCCATCGGCGAGATTCGGGCCGTGTGGGTCCGCCATTTCGTCGGCTTCGGGAGCGACTTCTACTACCACGACTGGCATGCGACCCGGCGGAACGCCATGTCGCTGCTGCTCCAGAAGGGCTCGCACGACATCGACATGATCCACTGGCTGACCGGGCGCTACACCCGACGCACCGCGGCGTTCGGCAGCCTCGACTTCTTCAGTGGCGACAAGCCCAACGACCTGACCTGCCCGACCTGTGCAGAACGCGAGACCTGCACCGAGGTCTCGCGCAGCAGCCGGGTGCAGTGCTGCTTCCGGCAAGAAGTGGATGTCGAGGACAACCAGGTGATGATCATGGAGCTGGAGGGGGGCATCAAGGCCTCCTATCTCCAGTGCCACTTCACGCCCGACTACCATCGCAACTACACCTTGATCGGCGCCGAGGGCCGCATCGAGAACTCCGAGCCGGAGATGAAGGTGTGGTTGAAGACGCGCGCCGCCCGAAGCTGGCGGGACCTGGCTGACCGCACCTATGAGGTCAAGCCGGCGGCCGGCGGGCACGGCGGCGCCGACCCGGTCATCTGCCGCGATTTCGTCGAGATGTGTCTGGATGGCAAAGCGCCGCTGGCGCCGCCGCTGGCGGGTCGCATGAGCGTCGCCGCCGGCGTCTGCGCGGCGCACTCGCTGCGCAACGGCGGCGCGCCCGTGCACGCGCCGCCGCCGCCAGCCTGGCTTGCTTGAGAATGGATTGCCCGCGGCGATGCAGCGGCATCCGCGATGCCCCTGCATACCTGCTGCGTGCAACCATTCCATCGACCCGGCGTAGGAATACCCAGACGCCCCGCCCTGGCGCGCCGGCGGA
>CAYRFV010000076.1:2660-20935 GCA_964423545.1 uncultured Anaerolineales bacterium | reverse complement strand
TCGGGGTTGGCATCGGCCTCAGAGTAGCCGGGGAGCCACAGGCCCTGGACGCGCGGCGATGGCGCGGTGTACCAGCGGTCGCCGGTGGCGCTGATGCGAATGCCCCAATCCGTCCCGTTGCGCGCCATCACGGTCACAACCGTACATCCGGGAATCCTCTCCGCCGGCAGCAGCATCGCCTTCATTGCCGGCATCGAGAGGTTCAGAAAGAAATGATCGTTGCCGTCGATGAATCGCAGGATGGCAGCCACGACCGCCCGGTCGGCGACCGCCTCGACCAGTGCCGGCGCCACAGCGCGCAGGAACAGCGAGGTGCCCGCTTTGTTGCGATTGTGGCACTCGTCGCCCATATGGAGCGCCTGGCCGATCATGCTGCGCAGGTCTATCGGACCGCTGAACTCCAACGCGGCCCGTAGTGCGGGATAGAGAGTGGTCTCCATCCACTTGAGCCGGCGGATCACCTCAGGCCCATACGCGCCATAGCGGAGCACCTTGCCCAGCCCTTCGTTCTGCGTGGCATAAGCCACGTGACCGGTGGCCTCGTTCCGCACGATGAACACCGGCATGGAGGGGCTGATGATGCCAGCCATCGGGCCGACGGCGGCATAGTGATGGCACGGCGCCAACGCGACCTCGTCCGACGCGGCCAATGCAGCCGCCTCTTCCGGCGTGGCGGCCAACCCCTCATAGATCAGCGCACCGATGACGGCGCCGCGCATGGGTCCACACATGCGCTCCCAGGTGATCGGTGGACCGCTGTGTGTGAGGAGCACGCGCGCCCGTCCGGCCGGCGCAAAGTTGGGGATGACCTCGCGCGCAAGGCCCATCCCGACGAGCATGGGCCGGCCCGCACAGATGCGGCGCACTGCCTCGGCGTTGGCGGCATCTATCTCGACGCCTTCAGGCGTGCGCGTCAGGTCGGCGTAGCCGCTCAGCGGGGGCCGCCAGTCCACAGCCACAGCGTCGACTCCCTGCGCGAGCATGCTCTCATGGAAACTCTGCAGACCCAGGTTAATGGGACGCAGTGGTTCATCAAACAGCTTCACACGGACGCCTCCATGGATCACCAGAGGTCACGAAAGCAATGATGCACCGAGGGTCGACTCGCAGGGGGAGCGTCACTCGTAGAGCCGACACACCGCCTGCCGCCACTCCGAATGTCTCAGATCGGTGCTATCGCTGAACTGATCGATGCTGCCGATCGCCCCACCCCTCGACAAGCGACGCACGGCCGGGTCGCTGATCTGCGCCAGGATGGCGTCGGCGAAATGATCGCCCCAGATCACCTGAAACGGCCGCGACCAGAACTGCGAACGCGCCGCGGCAAGCGGCGCCGTGATCCCCAGCGCGTTGTGTCTGGCTGCGAGCGCTTCATACGCCGCAGCCAACGCCTCGCCGCGTTCCAGGTAGCTGTCCGTTCGCAGCGCGCGGTGGAGCAGGGGCGCCATCTCGGGCCCGCCGCTCAGCCGCATGAATGCCGTGCCGAACCACTTCGGGTAGGGCGCGTACCGACGCTCCATGAAGAAGCAAAGCTGCATCACGTCGCGCACGAGACGAGCGCCGACCAGCGCCGAGCCGATCTCGTCGCCGACGTGTCCCGCCCGCCACATCAGGTGCTCCTCTTGACCGATGCGCCGCCAGCCGGAAGCCAGCAGGTAGAGCCACACATCGCGGGGGTAGTAGGCGAACCGCGCGCGCGTCGCTTCCAGGCCAAGATCGTCGTGGAACACCTCGCCAGCGACGATCGAGCCCAGCTTCTGCTCGCCGAAACTCAGCCAGTCGGCCACCCGGATCTCGCCGGTGATGTCGAAGTCAAGATAGTGTTGGAAAAAGCCGCGCACCGTCAACACCTCGACGCGGTGGTTCACCGGTCCGCTCTCGGTCACGCGCAAGAGCTGCGTGCCATGGTCTTTGGGATCCGGCTCACTGAAATTGGTCGGGTAGCCAAGGAAACTGTGTGGCAGCTTCCAACGCAGGCGTTCGGTGATGGCGTCTCGGTACTGCAGATAGCCGGGCCCTGCCAGAAAAAGCATCGTCCGCGGCCCCCAGTGGTGATCGGTCGACATCGGCGTGTCGAATCCGAGCACCTCCGAACCATAACCGATCAGCCCCGCGCTGTGCCGCAGGCCGGGCAGCTCGGCGTCCAACACTGGACGCACTGCTTCCCAGTAGAAACGCCGCGCCAAGTCGAGACCTGGGATAAACTCAGCCATCGATCCGTAACCCTCCGTCGATATTCCCTCTGTGTCTCGTCCTCAGTCGTGCAACGCGTGTGTGATCAGCCCTGCCAGGCGCGCCGCTGCGGCATTGTCCGGCGCCACCAGCACGCCCGCCGCCGCCAGTTTCGCCTCCTGCCGGCTCAGAGATTGGGGGTCAGCGTCCGTGCCGCAGACGGACGCTACGAAGACAAGATGGCGCCCCGCGTCCACCGCAATCGTCTGAGCTTCGCGGATCGCCTCGATGGCCGCGCCGGCAGGATCGGGGTGCGCGCCATAGCCAAGCACGAGATCGAGCAAGATCACTGCCGCGGCCGGATCGCGCGCCTCCTGGATGAGGCGCCGATTACGCAGCGCCGGATCGATCATCGGGTGCAGGCGCCCCTGAGTGAATTCGTCCGCGCCCAGATCGAGGCAGACGTGCCCATGACTTGGCTGGTTGCCGGACATCCGCCTATCCGCGATCAACGGCGCATTGCTGTAGACGGGCTCCGGAAGGTTCCGGAGAATCAGCTGCGCCTCGTAACAGAACGTGCCGCCGGCAAAGAGACCGCGGAGCGCAAACTGCCCTGCTGCAAGCTTCTTCTGCTCGACTGCGGCGAGCGGGATCAGCCTGGCGCTCTCGTGGTCCAGCCGTGCGAGCGCAGCGTCTGGTGCCTCGCCATGCGCGAGGGCCGACGCGGCGGCCGCTGCCTGCGCCAGGTTGGTGACGTGCAACCCACACGCCGCCTCGATCGGCAGCGGGTCGGCCCCCAGGAAGCACACCACCGCCGGCTTCGCCGCGGGCCGCGAAGGCCGGCCCGCCTGGAGATCCTCTCCGGATGAGCCGGAGGCGCGCCCGCGGCAATCGGAGCGTTCCGGCCACCTGATCTGTGCCAGGACCTGCTCAGCGACCTGGGGCGCCGGCGGCTTGGAAATCAGCACGATCACGTCCGTTCCGGGGTCTTCCTGCAGCGCACGCAGACCGGCACGCATCATGATTCCACCGACCGCTGCGCTCATATCGCGTCCGCCCACACCGATCGCCTGCGACACACCGCTTCCAGCACGCGCCAGTCCGCAGGTCACGCCCTGCAGCCCTGTTCCGGACGCACTCACCAGGCCCACACGGCCGCGCGGCGTCGCATTGGCAAATCCCAACGCCACGCCATTAATGATGGCCGTGCCCGCATCGGGCCCCATGCAAAGCAGTCCGCGCTCCGACGCCAACTGCTTCAATGCAACCTCCTCTTCCAAAGGCACGTTGTCCGAGAACAAGAGGACATGCAACCCGCGCTCCAGCGCCGTGCGCGCCTCCGCGGCAGCATAGCGCCCCGCCACCGAGATGACCGCCAGGTTGGCGTCCGGCGCCGCAGCGATCGCCGATGTAAGCGACTTGGGTCGCAGCGCCGCGGCCGCCGTCTTCTGCGTGCGCGCTGCTAACAACGCATCAGCGTGGCGCAGAGCGGCCTGCGCGCTAGCTTCATCGCCAGCACGAACCGCAATCACCACGTCGTCGGGGCGAGCGACAGCAGCCTCTCGGGTGAGCAGATTGGCCGTCGCGATGATTTCCCGGTTGGCCGGCGTGCCCATGACGACCGCCGCATCTTCGACGCCCGGCAGCTCCAGCAGCGCCTTGGCGACGAGCATCAGCGTGATCGAGTCATGGTATTCGGAGCGCTTGATGCGAGTCAAGATCGGCATGGGACACCTCGGCTGAGATCAGATGGCAAGCGTCAGGAGCCAGGGCCGGGGAGCTCCAATCCGGCGAAGAAGCCGGCCAGCATCGCTGCACCGGAGGATGCGCCGCAGGATAGGATGCCGGCAATAGGACGAGCGATGGAGGGTGCGATCGTCGGATCCCCGGCAAGTGCGGCGAGCAGCGCATGCCATGTCTCGTCCGCCTCACCCGCTGCCGCGCATGCGAGAAACGCGCACGCCAGGACCGTAGTGCGCGCCGCAGCGAAGCCGAGAATGTGATCCGGCAGAGCCCGAGACGGCATCGGATTCGGTGCGAGCCGCTGCCCCAGCAACCACCCGGCCAGCCAGTCATCCCCCGCAGGCGTCAGGCCCGGCCCCAGGCCGCACAGGCATTCCATCGCTCGTGGCAGCTCGGACCACGCGCCGCGCTGCCACGCCTGTTGGAACGCCTCGGCTGCAGCCGCGACCGCCAAGCCGGCCGGCTGGAGCAGACGCCGCCCTGTCAACGCGTCGTTCGACCTGCGCGCATCGTTGGTGCGTGCAGCGATCAGCGTTCGCCGCACGCGGAGCGCGTCCCACTCCGGCCGTGCATCCCAAAGCGCCGCAGACGCGAGATCGAATAGGGCATCATCGACCATCAGCGCACGCCCCTGCACACTGAAACGAGCTCCGGCCGGCAGGTGTACAGCCGGTCTCGCGCCCAGCATCACGTTCAGCGGCCCCTTGGCGATACGGCCCCATGCCAGCGCAGCCACCCCACCGCCGTCCGAGACCAGGTAACAGACGCGTTCGAAGCTCGCCAGGACCCTGCCCGTTGCGCCAGGACGCAGGACTGCGGCGGCGCGATGACCGATGGTGACAGTGCGGTGCAGCAGCTGCAAGAGCTCACCCCAGCGAACGGCCGGCCGACTCAGCCGCGAACAGCGTGTCCTGCGCCGCGGGTTCTGCGCGGCACCGAGCCTGACGCTCCGGTTGCCGCACGTTATCTCAGCACCAATGCCAGCAGGATGCCGCCGGCCACAACCGAGGCCACCTGGCCTGCGGCGTTCGCGCCCATGGCGTGCATCAGCAAGAAGTTGTTGTAGTCCTCTTCGAGGCCGACTTTGTTTACCACACGTGCCGCCATCGGAAAGGCGCTGATGCCCGCGGCGCCGATCAGCGGGTTGAACCGGCCGCGCGTAAGCAGGTAGAGAAGCTTTCCGAACGCCACGCCGGCCACCGTGTCCAGCGCAAACGCTGCAATCCCCAGCACCAGGATGACAAGCGTCGAGACGTTGACGAACGAATCGCCCACCATCGTCGCGCCGATCGTGATCCCCAAGAGGATCGTCGTGACGTTGGCGATCTCGTTGGCGGCCGATCTGGCCAGCCGGTCGACCACCCCCGACTCGCGCAGCAGGTTGCCGAACATCAGAAAGCCGATGAGAGGGCTGGCCTGCGGCGCAATCAGCCCGGTCAACAGCGTGACAACGAGGGGAAACAGGATGCGCGCCTGCCTGCTCACGGGCCGCTCGATGTAGGGCATCCGCACCGTGCGCTCCTTCCGGGTCGTCAACGCGCGCATGATGGGAGGCTGGATGATCGGCACCAGGCTCATGTAGGTGTAGGCAGCCACTGCGATCGGTGCAAGGAGCTGAGGGGCCAGCTTCGACGCCACAAAGATGCTCGTGGGGCCGTCGATGGCGCCGATGATCCCGATAGAGGCGGCCTCATTCAGATTGAAGAACCCCGTAGCCAGCGCCAGCATCATGACCATGAAGATGCCGAACTGCCCCGCGGCGCCGACCAGCACCATGCGTGGATTCGAAAGGAGCGGGGAAAAATCGGTCATTGCACCGATGCCGATGAACAACAGCAGCGGGAACAACTCAGTCTCGATCCCGGCACGGTAGAGCGTGTAGAAAACCCCGTCAACCTCAGCACCGCTCATTGCGACGCGCAGGTCGACTCCCATGCCCGCTCCCGGAATGTTCGCCAGGATGGCGCCCATCCCGATCGGAATCAGCAACATCGGCTCATACTCTTTGGCGATGGCAAGATAGATCAGCAGGCCGCCCACTGCCATCATCAGCAGATTCGGCCAGCTCCATTCCGCCAGGCGCGGCAGCTCCGCCAGATCGCCCAGACCGACTTGCATGACTCCCCCTATGCCAGGCGCACCAGCAGCTCGCCATGAGCGACAGTCTGACCGGCCTGGGCGATGATCTCAGTCACGACGCCGGAGTGCGTTGCGCGCAGCGGGTTCTTCATCTTCATGGCTTCCAGCACGCATACGACCTGACCTGCATCCACCTGCTGGCCAAGCGCAACCGCGACAGATATAATCGTTCCAGGCATCGGCGCCACGATATCGCCGCCACCGCGAGCTGCGACGGGAGAAACGGGGGGCGCGGCGCTCACGCGCGGCAACGCGGGCAGCACGGGCGGCTGCACCGCTGGCGGTGGGGGCTCTGCGAGCGGCGCGGCTGCGGCGGCGAGCGTTGTGCCGACAATCCCCACTTCGAACGGCTCTCCGTCCACGATCACCAAGAGCGGCGTCGCCCCGGGATCAGGTATCTCGACATGATAGGTTTTGCCCTGGATGGATACGTCAAACGTGGGCATGCAGAAACCTCTCCAGCAGACGAAGGACGAAACACGCGAAGGGCGGAGTCGGCGGCCAGGGCCTTGGGGCCTTCGGTGTCGTCACTTCTCGGTGAATCGCGGCGGCTGCCACGGCCGCATGATGCGGGCGCGATTCGTGGTCACCCAAGCAGGCGCCGTGCGGCCATGCTCGAACGTCGGACCGGGCGACGGTTCGGAGGATGGGGAGATCGCGTGCGCCATGAGTGCATTCGCCATCAGCGCGCCCGCCACGACCGCTGCCACGTGTGCGCGCTCTTCTGTGAGCGCGGCGCGGCCATCAGCCTCGGGGGCCGCTGCGGTAGGCGGCTCCACCGGCGGCGTCGAGACCAGCGCCGGGACGGGACCAGGCTCTACCGCGGGCGCCGAACCCGGAGACGGGATGCGGCCCAGGAGCGAGATTGCGCCCCAGAACAGCGCCAGGGCTCCGAATACCAGTCCCATGCCCACAGCCGTAATCGCAAGACCCTGGCGAAGCAGTTCAGCCGTGCTTTGGCTCATCGTTGGTCACTTCCTGATCGAGTCTGGAGCTTGCAGAACCGGGATGGCGGTTCGGGCGACATCGGGCGACAGGAGCCGAGCTTCGCCCATCAGCGCTCGCGAAACACCATCTCTATCTCCGGTCACCTGGGCCATTCACACCGGCATCAACCCGTGCTTCTTCGGAGGATTGTTGGCGACCTTCGATCGCAGGACCTCCAGCGCCATGATCAGCCGCAGACGGGTGTAGCTGGGTTCGATCACCTCGTCTATCTGCCCCATGTCGGCAGCCGAATAGGGATTGTGAAACTTATCGATGTACTGCTGCAGCAGCTTCCTACGCAACGTGACCGGATCGGTCGACCTGCGGAGCTCCTCGCGATAGAGGATGTTGATTGCGCCCTCTGGCCCCATGACGGCAATCTCGGCGGTCGGCCAGGCGTAGGCCAAGTCAGTCCGCATCTGTTTGCTGCTCATGGCGATATAGGCGCCACCCATCGCTTTGCGCACAACCACGCTGATCTTCGGGACCGTAGCCTCGCAGTAGGCATAGATGATCTTGGCGCCATGTCGAATCACGCCGCCATGCTCCTGCGCCACGCCGGGCAGGTAGCCCGGGCAATCGACGAACGTAATGATCGGGAGATTGAAGGCATCGCAGAAACGCACGAACCGCGCAATCTTGTCGCTGGAGTCGATGTCGAGCACGCCGGCCAGATACATCGGCTGGTTGGCGACAACCCCCACCGGAAAACCGTCGAGCCGGGCCAACCCAACCAGTGCGTTCCTGGCATAGTGGGCATGGACCTCGAGGAAGCTCCCGCGGTCGAAGACGCTGCTGATCACCTGGCGCATGTCATAGGGCTCGCTGCTGTCATCCGGGATCAGGCGATCGAGCAGGTCATCGCGGCGCGCGGGGTCGTCGTAGGGCGGCACCCGCGGTGGGTCCTCGCTGTTGTTTTGCGGCAGATAGGAGAGCAGCTCCTTGACCAGCCGGAACGCGCCGCGCTCGTCGTCGGCGGCAAAGTGGGCCACGCCACTGTTGACATTGTGCGCCACGGCGCCGCCCAACGTCTCGAAGTCGACCTCCTCACCCGTCACGGCCTTGATCACATCTGGCCCCGTGATAAACATGAAGCCGGTCTTGCGCACCATCACGATGAAATCGGTCAGTGCGGGAGAGTAGACGGCGCCACCGGCGCAGGGTCCCATCTGGACAGAAATCTGAGGGATTACCCCAGAAGCCATGACGTTCCGCACAAACAACTCGCCATAGGCTGCGAGCGAGCGCACACCCTCCTGGATGCGAGCGCCGCCGGAGTCGAGCAGCCCGACCACCGGAATGCCGCTTTCCTGCGCCAGCTCCATGATCTTGCACACCTTGTGCGACTGTACTTCCGAGAAGGAGCCGCCGAGCACGGTGAAGTCCTGTGCATAGACAGCAATCCGCCGGCCATCGACTTTGCCGAAGCCCGTGACCACCCCATCGCCGGGATACTTCTTATCGGCCATGTCGAAGTCGCTAATATTGTGCGTCGCCAGGCGACCCAGCTCCTGGAAGCTGCCCTGGTCGAGCAGCAGATCGATGCGCTCGCGCGCCGTTAGCTTGCCCTTGGCATGCTGGTCAGCGATGCGTTTTTCCCCGCCTCCCAGCTTGGCCTTTGCCCGCATCTGGCGAAGCTCTTCAAGTTTGTCTTTCATGTGGTTCCCTGCTATAATCCCGCTGGCCCTGGAGAGGTCGCATAGTTGGCCTAGTGCGCGCGTCTCGAAAACGCGTATCCTGAAAGGGATCGTGGGTTCGAATCCCACCCTCTCCGCCTGCTCCAGATGACCGGACCCCACGCGGTGGGGTTCTATCGTTAAGCAGCATTAACTCATTCTAGCTGCCTCGCTGCTTCATGGGCAATGACAAGGGTCATAGTGCTCCATCCGCCGCCACGCAAAGTGACCTCGATTTGGCCAAAGCACGTCGCTCAGGTATAATCCGTCGGGCAGACACGGAGAGGTCGCATAGTTCGGTCTAGTGCGCACGATTGGAAATCGTGTATCCCGCAAGGGATCGCGGGTTCAAATCCCGCCCTCTCCGCTACGTTAGGCGCAGGCTGCAGCCGTGGATGGTCCGTGCATCGGTGGAAAGAGCGGTTCCGCTTCCCGCCGGTCGCACGCCGTCGCCCTTGCAAAACGCTTGTGTCAGATTTGCGTTTTCACCGAGACCGTGCTATAGTCTCGCTGTTGAAGCTTCCCGAAGTTCGGCGACACTGGGTGGATGCAAAGTCTCGTACCGTCTAGGTCCTTGCCCCAACCGTAACCCCGTAACCGGAAGCCTGGTAAACATTTCACATCCATTCAGGAGTTGCTAAGACCCATGCAAGACAAGACGATCGTTTGCTCCGATTGCGGTAGCGAATTCGTGTTCACCACCGGTGAGCAAGAATTCTATGCTCAGAAAGGTTTCACCAACGCGCCGACCCGCTGCCCGACCTGCCGTGCTGCCCGCAAGGCAGCCCGCGAAGGCGGTAGCCGCTACAGCAGCAGCAGCGGCAGCAGCAGCGGCAGCTACGGTGAGCGCCAGATGTACCCTGCTGTGTGCGCCCAGTGCGGCAAGCAGACCGAAGTTCCGTTCCAGCCGCGCGGCGACAAGCCCGTGTACTGCTCCGACTGCTACAGGAGCCAGCAACCTTCGCGCAGCAGCAGCGGTGGCGGCTACAGCAGTGGCCGGTCCGGCGGTGGCTACGGCGGCGGCCGGTCCAGCGGCGGCAGCCGCGGCGGCAGCCGAAGCCGCAACGACTGGTAACCATCCAGCCGTTCTCTTAGCCTGACGACACGCCCCGGTTCGAAGGAACCGGGGCGTGCTTGTTCGCGCTTCGGCTGCACAGCGCGCCGACACTGTCGCGCACCAGCCGCGACCAGGGACGCTATGCGCGGCGTCGGACCTTCCTTTGACAAAATCGAAGCGCTGCGTTACGATGTGCTCGGTCGTGCTAGACGGGGAACTAGCGGTGCCCTGCACCCGCAAACCGCTACAGCGGGGTTGAATTCCCTCTCGAGGGTCTGCGGTCAGCGGGACTGCATTGCCGGCAAGCGTTGATGGCTGGGTCCTGTGCGGCGAGAGCCTGTGAACCGGGTCAGGACCGGAAGGTAGCAGCCCTAAGCGGTCACTCTCGGGTGCCACGGGGTCGCCTGGCCTGAGTGCGTCGGTATGTGTAAGCCGAGTGACGAGTCTCGACAGAGGGTGCACGGCCAGCACTCATGAGGCGAGCCAGCAGAAGCGGCTCGCCTTTTCGTGTAGGTGCGACTGGTTGTGCTCAATGCACGGCGATGCGCTTGATGGGGAAGTAGTCGCTCCGGCCGAGCAGACCATCCGGGGTGAGCAGTCGCACCCGGTCGCTGGCGCGGTAGACACCCACGATGAGCCGGTAGATCCCCGGGGCAAGGTTCGCCGGCGTTGTCAGCGTGTGACGATCCCGCACCAATTCGCCGGCGGCCCACTGTTGGGTGGGATAGCGGCCGCGCAACGGCTGCTCCTCCAGACCTGCCACCACCCGGCCATTCTGATCGAGCAGCTGCACCACCACGACCAGGGGTTCGACCGGCGCCTCGCGCGCCCGCCAAAGGAACTCCACCGGCGCCAGGCCGCCGGGCGAGATGATGCGCGCGGGCGATGCTGCTTCGACCAGGTCCAACGGCCCGAACTGAGCCAATGCAGGGGCAACAAGCCCGGACTCCACAGACCGCGTCACGACGACTCCACCCAGGTTGACGGCATTGGGCGTGCGCGCCGCCGCGCCTTGCGTCTGGCGAGCCTGCCACGGGCGTCCTGTCACCGGATCATACACAACCAGTTCGGCCGAGTACTCCCCCGGGGGCGTGCCGGGCGGGATCGGCAATGCGATCGCCTGGCGCTGAACCTGCCCAATCGGCCACTGCGAGGCTGTGAACTGCGGGCCAAGCGGCTTCTCGTCGGTCGGCTGGCTCCAGGCGCTGCCGTCCGGCGCGACCAGGCGAACCGATGTGGCAAAGTCAGGCACGCCCCCGGTCGGCTGCCAGTGGAGCGCCGCGTAGAGTGTGTCGCCGCTGACCGCCTGCGTGGCAGGTGCGTCGACCCACAGTTGCAGCCCCTCGTCGAACTGCACTCTCGGTCGCCCGGCAGGTGGGCGTGCTCCAGAGCTCGGCGCGAATCCCTGCAAGCGCATATTGGCATCGCCGGTGTAGACCAGGTCTTCGGTTATCCGGCCGAGCCGATCCAGCAGCGATCGTATCCGCCCGTTCGGGTCGTTCACCGTGTCGTAGATGCGGAAGTGCCAGACGCGCGGATGCACCGAGAAGAGGGCCGCCAGTTGCCGCTCGGCCACGTCGGCGGGCAGCGCGAAGAAGTCCGAGCGCGGATCGCCCCAGCCCAGGCCGTCGCCCGAATCGCCAGGTTCGGTCACATGGCCCGTGGCAACAATCACGAGCGCGTCGTCCTTCCTCGGCTGGGGCAGCGATTCGCTCAGGCGGCTGCGTCCGGCAATCGGGCCAGCCCAGTAGGTGTAGAGCGGCGGGTAAGCATACCCGGCATTCACGAGTACGACGTCGCCGGGCCGCCAGCGGCTCTGCAGGGCACGCACTGCTGAGCGCAGGTCGTCGGCCCGGTTCTGCGGATCGAACCAGAACATGCGCAGCGTCACGGCGCAGACGACAAGCCAGGAGCCAGCGATCGCGACCGCCACGGCGCGGTGTCGCTCGGCGATCCACACGAAGCCAGCAGCGACCACGATGTAGAACGCCGGGCTGTAGGTGAAGAGGTAGCGCACGTGAAAGAGCGGCGTGATGGGTGAAAGCAGCAGGATGAGTGCAAGCGGACCGAATGTCGCCAGCAGCAGCAATGCAGCTATCGACCGCTGGCCCCGAGCCTGAAACAACGCCAGACCCAGGATGAAGACGCCCAGGATCACTACCAGGAGCGGCCACAGATAGCCCGGCGCCGATTGGCCGAGCGCCAGGGCGTTCCAGCTCTCGATCAGTGCGGTCGTCGGAAGCGGTGCAGCGCGCCAGGGCGGCACTGGTGGGTCGATGGCTTGCCGGACTGCGATCGGCAGCCAGAGCAGATAGAGCACGAAAGCTATCAGGTTGGCGCGAAGCCAGGCTCTGAAGCGCGATGCCTGATTCGCGCCCGGCGCCGGTTTCTTCGTCCGTCTTCTGTCTTCCTGAGCAGCAATCCGCCACAATGCCCACACATTCACCGCAACGAGCAGGAATGCGAAGTAGTAAAGAGTCGCCATGCCTGCGGCGGCGGCCAGAGCGTAGACCGTCCACCACCGGTTCCCCTGTTGCCGGCCGGCCGCAGGTCGCTGCAGTGCACTCGTGCTGCGCGGCGGCCCGGAGGCAGATGCGCCGGACGAGCTGCCCTGCAGGGCGCACACGAGGGCATAGACCACCAACGCGCCCAGAAAGGCTCCCATGGTATACATCCGCACTTCCTGGCTGTACCACACGTTGAACGGACTGAACGCGACTGCCCCAGCAGCAAACAGAGCGACGCGCCGGTCAGCTATGCGACAAGTCAACGCGTAGACCAGCGCTACCAGGGCGACGCCAAAGGCGGTCGAGAGGAAAGCAGCCGCGAACTCCAGGCCGATGCCCGCAGGGTCAGCGCGGCCGGATCCGTAGCCCATCGTCAGCATCCAACCGCGCAACAGAATGTAGTACAGAGGTGGATGGATATCGCCCGCGGTGTGGCGGATCAGTTCGGGGAGAGAACTGCCGGCCAGGAAAGTGCTGACGGTTTCGTCATACCACAGACTGTCCTGGCCGAGCCGAAAAAGGCGGAGCGCCAACGCGCCCAACAGAATGAGCAGTAACGCGAAGCGGCCGGCGAGAAAGCGCTTCATGCCTGGGGTCTCAACTTCTCAGCGCATGAGCCGGTCGACAATGAAACGCTCGCTGCGTTCAACATCGACATCCAATGCCACCCGCGCGGTCTCAGCCGCGCCGGCAGACAATGCAGACACCAGCAGCTGTCCGGCCGAATGTTCGCCGGCGGTCTCGATGACCGCTCGCACCGGCTGCCAACTGACGAGCGTCGCATCGATGGCGGTCGCCACTGCCAGCGGATCGTGTAGATAGGTCCAACCGCCCCGTTTCACAAAGCTCGGGTAGCCGGCTACCTGGTCTGCCACGGCCCTGTGGAAGGGATCGCCAAGACTTCCGAGGCGCTCCACATCACCCTGGCGGATGCGCACCTGCGTCGTGACATCCAGCGGGACAATCCAGGTCGGCGCGCCGGCCGACAGCACGACATGCGCCGCCTCGGGATCGCAACGAAAGTTGTGCTCGGTCCAGGGGAGATGCAGTGCGCGTGCGCCACCCACGGCGCCGCCCATGATCAGCAGTCCGGCGAGCGCCTGAGCCAACCGCGGCTCGCGCAGAAACGCCAGCGCGATATTGGTCAGTGGGCCGATAGCAGCCAGGGTGATCTCGCCCGGTCGGGCCATTACCGTGCGAACGATCAGATCCACAGCGTGCTCGACAGGAAGCGGCGCAGCCTCCTCTTCGGGGGTGAGCAGTCCTTTCCCTTCGTGCCCTTCCCAATAGACGGGCCGCTTGCCCAGGAGCGGCCTGGCGGCGCCCAGCGCCAGCGGCATGCCGGCGACGTTGCGCAGCGTGAGCAAGCGCCGCACCATGCGTGCGCGCAGCGCTACATCGCCGTACACGGTCGTCACGCCTACGAGCTCCAGTTCGGGCGAGGTCAAGATCAGCGACAGGGCCAGCAGATCGTCTACATCGGTACCGATGTCGGTATCGAGAAGGATGGGTTTGCGCGTCACAGATTGCCTCCACTCGTGGAGTGATCATCGATAGGTCAGCTATATCACAGGGCGCCTGTTTTGACAATCCAGGCCGGCCCGGTTACACTGCGGGCTACTTACCGACCGGTCGGTAAGTGACTGGGGCTGAGATTCTGGATGAGTTTGGTCGGTCCCCAGCCATCGTCAATGGTATGCTGGTTGCATTCCAGTACGTGGGAGTTGCAGCGTGTATTCGTTGATTCTTACACTACATTCGTGGATGCGCTGGGTCGTTGTGATCGTCGGCATCATCACCGTCGCCAGGCTCCTTGTCGGCTGGCTGGGCAAGAAGGCGTGGGGGCCGCTCGATGCACGGCTCGCCTCGATCTTCCCGATCACGATCGACATCCAGCTTTTGTTAGGCCTGCTCCTCTACTTCGTTCTGAGCCCGATCACCGCCGGTGCGCTGCGTGACTTCGGCAGTGCGATGAGGAAATCGGTGGTGCGGTACTACGCGGTGGAGCATCTGCTGATGATGCTGATTGCGCTGATCGTGGCGCACGTCGGCAGCGCCCTGATCAAGAAGCGCGCCGACGCAGCGACCAAGTTCCGTCTCGGCGCGATCTTCTTCCTGCTCGCAATGATCCTCATCTTGCTGTCGATCCCGTGGCCGTTCCTGACGGCGGGAGCCGGCCGGCCGTGGCTCCGGCTGGGGTGAACCGTGCCTGGCGAGCAGCCGCCCCCCGACACGACCGACATTGTCGTGCGCATCATCGACGCAGCGACGTGCCTCTTCGTGGCGAGCGGCTATCGAGGCATCTCCATGCGTGAGATCTCGGAGGCGGTGGGGCTTTCAAAGGCAGGGCTGTACTATCACTTCCGTGACAAAGAAGCCCTGTTCCTGGCAATTCTGTCCGCCAACCTGGACACCGTCGAGAGAATCATCCTGGAGGCGCGGCGCGACGACACCTCGACACGGGCGCGGGTGGCGCGGATCATCCGGGGGATCCTCTCGCTCTCTCCGGACCAACGAGCCATTATCCGGCTGGCAAGCCAGGAGATGGTGCATGTGAGCCAGGCGGCGCGCTCCCGCTTCGAACGCATCTACGATCAACGGTTCATCGGCCAGATCCAAGGCGTGCTGGAGGCCGGCGTCGCACGCGGCGAACTGCGCCGCGTCAACACCCAGCTGGCGACATGGCTTCTTCTGGGCATGGCCTATCCTTTTTTCTATCCCAGCCACTCGCCTGGCAACCCTGATGAGGCTGTCGAACTGATGGTCGCCGTCTTCTTCGACGGGTTGGCGCCGGATCGCGTATCCTCGTAACCGAAGGCAGCATCATGTCTCAGAATCGCAAGAATCTCTGGATCATGTTTTTCACCCTGGCCGTGATGATGCTCGGATTCGGCATCATTATCCCGATCATGCCGTTCTACATCACGCGCCTGGGAGCCACGGGCACAACCCTCGGCCTGCTGATGGCGACCTTCTCGATTATGCAGTTCATCTTCGCGCCGATTTGGGGCGGTCTCTCTGACCGCTACGGCCGCAAGCCGATCATCGTGGTCGGCGTGCTCGGCAATATCTTGTCGCAACTGCTGATGGGCTTCGCCACGGAGCTCTGGATGCTGTTCGCCTCGCGCGCGTTGGCGGGCATTCTGTCATCGGCCGCTCTGCCGACCGCGATGGCGTTCGCAGGCGACAGCACCTCACCGAAGGAGCGCCCCGCGGCCATGGGGCTGTTGGGCGCCGCGATGAGTGTGGGGATCGTTCTGGGGCCGGGCATCGGCGGGTTGCTTGCAGGCTCTTCGCTTTCCACGCCGTTCTTTGTGGCGGCCGGGTTGTCGGGGATTGCCCTCCTGCTGGTCATCCTGATTCTGCCGGAATCGCTGCCGGCGGAACGTCGCACCCAGGGCAGGAGCGTGCGCGGCCCGCAACTGCGCCAGATGTGGCTTGCGCTGAAGGGCCCCATGGGCTTTCTGTTCTTCCTGGCGTTCTTGCTGAGCTTCGGGCTGGCGAACTTCGAGGGCGTCTTCGGCCTCTACGCGCTGCGGCGCTTCAACTATGGCCCGCAGCAAGTGGGCAGCATCATGATGGTGATCGGCATCGTGTCGGCGGTCGGTCAGGGCGTACTCACCGGCGTCACCACGCGGCGGTGGGGCGAGATTCCGGTCATCCGGGGTGCGCTGCTGTGCACTGGACTCGGCTTTCTCTTGATGCTGGCAGCATCCGAGCCGGTGACGGTGCTGCTCACGGTCGGATTCTTTGTCCTCAGCAACGCCATGATCGGCCCAAGCGTGGCTTCACTGATATCGAAGCAGTCGCCCGACAGCCAGGGCATGGCGATGGGGCTGAACAACGCGTTCATGAGCCTGGGACGCATCGTGGGACCGATCTGGGCGGGCATCGCACTCGACTTCAACCTGGCCCTGCCCTATTTGACCGGAAGCATGGTCATGTTCGCAGGCTTCGCCCTGAGCGTGCTCAAGCTGCGTCCGCCGCGGGCGCACCCTGCCGAGGTGGCCACCTCGGCGCCGAAGCCCCTGGCAGACTGAGCGCCGCCCCGTGATCCGCACGCCGGGTCTTGACAAGGAGCGCATTCCCCGATATCCTAACAATTGTCCCATATCGCAGCGTGATCTGGTCTGTCGACTCAGGCCGAACGGAGCGCACATCGATGCATGCATCGCGGCAGCGTTGGTTTGTGGTTGGCGTGTTCTTCAGCTTCATGCTGCTGCATCAGTCCGATCGACTGCTGATCAGCACCCTTACCCCCGACATCATGGCGGCCTTTCAGATCACGATGGCGCAAATGGGCGCGGTGTCCACCGGTGCGCTGATGGTCGCCGCACTCTGCTATCCGATCTGGGGCTATCTCTACGATCGCTACGGACGCGCCAGGCTGTTGGCGCTTGCCTCGTTCGTCTGGGGCGCGACGACATGGCTGAATGCCATCGCGCCGAACTACCGGACATTTCTTGCCACGCGCGCCAGCACCGGCATCGATGACTCCAGCTACCCCGGCATCTACAGCCTGATTGCTGATTACTTTCCGCCGAAGATGCGGGGCAAGGTCAACGGGATTCTGGAGCTGTCGATGCCGCTCGGCTTCCTCTGCGGCATGCTCCTGGCACTGGCGCTCAGGGAGGGCGCCGGCTGGCGCAGCGCTTTTTACATCACGGGCACGCTCGGCCTCCTCCTGGCCGCAGTCATCTTCTTTGGGGTGCGCGAACCGCAGCGCGGCGGAGCCGAGCCGGAGATGGCGGGTGTGGTGCAAGTGACGACCTACCGTTTCAGTTGGCCGATGGCGAAGGCGCTCTTCTCGAAGCGCACGCTGCGACCGCTCTTTCTGCAGGGCTTCTTCGGCGTCTTCCCGTGGAACGTGATCACCTTCTGGTTTTTCACGTACCTGGAGAAGGAGCGAGGCTACTCCGGTGCGCCGCTGTTCGTCACGATGGCCGCCGCCGTACTGGTGTTGGCGGCCGGCTATCCCCTCGGCGGTGCGCTGGGAGATGCGCTCTTCAAGCGCACTGCGCGCGGCCGGCTGATCGTCGCGGCGATCGGCGTGCTGACCGGCGCAGCGCTGCTCATCGTCACGCTGGCTGTGCCGGCGGCCGAACCGGGACTGTTCCTGCTGTCGCTGGCGCTGACCGCCCTGTTCATCCCGTTTGCCGCACCCAACGTGATCGCAACCATCTACGATATCACGCTGCCGGAGGTGCGCAGCACGGCGCTGGCGATCCAGTACCTCATCGAGTCGGCGGGTGCGGCGATGGCGCCACTCATTGCAGGCGCCATCGCCGACCGCTCGTCCCTGCATCAGGCGATTCTGCTGATCTGTGTCTCGACCTGGCTGCTGTGCGCGTTCTTCTTCGCTTTCGCTGCGCGCTATGTCACGCACGATATCGCGATCCTGCGCACGCAGATGCGTGCGCGCGCCGACCACGAGCTGTCGCTGCAAGCTGAAGCCGCATGAGTCGCGGAGAGGTCGAGCCGGTGGAAGCGATGCTCCGGGCTGCGACGCCTCGGACGGCTTTCCGGCAGACGCCAGCGGGTGGCTTGGTGACGATCTCCTGTTTCTTGATAATGGAACTTGAAACTTCGAAACTTTGTAGTATAATTGCAGTCAAGTCGTGCAGAAGACAGCACGGGCACTGAAGGTCTTTGTTCATTCTTTCTCCGCGATCCTGAGCAGCGCGCTGAGCGCCAGAAAGGAACACTCATGTCCCTCAATCCCTGGTTTGCGTTATTGCTCGGCATCTTCATCGGTTGGCTCCTCAACTGGCTGCTGGAGTTGTTCTTCTTCCGCCGCGCGCGACTCGAGTGCCAGCGCAAGCTGGCGAGCACGGAGGCGCAGTTGCAGACGCGCAGCGAGGAGCTGCGACAGGCACAGACGCGGATCGCCGCATTGGAGATCCAGCTGGCAGCCCAGCTAGCGACGGCCTCCGCGGAGGTGACGATCGTGACGCCCGCTTCGGTGGCGGAAGCGCCCGCTTCGGCGGCGGAAGC
>CAYRFV010000076.1:0-2560 GCA_964423545.1 uncultured Anaerolineales bacterium | reverse complement strand
GGCGGAAGCGCCCGCTTCGGCGGCGGAAGCCGCTGTGCCGGCGCTCGTGGCGGGTGAGTCGGCTGGGGAAGGTACGGGGCTGGGGGCCGCCGGCCTCGCAGCGGCAGCAGGGTTGGCGGGCGCGGCCCTGGCCAAGGTGACCGCCGGGGAAGCAGAGGAAGGTGCACCGGCCGAGGCGCCTGAAGGCGCGTCGGAGCCGATGACCTTGGAGGCTGCGGCGACAGAGGAAGCGGGGCCTGCGCTGTCGGCCGCCGGGCTGGCTGCTGCAGGTCTGATCGGCGCAGCCGTGGCCAAATCAGTTGGGGAAGAAACGCATACCGCCAAGGAAGCCCCTGCGGCCGTCCTGACGGTAGGGGATGTCACGGCGTCGCTCCCTGAGACGGAGATCGAAGCCGCGCCGCTCGAAGCGTCCCTCGCCAGCGCGGAGCTCGGAGCACCCTACGTGCGGGCCGAGCCGCCGGCAGGAGACCTCTCCGCGACGGAGGCGGCCGCGCTTGAGCTGGGTGAGCGGCCTGCGGATCTGGCGGTTCCAGGCATTGCAGCCGCCGCTGGCGCACTGGCTGCGGGCGCAGTCGGAGTGGCTGCCGGCAAGACACTGGCTGAGCCGTCCGCAGCGGCGGCCGCCGTTGAGCCGGGGGCAGCGACCGTCGCGGCAGCCGCCGCCGGCATGCAAGCCGCCGAGGAAACCGAGGCCGGTGCGCCAGCCACGCTGGGTGCGGCTGCCGCACCCGCGACAGGCGCCCGGGATGATCTGACGCTGATTCGCGGCATCGGTCCGAAGTACGCGACGCAGCTGGCCGCGGCCGGCATCACGACCTTCGCGGCGCTCGCGGCCGCATCGCCTGAGGAACTCCAGCAGGCGGTGAATGCGCCCACCTGGCAGAAGCCCGACTATGCCGGCTGGATCGCCGAAGCGAAGGTGTGGGAAAAGCAGCGCGGCAGCATCGGGGACGATCTGCTCATCATCGAAGGGATCGGGCCGGTCTATGCGGCCAAGCTGCGCGCGGCAGGCGTCACGACCTTCGCGCAACTGGCGCAAACCGACGACGCCCGCCTGGCCGAGATCATCCAGGCGCCGGCATGGCGCAGGGCCGCATACGGCGAGTGGCGCGAGCAGGCGCGCCTGGCCGCGGCTGGGGACGCGGCAGGCCTAAAGGCGCTGCAGGACAGGCTTTTCGCGCGCAGCGATGAGGACAAACTGACGCTGATCGCTGGGGTCGGCGAGAAGACGGCAGCGGCGCTCGCGGCCGCCGGGATCACTACTTTCGCAGCATTGGCTGATTCTTCGCCGGATGAACTCGACAAGACGGTCAAGCTGGCGGGCGTGCGCGGGGGCGACTACGACGCCTGGATCGCGGAGGCAAAGCAGCGCGCCGCCGGCGAGCGCGTCGTGCGCGCCCAGAAGCCGGAGTCGTGCCCGCAGGACCTCTCGCGCGTTGCCGGCATCGGCGCCAGCTATGAGAAAAAGCTCTACGAGGCCGGCATCGGCGCCTACTGGCAGCTGTCGATCCTGACGCACGAGGAACTGAGCTACATTCTGGACGTGCAGGAGTTCCAGCAGGTCGATCTCGCTGGCATCAAAGAGGATGCGCTGCGTCTCGCCCAAGAAACCGGCACGGTAGAGCGCACTTGGGACGGCACCCCGCCCGATGACCTGGAGCTGGTGGAAGGGATCGGCGACACCTATGAAGGACGCCTGTACGATGCGGGGATCTGCACCTATGCCGCCCTGGCGGCCACCACCCCGGAGCGACTGGCGGAGATCTGCAAGGCGCCGGAATTCGCCCGACCCGACTATGCGTCCTGGATCGCCCAAGCCGCCGGCTTCGTCGGCAAACGTGCGCGCGGCGTCAAGCACCTGGCCGCATGCCCCGAGGATCTCTCCAGGGTCAAGGGGATTGGCGCCGTCTATGAGACCAAGCTCTACGAGGCCGGCATCGGCAGCTACTGGGAGCTGGCGCAGACAGACGAGGCGGAGCTGCGGCGTATCCTGGGCATCAAGGAATTCCAGAAAGTCGATCTGTCCGCCATCACATCGGATGCGCAGCGGTTGGCTGAGGAGACCCAGACCGTAGGTCGCGGCTGGACCGGCACGGCGCCCGATGACTTCGAGACGCTCGAGGGGATGGGCGCTGTTTACGAGGGGCGGCTGTACGCCGCCGGCATCTGCACCTTCAGAGCGCTCTCCAACGCCACGGTGGAGCAGTTAGCCGACATCTGCAAGGCGCCCGCATTCAGGACGCCGGACTACGCAAGCTGGATCGCTCAGGCGAAGGTGATTGTGACGCAGCGAGGGAGGTAGGCTATGCGCATCGATCGCGCCCCCTACTGGTACCCCGGCCTGGATAGCTTGAACGCAGTGATCTCGGCGGTTTTGGCGGCAGTCGTCGTGGTCACTGCGGCGACGGGTGGAGCCACCGTGCCGCTCGTTGCGTCCACTCCCACCATTTCGCAACCGGCGCCCGGCTCCAGTCTCAATGCGGCCGCGCCCGGCGCGATCGTCGGCCAGGCGCCCCCAGGTTCTGTGGTCCGGGTCTACGACGGCGACAAGCTGCTGGGC
>CAYRFV010000075.1:0-20943 GCA_964423545.1 uncultured Anaerolineales bacterium | reverse complement strand
GCCAACTACTCATCTCGGCACAGGCGACGAGCGAGCGGGCGAACGCGCTTTACGGAGCGGCCGCGCTGGATATGCCGCGACGTGGGGTTGCCCACCTCCGCGGCGGTATGGGCAAGATCGGCGATCTGTTGGCAGCAGCCGTCCGCCAGCAGGGCGGACAGGTGCTTTACCGCCAACGCGTGACACACGCAACCCGGCAGCGCGACGGTTCGTTCGTCGTGGCAACGGAAAAACGCGCCAGTTTTCCGGCTGACGGCGTGATCTTCAACCTGCCACCGTGGGATGCTGCGACCCTGCTGGGCGCACATGCGCCTTGGCGGCTGCGCCGATCACGGCTGCCACACGATAGCTGGGGTGCGTTCATGGCCTATGTGGGGCTGGATGCAGGCGCGGTACCGGACGATGCGCCGCTGCATCACCAAGTGCTTGCAGCCGAGCCGTTGGGCGAGGGCAACAGCGTCTTCCTGTCACTCAGCCTGCCCGATGATCCCGGTCGCGCCCCCGCCGGTCATCGCGCGCTCACGATCAGCACCCATACCCGGTTACAGCCCTGGTGGGATCTCTTCGAACACGATCGCGGCGCGTATGAGGCGCGAAAACAGGAGTATACCGAGCGCGTCCTGGCCGCGGCCGGCCTTGTGCTGCCCGGCCTGCGCGGGGCGACCAGGCTGATCCTGCCCGGCGCCCCGATCAGCTTCCAGCGCTTCACGCATCGCAGCCGCGGCTGGGTAGGGGGGTTTCCTCAAACGAGTCTGTTTCGCGCATGGGCGCCCCAGGTGGCGCCCGGCCTCTGGCTGGTCGGCGACAGCATCTTCCCCGGTCAATCGGCGCTTGCAGTGGCTCTGGGTGGGATGCGAGTCGCCGAGGCGGTGCTGCGCCGCATCCCGAGGGGATTCATCGAGCCCGTCATGCCTGCCGCGGCCCGGGCAGGCCTGGCGCGCAACGCTCCAGCAGACTCATGTACCAGAAGGGGGACGGTTCAATGACCACACCGTCGGCTGACCTCATCCAGCTCGGCCGGACCGACCTGCGCGTCGCTTCACTCGGCATCGGCACCTGGTCATGGGGCGACAGCATGGTTTGGGGCTACGGCAAAGGGTATGTCGAGGCCGATCTGAAGGCCGCGTTTGACGCGACCCTGGAGGCAGGATTTGCGTTCTTCGACACGGCCGAGATCTATGGCTGGGGCAGATCGGAGCGCTTCCTGGGCCAGTTTATTCGGGGAAGCGGGCGGCAAGTCAGCGTGGCCACCAAGTTCTTCCCCTACCCGTGGCGTTGGAGGAAGGGCTCGTTGCCGCAGGCGCTGCGCGGCAGCCTAGAACGGCTCGGACTGGGGCAGATCGACCTGTACCAGATCCATTGGCCCTTCCCGCCCGTTCCCATCGAGACCTGGATGGAGGGGTTGGCCGAAACAGTGGATTCCGGTCTGACGCGAGCCGTCGGCGTCTCGAACTACAACGTCGAGCAGATGCGTCGCGCCCACGCGGCGTTGGCAAGACACGGCGTACCGCTGGCCGCCAACCAGGTGCAGTACAGTCTGCTTCACCGCGAGCCTGAGCGCAGCGGGCTGCTCTCGGCATGCCACGAGCTGGGAGTCACACTGATCGCCTACAGTCCGCTGGCGATGGGAATGCTCACCGGCAAATACACGCCGGACAATCCGCCGACCGGCACCCGCGCTCGCCGCTACCGCCGGGACTATCTGGCGCGGATTCAGCCGCTTGTCGCCCTGCTGCGGGAGATCGGCGAATCGCGCGACAAGACACCCAACCAGGTGGCGCTCAACTGGGTCATCTGCAAAGGCGCGCTGCCGATCCCCGGCGCGAAGAACGCCCGCCAGGCCGCAGACAACGCAGCTGCCACTGGCTGGCGGCTCACCGCCGACCAGGTCGCTGCGCTTGATCGCGCAAGCGATGCGGTTGGGGTCCCATGACCTATTTCGGGTTTCTCATCGTCTTCCTCGGCATCCCACTGGCGATTCTCGCCGCAGCGACATGGCGCGATTGGCGGCGAGAACGCCGTCCTCCACCCGATCTCAACAACCAGCCGGGTTGGCTGGTGCTGCTGCTGCACGTGGCGCTGGCAGTGATTTGGACGACGCCATGGGACAATTACCTCGTGGCGACCGGAGTCTGGTACTACGATCCGGCGCTGGTCACTGGCATCACCATCGGATGGGTGCCGGTCGAGGAGTACCTCTTTTTTGTACTACAGACCCTGATGACAGGGCTGTGGCTGCTCTGGTTGATCCGCCATCTTCGCCCGGCGCCGATGCCGGCGCCCCGACGGCGAACGCTGCGCTTCGCATCCGCCGCGGTCGTTGGCGCGGTCTGGCTGGCTTCGATCCTTGCGCTGCTCGCGAAGTGGACGCCGGGCGCGTACCTGGCGCTCGAAGCCGCGTGGCTGCTGCTTCCGGTCATCTTGCAGCTGCTAGTGGGTGGCGATTTGCTATGGCATCATCGCCGGCTCGTGCTGTCCGCGCTGTTGCTGCCATGGCTCTATCTGTGCCTTGCCGACTTCGTGGCGATCGGCTCCGGCACGTGGACGATCGATCCGGCGCAATCGACGGGCATCATGGTCGGCGGGGTGCTGCCGATCGAGGAGGTGATCTTCTTCCTGTTGACCAACATGCTTATTGTCTTCGGCATGACGCTGTTCCTGGCGATTGACCGGCGAGAGGTGGGACGCGTGATCGACCGGTACCACAGGAAGGGCTCGGGCGCACAGGCGGCGGGTCGCGCGGCGGGTCGCGATGGTTCCTGACGAATGGAACCCTGCCACGTCCCTTTGGGCTCCATACGCGCAATGGAATGAACAGGGGTTAGGCGTGTAAAGATAGGGGGAACAACGATGAAGGTAAGTCGTCTGGCGAACATATTTCTCGTGGTCTTCATTGACCTGGTGGGATTTGGTCTTATTCTGCCGCTCTTGCCGTACTATGCCGGGGAGTACGGCGCCAGCGAGTTTGTGATCGGACTGCTGGTCGCCTCGTATGCGCTGGCGCAGTTCATCGGCGCGCCGCTGTTGGGTCGCCTCTCCGATCGCTATGGCCGGCGTCCCGTGTTATTGATCAGCATCGGCGGCACAGCCATCAGCTTTTTGATCCTGGGTCTGGCCGATCCGATCGGTCGAGCGCTGGCTGCGATTCCGCTGGCTTCGACCACACCCGATCAGCTCGCGGCCCTGGAGCGGGCGACGATCCTCGGCGTCATGTTCATTTCACGTTTCGTCGCAGGGCTGACCGGCGGCAATATCACCGTCGCGCAAGCATATATCACCGACATCACCGATTCGCAGAACCGCGCTAAGGGACTCGGCCTGATCGGCGCGGCTTTTGGCCTCGGCTTCATCCTGGGGCCAGCCATCGGCGGCGCATTGAGCAACTGGGGCTACGGCGCACCGGCGTTCGCTGCGGCCAGCCTGGCGTTCCTCAACTTCCTGGGGGTCGCCCTGCTGCTGCCCGAGTCGCTGACGCCTGAACGCAGAGCTGAGATGATGCACCAACCGCGCTCGCTCATCAGCCTTCGAGCGATGCTTGCCGCGTTGGCCAAACCGCGCGTCGGCCCGCTGCTGAACATTCGCCTGTTTACTGCGCTTGCAGCCGCACTCTTCCAGACGATGTTCACCTTGTGGGCCAAGAATCGCCTGGGGTCGAACGCCCAATCGACCGCGTATCTCCTGGCATACGTCGGCTTGCTCTCTGTCATCGTCCAAGGCGGCCTCATCGGCCCCTTGACTGCACGCTTCAGCGAGTACCGGCTCATCTTCTGGAGCGCGGCGATCCAGGCGCTGGCGCTGCTGGCCTGGGCGTTCACCCCCAGCGTGCCGATTCTGATGCTGGTGTTGATTCCCCTGGCGTTCACTACGGGGGTGCTCAACACCGTGGTGAATTCGGCGCTCACCCGCGTGGTGCAGCCGCAGGAAATCGGCGGCGCGTTGGGCATTGCAGCATCGTTGGAGAGCCTCTCGCGCATCGCGTCCCCCATCATCGGCGGCTGGTTGCTGGGAGCCGTGGGACCTTGGGCGCCCGGCATTCTGGCTGGGCTGATCATGGGTTGGGTGGCGGTGTTCGCATGGCGACGACTCCTGGCGAATCCCGATCCGTCGCGATCGTTCGCCGGCAGTCGGAGTGCGACGGAATGACCCAGCGGGGAGGCTAAGATGCGCATCCTGAAGTGGCTCCTTGTGGCGATCCTGGTTCTGGTCGTGCTCGCGGCCGGGGCGTTCACAGCGTGGGCGTATTCGCCGCTTGGACCTGCACCGGAGGCGCTTGCCGCGCTCGAATCCGACAGCAAGGTGGCGGTCGAGCTTCGCCCGTGGATCACCTTCCGACCTACCCATGAGCAACCGACCACAGGTCTCATCCTCTATCCAGGTGGCAGGGTCGACCCACGCTCCTATGCTCCCGCTGCGCGCGCCATCGCAGAGCAAGGCTACCTCGTCGTGATCCCGCCGATGCCGTTCAACCTCGCCGTCTTCGGCGCGAATCGCGCCGATGAAGTGATTGCAGCGCACCCCGAGATTCAGAACTGGTCGATCGGTGGCCACTCGCTCGGCGGCGCAATGGCGGCAGCCTATGTTCACGGCAGGCCGGAGGCAGCCGAGGGACTGGTGCTATGGGCAGCCTATCCTGCGGACAACAACAGCCTGGCTGACCGCGACCTCAAGGTGACATCGATCTCCGGCTCGAATGATGGGCTGGCAACCCCTGACAAGATCGCGGCGTCCAGGGCGCTGCTGCCGCCTTCCACTGTCTGGGCCCGTATCGTGGGCGGCAATCACGCTCAGTTCGGCGCGTATGGCCCGCAATCCGGGGATGGCCAGGCGACGATCGACCCTGCAGACCAAAAAGCGCAAGTTGTGGCCGCTACGATTGCGCTGTTGGAGGCGATCCGACGTTGAACGCGCTGGGGTGGGATGCCTTCCCCTCCCCGCGCGTCGGACGCAGCCTGACTCCGGAAGGCTGCGCCCCTGCCCGAACGCGAGGCGATATTCGCGGCAAAACGCGGAATTGTATTCGGCACACCTTTTACAAACCATATACACGTGTTATAAAGGAGATGTTGTTCGTTGACTAGAGGCGGCGCCAATGGAACGCAACCCGGCTTCCGCTGCACCGCAGATTGAGGGGAAACATGGCTGAACTTCACATCATGGGGACCGCACCTGATTTCTCCCTGCCTGACCAGGGAGGAGAGACGGTGCGCCTCTCCGACTACCGGGGCGCCAAGAACATCATCCTGGTCTTCAACCGGAGCCTGGGCTGACCGCACTGCCGCCGGCACATGGCGCAGTTGCGCCAAGACTACACCCAGTTCACTGCTCGCAATGCTGAGATCCTGGTGATCTGTCCCGAAGAGAAGAACGCCGTGCAAGCCTTCTGGCAGCGGGAACGGCTTCCATTCCCGGGCCTGGCGGATCCGCGACACCGCGTGGCTGACCTGTATGGGCAGGAGGTCAATCTGTTGAAGCTGGGGCGAATGCCCGAGCTTGCGATCGTGGATCGCGCTGGCCTGGTTCGTTACATCCACCATGCCGGCCGGATGAACGATATCCCGGCGAACAAGACGCTCATCGATGTGTTGGATGAGCTCAACAAAGAACACCCGAACGGGGCAGGAGCCGCCGCGACTGCGGCGAAAAAGGCCTTGTCATGAACAGGAATGCGCTGGTCTGGGGTGCGGCAGGTGGAATCGGCCGTGCGCTCGTGGCGAAGCTGACAGCCGAACAGTGGCGAGTTTTCGCGGCCGGGCACGGTGCAAGCGCGGTCGACCTGGCCGCTCAGGCATTCGAGGCTGAAGCCGCCGAACCTTTCGCCGTGCAGCGGGTTGCGATGGAAGTCGGACAAGAGGCCGGCGAGATCGATCTATTTGTCTATGCAGCGGGCGACATCGCCTCGCAGCCCACGGCCGCTTTGCGGCCCGAGGCGTGGCAGCGCATCGTCGACGCCAACCTGACGGGCGCGTATGTGACGACACACTACTCCCTGCCGCTGCTCACGCCTGAAGCCGCCCTGGTCTATCTCGGCGCGGTCAGCGAGCGGCTCAAGCTGCCGGGACTTGGGGCCTACGTGGCTGCCAAAGCCGGGCTGGAAGCGTGGGTGGAGGCGCTTCGGAAAGAGGAGCGGCATCGCCGGGTCATCCTGGTCCGTCCGGGAGCAGTGGACACCGCGTTCTGGCGGAAAGTGCCGTTTCGGATGCCGGCGAGCGCGCGGCAGGCGGACGCTGTCGCCGCTGCGATTCTTGAGGCATACCACAGCGGACACCGAGGCAACCTCGACCTTTGATCTGATCTCGGTTTGGTATTCGGTGCAGTGATGAGTGATGGATAGGGAAAAGACAAAATGGGACGCTTGCTGATCGTGTTGTTAGCCCTGGCAGCCGTGATCGTGACGGCGACGCCGGCAGTAGCTCATCAACCGTTTTTCGAGGATGAGGACTTCACCGCGGAAGCGCCCCGGTTTGTGGCCAGGCCCGCAGTTTCCACCGCAATCTACGCAACGCTGGACCGCCGCGACGACGTAGACTACTTCACGTTCGACGGCAAGAAAGGGCAGTCGATCCTGCTGAGCATCGTGATTCCCCAAATCGCAGGGCAGGAGACGTTTGCTCCCGCAATGGCGCTCATGGGCCCTGGGCTGGGGCAGCTCAGCCTGCCGGAAGGAGTGGCAAGAGGGGCGGATGCAGGCGCGTATCTGATGAGGGCGTCCGCCGGGCCCGCGAAGACGTTCTACGAGCCGTTCGGCCGTAAATCGTACTGGGAACGACAGGAGGAGCGCGTCACGTTGCCTGCCGATGGGCGTTACACCGTCGCCGTCTGGAGCGACGACCGCCAGGTCGGCCGCTACACGTTCGTGATCGGTGATCGCGAGATACCCGGCGGCGACCCAGCCTATCTGCAGAAGATGGCTGCCTACTGGACGCCTGTGCCGGAACCGGCCCCTGAACCGCTGGATGCCAAACCCCCTATCGCGGCGACGAAGATGTCCGGCTGCGGCGACGAGTTTGGCGCCTGGTAGATCGGACAGCCGATGATCTCTGGGCTGCGCCAAACCTGGCGTCCCGCAGCGTATCACGGCGAGGGACACCGACCTCCCTTCTTTGAAGGGTGGTATTACAAGCTGGTCGACAGGGATGCCGGGCATCGCTGGGCAGTGATTCCCGGCGTCTTCCTGGGTCAGCAACGCGATGCATCCCACTGCTTCGTTCAGACCCTCGACGGGCTGACCGGTGCTGCGACCTACCATCGCTATCCTCTGGATCAGTTCCGGCACACTCCTGGAGAATTCGATTTCTGGATCGGGTCAAACCACTTTGGGAGCCGGGGCTTGTCGCTGGAGATCGTCTCACCCGAGCGCACCCTGCGGGGCGAGCTGACGTTCCCCCAAACGACTCCGTGGCCGGTGACATGGACTTCGCCCGGCATCATGGGCCCGTACGCGTTTGCACCATTCATGGAATGCTATCACGGCGTCCTGAGCTTCGACCACGCCATGGAAGGAGCGCTCACCGTCGACAGTCATGCGATCGACTTCACCGGGGGACGAGGCTACATCGAGAAGGATTGGGGGCAGGCCTTCCCGAAGGCGTGGATCTGGCTGCAGAGCAACCACTTCGGCGCAGTCGGCACAAGCCTCACCGCTTCCATCGCCATTATACCCTGGCTGCGCAGCGCGTTTCCGGGCTTCATCGTGGGTCTCTGGCATCAGAATCGGCTCTTCCGCTTCGCCACGTACACCGGCGCGATCACCGAAACGCTCAGTCTCTCTGACACCCAGGTGGCGTGGCGGATGATCGACCGGCGGCCGCAGCCGGCTGTAGGAGCCCGCTGCCGTCTCGAGATCGTCGCACAGCGCGCGGGTGGGGGGCTGCTGCATTCTCCCGAACGCGTCGCCATGATGCAGCGGGTCGTGGAGAGCCTGACCGCCCGCGTCAGTGTACGTCTGCTCGCCGGCGAAGGGGTGTCCGAACGCGTGCTTCTTGAGGACACGGGCCAGTGCGCCGGTCTGGAGATTGTGGGGCCTGTCGACGAGATGCAAGCCATGCTCGCCCGACAACGGAGGTAATATATGCATACCGCAGGCCACGCCCCTGGACGCATTGCCTTGTTCGGCTCAGGCGAAACATCGCTGGCCGGCGGCCGGGCCTTCGAACGGTTGGCAAGAACCTTGCCCGCGCCGCTGCGGATCGCTGTTTTGGAGACTCCCGCCGGGTTCGAAGCCAACTCGGATCGGGTGGCGGGGAGGATCGCCGATTACCTCCACAAGCGCCTGGCGAGCCGCTCGCCAGAGGTGTTCGTCTTACCTGCACGGCGGCGCAATAGCCCATTCAGCCCTGAAGATCCGCACATCACCGCGCCCCTGTTGCACGCCGATCTGATCTTCATGGGGCCCGGCAGCCCCACTTATGCCGTGCGGCAGCTGACCGGAAGCCTGGCCTGGCACCGGATGCTGGCACGACAGCGCGTGGGCGCCACGCTTGCGCTCGCAAGCGCCGCGGTGATCGCCGCAGGCGCGGCCGCGTTGCCGATCTATGAGATCTTCAAGGCCGGCGAGGATCCGCATTGGCAGCTGGGGCTCGACCTGTTCGGCGTCTACGGCCTCAATCTGGTGTTCATCCCACATTGGAACAACGCGGAAGGTGGCGAGGAGCTGGATACCAGCCGCTGCTTCATGGGCCAGGAGCGCTTTGAAACGCTCAGGGCCTTGCTGCCGCTTGCAGCGCGCGTCATCGGCCTCGATGAGCACACCGTGCTGCTTACCGATCTGGAATCCGGCTCGGCCGAGGTGATGGGGGCAGGTGGCGTCACAGTGCTGTGGCAGCACACCCAGCGGCGCTTCGGAGCAGGCGAGCAGTTCCCGTTGAGCGAATTCGGACCGTTTCACTGGCCCGAGCCTGATGCAGGCTTGCCGCGTCAGGTCTGGGAGGAGGCGCTGGCAGCGGTGGAGGCCGGCCCTCCCCGATCTTCCGTGCCCGAAGCGGTGATGGCTTTGGTGATCGAGCGACAGGAAGCGCGCGGTCACCGCGATTGGGCCGCGGCAGATCAGCTGCGCCAGCGTATCGCCGAGATGGGCTGGCAAGTGCGCGACACGGCTGAGGGCCCCAGGGTGGAGGCTCTCCCCGGCGCATGAGCCCGTTACGCGATTTCCAGCTCCTGCTATCGCGGCGCCTCCTGCTCTGGAGCGCGCTAAGCTGTGCTGTCGGCGCGTTTCTGGTGTTGCTGGGCGATCCGTTCTGGCGCGGCTTCGGCGTGCAGGCGGTCGTCTGGGGACTGATCGATGCAGCCATTGCATTCTTCGGACAGCGGAGCGCAGATAAGCGGCGGGGCGCCGCGCCTCAGAGCCTTGAACAAGCCGAGCGCGAGGCGCGAAAACTGCGCCGGCTCCTCTGGATCAACACCGGGCTTGACGTGGTCTACGTGGCGGTCGGGCTGGCGGTCGTGCTCCGTTGGGGCCAAAGCGACCCATTCGCTGCCGGCGCCGGTTGGGGCATCGTGCTGCAGGGTGGGTTCCTGTTCGCGTTCGACCTCCTTCATGCGCGGGCAACCCCCGATGGCGATTCCCGGTTGCCTTCGTTTCCGGTGTTTCAGGGCCCGGAGCACGCGCCTTTCATCTTGAAGGGCGGCCAGCCGGCCGCGTTGCTGGTCCATGGCTTTGGCGGCACCCCGGCCGAAATGCGAGGCCTGGCCGAGTCGCTGCACAGCAATGGTTGGACGGTGCAAGCAGTCCTGCTGCCCGGCTTCGGCGCCGATCTTGCCACGCTGGTGGACCGAAGCTGGCGCGAGTGGGTGGACGCAGTACGAGACGCCGCGGGCGCGCTGGTCTCCAACGGGCACCAGCCGCTGATGCTGGTCGGCTACTCGATGGGCGCCACGGTTGCACTCGCAGCGGCGCCCGACGACCTGGTGGATCGACTGGCCCTCATTGCGCCCTTCTGGTGGCAAGAGGCGAAATGGATGCGTCTCGCCGACCTCGTCGTGCGGCCCTTTCTGCCTGCCTCCTTCCGTCCCCTTCGCAACGCGAATCTGGATGATCCCAGGCTTCGCGAAGCGATCAGCAAGTTTATGCCTGGGATCAACCTCGAAGATCCCGACGCGCTGCGCGCGCTGCGCGAGTTTCGGGCGCCGCTCAGCCTGATCGACCAGGTGCGAGCCGTATCGCGAGCAGCATATGCCGCTGCGTCGGAAGTTCGCGTTCCGGTGTTGGTGGTGCAGGGCGGCCGCGACCCAGTCGTGAGGACGCCGGCCACTCGCAGACTGCTGTCGCGCATGCGCTGCCCCACGCAGTACGTGGAAGTCGACGGCGCCCACGACATGATCCTGCCGGACCATGCAGGGTGGGAAGAGACGCAGCGCATGGTGACCGCGTTCGCCGCCGGCCCGCCCGAGGGTGCGCATCGCCAGACTTCAACGCCAGGGCTGAACCGGGCATGATCTGCACCACCGGTCAGCGAGGGCAATGCGGAACTGGTCAGGCGGCGCGAGTGCACTCACGATGAGCTGCCGCCCAATACGAACCCGGCGCCGCTCGCGGTGTGAATTCCGGGGAAAGCAACGCCACGGGCAAGCGGCCAGCGTATCCACGACGAATGCGAATCAGCAGTGCGGCCACACGGCCGACCCTATAGTATAATATCGCGCCAGCAGCCACAAACGGCTGCTGGCGCTATTCCTGCCTGGCGGCAGTCGAAAAGCCTTTGCCGATGATTGCTACCGTACTCTTGTGGAGCATAGCCGGCTTCATCGCCGGTGCGTTGCCGTTTTCCGTGTGGCTGAGCCAGCTGGCTGTCGGCCGCGATATCCGCGGTTTCGGGGACGGCAACCCCGGCGCCGCCAATGCGGTGCGCGCCGGTGGCTGGCGGATCGGGCTGCCGGCTGTCATCCTCGACGGCCTGAAGGGCGCGATCCCGGTGGGCATCGCCTACCACGCTTATGGGGTCACGGGCTGGGGACTTGTCCCGGTCGTGCTGGCGCCAGTGTTTGGCCACGCCTTCTCGCCGTTCTTGGGCTTTCGCGGGGGAAAGGCGATCGCCACAACCTTCGGCGTGTGGACGGGGCTGACGCTGCCTCACGGGCCGTTGGTCCTGGGCAGCTTCCTGGCGCTCTTCTTCTACACGGTTTCGCCGCCGGGCTGGGCCGTCATGCTCACGATGGGCGCCTGGCTGCTTTTCCTTCTGTTCGCGCAGTCGGTTCTCATCGCTCTCTTCCCCGGCCCGGCATGGCTTGCGCCCTGGCGCATCGGCGCCCCGGTTCTCGTGGCCTGGACCGCCAATGTGTGCCTGCTGGCCTGGAAGCACCGTTCGGATCTGCGACAGACGCTGCGGCGCAGATCGAGATCACACAGAGGCGATCGGGCGGCTTAGGCTCGCCGCGGCGGCGCCTTCGCCGCGCACGTCTGCCATCATGAGTTTGCTGATCTACCACTACTTCAGTCTGGTTGCCTTCACGGCGGCGCTCGTGTGCATTGCGTTGAGCAACTGGCGCGCGCTGCGGCGGTTGGAGAGCTATCCGGCGCCCGCGAAATGGCCAGGCGTCTCGGTGCTGATCCCGGCTCGCAACGAGGAGACCAACATCGGGCCTTGTGTCCGGTCGCTGCTGGCGCAAGACTACCCCGAGCTCGAAGTGCTGGTCCTCAATGACCACTCGACCGACCGCACGGGCGCGATCTTGGCCGAGCTGGCCGCACACGATTGCCGCCTGCGCGTGGTGCCGGGGAGCCCGTTGCCCGAAGACTGGCTGGGCAAGCACTGGGCATGCCATCAGCTCAGCCAGGCGGCAAGAGGTGATCTGCTGCTCTTCACGGATGCGGATACGCGGCACGGACCACGCGCGGTCCGATCCGGTGTCGCCGCACTGATGGCTGAAGCGGCCGACCTGATGACCGCCGTGCCGCGCGAGGAGGTAGTGACCTGGGCCGAGAAGCTGGCCGTGCCGCTGGTGATGCAGTGGGGCCTCTTTGCATTTCTGCCGCTTGCCCTGGCCTATCGTTTGAAATCACCAACGTTGAGCACAGCCATCGGACAATACATGCTCTTTCGCCGCGAAGCATATGCCGGCATCGGAGGTTATGCCGCGATTCGCGGGGCCGCGGTGGATGATCTGAGCCTGGGCCGGCTAACCGTCGCACACCGCTACCGCTGGCGCGTGGCCGATGCGACGGGCCAGGTGCACTGCCGGATGTACCAGGATGCCAGGCAGGTGATCGAAGGTTTCAGCAAGAACCTGTTTGCCGGGTTCGACTATCGCATCTTGCCCTGTCTGGTCATCTGGGCCTGGCTTCCGATCGTCTTTGTCCAGCCGCTGCTGACCCTGCTGGCTGCCGCATTGGGAGCGTCCATTGCATCCCTCGTACTGGCGCTCTCGGCGATCCAGGTAGCGGGTGCGCTGGCGCTGTTTGGCCTGACCTACCGGCGCTTCCGGCTGCCCGGATACCTTACTTTCTGCTATCCACTAGCTGTGCTCGTGGGCGCAGGACTCGCCTTCCGCTCCATGGCTCACGCCATTCGTGGAGGTTCCACCTGGAAGGGGCGCACCCTCATGAAGCCCAAGATCCGCCTCGTGTGAGCTGCGATGACCTCGACGCCGTCCCCTTTTCGCGGCCGATGGTTGCTGGCGACCCTTGTCATCCTCCTCGGCGCCCTGTTGATGCTCGGGTTGGGCCTGTGGCAGGTGGAGCGCCTGCAGCTCCGGAGAGCCGCTAATGCCCAAATCCTGGCGCGACTGAGCCAACCGGCGCAGCCGCTCGACGGCGGCGCATTGAATCCCGACGAAGCCAATCTGCGACGGGCCACGGTGCGCGGCGTCTACGATTTCGAACAGGAAATCGTTCTGCGCAACCGCACCTACGGCGACGCGCCCGGCGTTCATGTGCTGACGCCGCTGCGCATCACCGGCTCCGATGCGGCGGTGCTCGTGGATCGCGGCTGGCTGCCATTCGAGTTCTCCGGCCGCGAACAGCGGATGCAGTTTCACCTCCCACCGGGCGAGGTCGAGGTGCAGGGGATCTTGCGCCAGAGCCAGTCGAGGCGCAACACGCTGTCCCCGGTGGATCCGGCGTTGAGCCCCGATCGCCCGCGCCTCGAAGCCTGGTTCCGCGTCGACCTGCCTCGCATTCAGGAGCAGTTGCCCTACCGCCTGCTGCCGCTCTACCTGGAGGAAGAACCGGCTGCCGGCGACACCGTGCGTTGGCTGCCGCGACCCGATCCCGACATCCGACTGGACGAAGGGTCACATCTCTTCTACGCGGTGCAATGGTTTGCCTTCGCGATGCTGCTGCCGCTCGTCTATGCCTTTCTCTTCCGTGTCCGAACCAATGTGCTGCCAAAGCTCGACGGTTGAAATGTGATTGTGAAGGCATTGATCAAGCAACGCATTAGGTGAACAGAGACTTGACAAGCTCACCCAACCGGGGTAAAGTACGTTCGGTCTTGTGCAAACGGTTCGTGCCCCCGCCCCGGGCATCGGCTGGCGACTTGCGGTGCAGCACGTGCGGGCGCGCGACCCATTCCAGGATGTGATTCGCTCTAGCGCGTCGGCCCTCAGCGACCGTGTGCGCCTGGCGATTTCGGCGGAGGAGCCTGCAGCTTCATGTCTCATCAAGCCAGTCAGCGTGCAACCGAGCCACAGGTTAGGGCCTTCGACAGTTCGGCCAAACTGGCCGCGATTGTAATCGGCGCCGTCGCGGTGGTCGCAGGCGTCGTGATGGGCGTGGCAAACCCTTTCCTCAGCGACGCTGTTTCCAGCCAGGGCGCGCTGATCGACACCCTGTTCAGCGTGCTCTTGGGGATCGCCACCGCGGTCTTTGTGCTCGTCCAGGGCTTCCTGTTGTATGCCATCGTGCGCTTTGCCCGCGAGCCGGACGATGACGGAGATGGGTTGCCCATACGCGGGAACACGAAGCTTGAGGTGCTTTGGACCGCCATTCCCGCAGTGATCGTGGTCGGCATCTCCATCTATAGCTACCGGATCCTGGTCGATATCGATCGCCTTCAGCCCGACCACATCAAGGTGGATGTCATAGGGCGCCAGTTCTCGTGGGAGTTCTATTACCCGGACTACGACGTCAAGACCAGCGAGCTGCACATTCCCCTGGGCCGGCAGGCGCGTCTGCGGATCACGTCGGCTGATGTCAATCACGCGTTTTGGGTGCCTCAGATGCGCATGAAGAAGGACGCAGTGGGCGGCAAGATCACCGAGACCACGCTGACCGGCACTGAACTCGGCGTCTATCCCGTCGTCTGCGCCGAGCTGTGCGGTGCGGGCCATGCCGTCATGCGGTCACAGGTGGTCGTCGAGTCGGGATCCGATTTTCAGAACTGGATCCAGAGCCAGGTCGGCGCCAAGCAGCGAGGCGCCGCTGCAGCGGCTGATCCCGTGGCCTACGGCCGGCAGCTCTTCAACCAGTACGGATGCAACGCGTGCCACAAACTTACGGACGCCGCCGCCGCCGGTATGGTCGGCCCCAACCTGGACGGCATGGGCAGCCGGGCTGGCGTCACGGTGCCGGGCCAATCGGCGGAGGAGTATCTCCGCACCGCCATCGTTCGACCGAACGCGCACCTCGTGCCGAACTACCAGCCGGTCATGCCGGGCGACTACGGTCAGCGCATGACGGAGCAGGAGATCGAGGCAATGGTGCAATACCTATTGGGGCAGAAGTAGCCGCTTCCTGATCACCGAGGGCAGGCCGCAGATTTCGGGCCTTTCTGGCAGTAACTCTGCGGTCTGCGTAGTTTTGCGAGGATCACATGACAACAGACGCGGTCGCAAGTACGGGACTGATCCGCCATGGTGGGCGGAAACTCAGCGACTATCTGATCTTCAACACCGATCACAAGGTCATCGGCATCCAATACCTGGTGCTGGCCTTCGCCTTTTTCATCCTTGGCGGCGTGCTTGCAGAGCTGATCCGGGTGCAGTTGGCTGTGCCCGATAACGACCTCATCACAGGCAGCCAATACAACCTGGTAATGACCCTGCACGGGACGATCATGATCTTCCTCTGGATCATCCCGGTGCTGACGGGCCTGGGCAACTACGTGGTGCCGCTGATGATCGGCGCCAACGACATGGCTTTCCCGCGCTTGAACGCATTGTCCTTCTGGCTGCTGGTTCCGGGCGGGCTGCTCATGCTGGCCAGCTTCTTCGTCGGCGGCGCAGAGAGCGGCTGGACCGCCTATCCGCCGCTGAGCACAACGACCCCGACCGGCCAGACCCTATGGGCGGTCGCCCTGCAATTTGTCGGGTTCTCCTCGATCTTCGGCGCGATCAACTTCCTGACCACGATCTTCGGCTTGCGCACGCCCAGCATGAAGTTGGACCAGATGCCGCTGTTCGTGTGGTCGATCGTGGCAACTTCGATCATCATCCTGCTGGGCACGCCGGTGCTCTCCGGCGCACTGGCGATGATGATCATCCAGCGCACACTGGGAGCGCAGTTCTTCGCACCCGCAGCCGGCGGCAACCCGCTGCTGTGGCAGAACCTCTTCTGGTTCTATTCGCATCCTGCCGTGTACATCATGGTTCTGCCTGCCTTCGGCGTCATCTCCGAGGTGCTGCCAGTCTTCTCGCGCAAGCCGGTTTTCGGCTACAAGCTGATCGCCGTCTCCAGCCTGGCGATCGCCGTGTTCGGGTTCCTGGTCTGGGCGCACCACATGTTCACCAGCGGCATGGATCCTTTCCTGCGAGTCCCATTCATGGTGACATCGATGATCATCGCGGTGCCTACCGGAGTGAAGATCTTCAGTTGGCTCGCCACCATCTGGGGCGGCAAGCTGCGCTTCACCACCTCCATGATGTTTGCGCTGTCGTTTCTCTCCATGTTCGTCATCGGCGGTCTGAGCGGCATCTTCCTGGCCTCCGTGCCCATCGACATCCACGTGCAGGATACCTACTTCGTCGTGGCGCATCTGCATTACGTCCTGTTCGGCGGCACCGTGATGGCGACCTTTGCCGCGATGTACTTCTGGTTCCCGAAGATCACGGGGCGGCTGCTTAACGAGCGACTGGGAAAGCTGCACTTCTGGATGACCTTCCTTGGGTTCAATCTCACCTTCTTCCCGCAGCACTTCGCCGGGTTACAGGGCATGCCGCGCCGCGTCTTCACCTATGCGCCGGAGTTTTGGGGGCTGAACCTGCTCTCAACCCTCGGCTCCTTCCTGCTGGCAACGGCCGCGCTGCCGTTTCTCTATAACGCACTGCACAGCCTGGTGCGCGGCAAGGTGGCCGGGGCCAACCCGTGGCGAGCCTTCGGCCTGGAATGGACCCTGTCATCGCCGCCGCCGGTGCACAACTTCCCAGCCCCGCCGGTCGTCGATGGCGATCCATACGGGTATGGCGAGCGACCCGTCCCGGGAACGACCAGCGCGCCCACCCCTGCGCCGAGTGCCGCGGGGGGAGATTGACATCTTGATGAATGATGCGTGGCGAGTGACTCGCGCTGTCCGCGCTCCTGCCTTCACGCCACGCGTTTCACGCTTTCCGATCAGGTGACGCCATGAGCGAAGCAACTTCTGCCGTAGACGCACACGAAGCAACGGTCAGCGCCGCTGGCCTGGACACCCGAAAGCTGGGCATGTGGCTGTTCCTTGCCTCCGAGGTCATGCTCTTCTCCTCGTTGATTGCAGGCTTCCTGGACATGCGCGGGCGCAGCCCGGCGGATGCGAACCAGGTCTTGGACATCCCGTTGACCGGTATCAATACGTTCGTCCTGATCTGCAGCAGCGTGACGGTGGCGCTGTCGGTGGCTGCGATCGAACAAGGCAACCGAAAACGGCTGCGGAACTTCCTGCTGCTGACCCTGCTCTTCGGCGCCACCTTCCTCGGCATCCAGATGTATGAATACTACCATCTGATCAGCAGCGGCGAGCTGACTCCTTCGAGCAGCCTCTTCGGGGCAGGTTTCTTCACGGTGACGGGGTTCCACGGCTTCCACGTGTTCATCGGACTGCTCTGGTGCCTCCTGACGCTCAGGTGGGCGGGTAAGGGACTGATCACGGCCCAGGATTTCACCAAGGTCGAGGTCTTCGGCCTCTACTGGCACTTCGTCGATATCGTTTGGATCATTCTGTTCACCATTATCTATCTGTTGTGAGGATGTGACCATGAATCACGTGGAGCCTGACAAGGGGAGCCCCCAGCCACATCATTATCCCGGCAGCCGCACCTATCTATTGGTGTTCGTTGCGCTGGCGATCCTGACCGCCGTCGAGGTGGGCGTCGCCTATCTGGCCGGGGGTCTGAGGACGCCTCTGCTATTGATCATGGCGGTGGCGAAGGCCATGCTGGTCATCCTCTATTTCATGCACTTGAAGTACGATAGCCGGTGGTACGCATTCATCTTCTTTGCGCCGATGGCGCTAGTGATTCCGCTGATTTGGGTGGCATTGATTCCCTAAGCCCATGTCTCAACTACTAGCGACCAACGATGTGTCTCCGATGAAGGCTCTGCAGCTTCCGTCTGCCCGGCGCGGCTCGTTCCGAGCGAACTGCTTCCTGGCGCTCGCCCTCGCACTCCTGTGCAGCGCGGCCGGGTGTGGACGCGTGCAGCAGGGGGTGACAACCCCACAGGATGGCTATACCGTCACCCTGAGCGCACAGCCGAGCGCGCCGGCCGTCGGCGATGGCATGCTCCTTGTGACCCTTCGCGATCCCGACGGCAAACCGGTGACGGGCGCCCGCCTGCAGGTCGAAGGCAACATGAGCCATGCCGGCATGCAGCCGTCCTTCGGCAAGGTCGTCAGCGAAGAGGCCGGGCAGTACACCGTCGCGATCGCCTGGACCATGGGCGGCGACTGGAGCGTGGACGTCCGGGCGACGCTTGCCGATGGTCGCGTCGTGACCCGTCGCTTCCCACTCACCGTCCGTGCCCGGTAACACCGTGCGGCGCGTCCCGGATGTTTTGATGTGGCCGCTGATTGGCCCCTTCCTCAAGTGGCGGCACGCCCGCGCCGCCCTGCAGACGCCCGTGCTGCTACTTGCGGGGCTGGTCGTGTTCGATGGGTTGGTCGGCCCCCAATTGGCGCCGAAAAACCTGGCGACGGTCAGCGTGTGGCTGCATTACCGCGGCCTGGTCGTGCTGGCGCTGCTGGTGGCAGGCAATCTGTTCTGCATGGCGTGTCCGTTCATGCTCTCGCGACGGGTCTCCCGCTGGCTTCGCGATCGATTCTGGGGCGGCGGTCGGCCGGTCCCGGCGTTCATGCGCAACAAGTGGCTGGCGGTTGCGCTGGTGCTGTTCTTCTTTTTCCTCTACGAACGCTTCAGCCTGTGGGCCAGTCCGTGGCTGACCGCCTGGATCGTGCTGGCCTACTTCGCCGTAGCGTTCGCGGTGGATCTGATCTTCCGCGGGGCGGCTTTCTGCAAGCACCTGTGCCCGCTCGGCCAATTCAACTTTTTCGGCTCACTGATCTCGCCGTGGGAGGTGAAGACGCGCCAGCCGGCTGCATGCGTCGCGTGCCGCACGAAAGACTGCATCAAGGGCAGCCTGGGCTGCGAACTGTGGCTCTTCCAGCCGCGCAAGGTGGGCAACATGGACTGCACCTTCTGCCTCGACTGCATCCATGCCTGTCCATACGATAACGTTGGCATCATCGGCCGCGGGCCCACGTCCGAGTTATGGCGCGATCCGTTCCGCTCCGGCATCGGTCGCTTGAGCGAGCGCTTCGATCTGGCGGCCCTGACTGCGCTCTTTGTCTTCGGCAGTTTTATCAACGCGTTTGCGATGGTTCCGCCAGTCTACGCGCTGCGCGAACAGGTCGGGCGCTGGCTGGGACGCGCCTCGCCAACGATCGAGTTGGCAGTCATCTTCCTGGCGGGCCTGATCGTCCTGCCTGCGCTGCTGCTGACCGTCACTGCGCTGGTTGGCCGGCTCCTGGCGCCAGAGGATGGGCCGCTGCGCACGGTCATCAGCCGCTATGTCTACGCCCTCGTCCCGCTGGGCTTCGGGATGTGGCTGGCCCACTACAGCTTCCACTTTTTGACCGGTGGCCTGACCCTTGCGCCCGTACTGCAGTCCTTCCTGGCCGATATCGGACTCCACCGGGGCGCTGTGCAGTGGGGAATGGGCCCGATCGTGCCTGCGGAATGGCTCTTTCCGATCGAGGCGATCTTCCTGTATGCCGGCGCCTTCGGCTCGATCGTGACGGCGTTCCAAATCGCGCAGGACCGACCAGGAAAGATGCGGCCTGGTGCACCGGCCGCGGCGCTCAAGGCGGCCGCGCCGTGGATGGTTCTGACGCTGCTGTTGCTCAGTGCAGGCCTGGCAATCCTCGTCCAGCCGATGGAGATGCGCGGCACCTTTGCCGTAGCGAGCGCCTACCGATGATCAGCGTCCTTATCACCAGCTATCACGAGGCGGCCACCATCGGCAGGGCGCTCGATGCATTCGTGGCGCAGGTCCCTGCCGGCAGCGAGATCCTGGTCATCTGCCCCGATGCGGAGACGACCTCTGTCGTGGACCGGTACAGCCGCCGTTGCAGCCTGGTCCGGCACATCGCTGATCCGGGCGAAGGCAAGCCGACTGCCGTCAACTGCGGCCTGGGCGCGGCCCAGGGTGAGATCGTGGTCTTGAGCGATGGGGATGTCGTCATCGGGGAAGCTTCGCTGGAGCCGCTGCTGGCTCCATTTGCAGACGTTGCGGTGGGCGCGGTCACCGGCCGGCCCGTTAGCGCCGATGTGCGCACCTCCCTGCTCGGATATTGGTCACACCTGCTGACCGACAGCGCTCACGCAGTCCGGCTGGCGCGCGACCGGGCTGGCCAGTTCGTGCTCTGCTCCGGTTATCTATTCGCCTTCCGCCGGAAGCTTGTGGCAGCGGTTCCACCCGATGCGCTGGCCGAGGACGCCGTGATTTCGCACGAGATCGCGCGTGCGGGCTATCGCGTCCGTTACGCGCCGGAGGCGCGGGTCTACGTCCGCTACCCTGCGACCTACCGCGACTGGCTGCGCCAGAAAGTGCGCTCGACCGGCGGCTACGCCCAGGACTACATCCGCAAATCGCCGTTTTCGATGCGCTCGGCGCAACTGGAGGTCGCGCACGGGACGCGACTGGCGTTGAGCTACCCGCGCAGCGCCCGCGAGCTCGCCTGGACGCTGCTGCTGTTCGCGGCGCGGCTGCACCTGTGGCTGCTGGTGCTCTGGAATGTGCGTCTGCGCCGGCGTCCGCTGAAGGCGCTGTGGCAGCGGGTGGAGACGACCAAGGGGTGAGGCAGAGCCCAGGCCGGCATTGCGCCATGGCCAGAGAGGAGGATGTCGTGACCGGTTTGCGGGACGGACGGACCGATCGACGTCGGTTCAGGGCGCTTCCCGACGCCAAGGAGTGGGCAGCTGCTTTCCCAAGCAGCCGGCGGCTGGCCAGCGTGTTGCTGCTGGCGGCGCTGGTATGGCTGACGGGCAGCGCCCTTGCGCGCGCCGAGAACCTGGGACCAGGCGGCGGCTCGCGCGTGATCGCGGGCGATGAGACGTATGGCCCGTATCGCCTCTTCATCACCAGCTCCCCTGATCCGGCCCAGCCCGGTCGGGTCACTTATGTCGTGCGCATCACAGACCCGCGGTCCGGAGAGACCGTGAAGGACGCCGACGTGCGTGTGACCCTCAAACTGCCGGCGAGCGAGTCGACCCTCGACAGCGTGGCGACGCATGAAGACGCCGGCAACCCGGTGGATTATGCCGCCCATATGCAGATCGACCAGGCGGGACAGTACGAAGGAATCATCCGCGTCACCTCGGCCGCCGGTCGCGCCGAGGTGAGCTTCCTGCAGCGCGTGCTGGCGCCGCGCACCGCGTCGGCGCTGCTCATCCTGGCGCTGCCGTTTGCGGCTGCACTGGCGATTCTCGGCGGCATCTGGTTCTATCGGGCGAAGGCAGGCGCGGCGGCCACGAGCGACTAGCGTCTGGGAGAGCGTAACACGTTGGGGACAGGGCGCGAGTTGAGCCAACCGGCCAGCTAGG
>CAYRFV010000074.1:0-20965 GCA_964423545.1 uncultured Anaerolineales bacterium | reverse complement strand
ACACCCGATGATGTGATCGCGGCCAGCAAGCGCGCGATCGACGACGCAGCGGACGGCGGTCGCTTCATCCTCTCCACCGGGGATCAGTGTGGCCGCGACACGCCGTTCGAGAACTTGCGCGCCATGATCGACACGGCGCGTTCTTACGGCAAGTACTAGCCCAAACCAGGCCGCGAGCGCGTCCCGTTGCAGCGGAGTGAGAATTCCGCCCCGGCTCAGATGACTCCGATGACAGCGCCGCACCTCATCGGACGGTTGATGAGGCATAGAAGGAGCACCGATGCGATGAAAGCCAAGGGCCTCTGGTGGCAAACCGGCATCATCTACCAGATCTACCCGCGTTCGTACCAGGACAGCAACGGCGACGGCGTGGGCGACCTGCCCGGGATCGAATCTCGTCTGGACTACGTTCAGAGCCTCAACGTCGATGCGATCTGGCTCTCCCCGATCTATCCGTCGCCGATGCACGACTTCGGCTACGATGTAGCCGACTACTGCGATATTCATCCGCTCTTCGGGACGCTGGCGGATTTCGACCGTCTGCTGGCCGAGACGCACCGCCGGGGGATGAAACTGATCCTCGACCTCGTGCCCAACCACACCTCGGACGAGCACCCGTGGTTCAGAGAGAGCCGCATCAGCCGGGACCACCCGAGACGCGACTGGTACATCTGGCGCGATCCCGCGCCAGGGGGTGGACCGCCCAACAACTGGCTCAGCTATTTCGGCGGCCCGGCCTGGACGCTCGACCCGCGCACCGGGCAGTACTACCTGCACCAGTTTCTCCCCCAGCAGCCGGAGCTCAACTACCGGCGCCCTGAGGTGGCCGCTGCGCTGCTCGATACGATGCGCTTCTGGCTGGATCGCGGCGTCGACGGCTTTCGAGTCGATGTGATCTGGCTGATGGTGAAGGATCCGCGATTCCGAGACGAGCCTCCCAACCCGAACTGGGATGGCGTGAATCCGCACAACAGCCTGCTGCACATCTACACCGCCAACCTGCCGGAAGTCCACGGCTTGATCCGCGACATGCGTCGCCTGCTCGATGCCTACGACGATCGGATGATGGTCGGCGAGATCTACATGCCGAACGAAGCATTGGTGGCCTACTACGGCGGCGCCGAAGGAATGGAGTGCCACCTCCCGTTCAACTTCCAGCTCATCCTCACGCCGTGGAACGCCTCCGCAGTGCGGCGCACGGTGGACGCCTACGAAGCGGCGCTACCGCCCGGGGCTTGGCCCAACTGGGTGCTGGGCAATCACGACCAGCACCGGCTGGCCACTCGCATCGGCTCGCCTCAAGCCCGCTGCGCGACCCTGCTGCTGCTCACTTTGCGCGGCACGCCGACCTGCTACTATGGCGACGAAATCGGCATGGAGAACGTGAAGATTCCAGCAGCGATGGTTCAGGATCCGCCTGCGGTCAATCAGCCGGAGATCGCGCACATTGTGGGCCGCGACCCGGAACGCACTCCCATGCAGTGGGATGCGTCCCCGAACGCAGGGTTCGCACCTAACGGTGTGCGCACCTGGCTTCCCGTGGCCGAAGACTACGCCACCCGGAACGTCGCTGTTCAATCGCAGGATCCCACCTCGATGCTCAGCTTCTATCGAGCCCTGACGGCGCTGCGTCGCGCCGAACCAGCTCTGACCGTTGGCGCCTACAGATCGCTGGATGCCGGCGGCGCCAATGTTTTCGCATTTCTCCGGAGCCACGGGGATGCCCGCTTCGTGATCGCACTGAATCTCGGCGGCGAGCTGCAGATGGTCGATCTGTCGGCGGCCGGCGAGAGCGCGGACGTCGTCCTCTCCACCGAGATGACCGGGCCGCGGGCCGTCTCGCTCGTGCGATGCGCCCTGGGGCCAAACGAAGGGCTGATTGCGCGGCTCCGAGCACCGGTGTAGGCGCGAGTCCCTCCACGCGGGAGAAATACGATGACCACAGCACCCTACGAAACACCCAGACGACTGAGCGATTACAGCCTTGTCGGGGAGCACGCTGCCCTGGCCGTGCAGCGCGGCCTGTCGGACGCCAAGTGGTACACCTCACCCATCCCAAGGGAGCGCATGCGGGAGCTGTTGGAGCGCCGGGATGGTCCGGCAGTGCGCGATACGCTCCTCTGGTTTGCGCTGCTGCTCGCGTTCGGGATGGCCGGGCTGGCTCTATGGGACAGCGGGTGGGCGCTCATCCCTTTCGCGCTCTACGGCGTGGTCTACGCCTCCTCATCGGACTCACGCTGGCACGAAGCAGGCCATGGCACGGCGTTCAAGACCGACTGGCTGAACAATGCGTTGTATGAGATCGCGTCCTTCATGGTGCTGCGCGAGTCGACTCCCTGGCGCTGGAGCCACGCCCGCCACCACAGCGACACGATCATCGTGGGACGCGACGCCGAGATCTCCTTTCAGCGCCCGATCTCGCTGCTCGGCGTCGCGGGGAAGTTCATCAACATCCCCGGCTTCTACAGGTACTTCCGCGCGGTGCTGTTGCATGCTGCGGGCCGGATGACGCCGGCCGAGCGCACTTACATCCCGGAATCGGAATTCGGCAAGGTCTTTCTGCGCGCGCGCGTCTACCTGGTGATTTACCTGACACTCCTTGGGCTTGCTTTCGCCACCCGCGGCATCTTGCCGTTGATGTTCATCGGCCTGCCCAACCTGTATGGGGCCTGGCTGATGGTTGTCTACGGCATGACGCAGCATGCCGGCCTCGCAGAGAATGTGTTGGACCACCGCCTGAACACCCGCACTGTCCTCATGAACCGCATCAACCGCTATCTCTACTGGAACATGGGGTATCATATCGAGCACCACATGTTCCCGATGGTGCCGTATCGCAATCTTCCGAAGCTGCATGAACTGATGCGGTCAGATACGCCGCCTGCGTACAACGGATTGGCCGAAGCCTATCGCGAGATCATCCCGGCGTTGATCCGCCAGTCTACGGACGCCAACTACTACGTCCAGCGACCGCTACCGGCCCCGGCCCCGGCGCCGCGCCCGGATGCAGCGCCGAGCGGCTCATCGACGGTCATCTCCGATGCCAGTCCCGACGCCGCCGGCTGGGTCGAAGTGTGCGATCTGGGGCTGCTGATTCCGGGTGACATGATGCGCTTCGAGCACCGAGGCTCCACCTATGTGGTCTATCGAACGGCAATCGGCCAGTTGTACGCGACCGATGGCCTCTGCACCCACGGCCGGGCGCACCTGGCGGACGGCTTCCTCCAGGGAGCCTGCGTCGAGTGCCCCAAACACAACGGCCGATTCGACATCCGCGACGGTTCTGTACGGCGCCCACCCCCGCGCCTCGCACTCCGAACGCACCCGGTGCGCGAGAAAGGCGGCAAGATCGTGTTGAACGTGGCCGCGACCGGGCGCAATCCGTGAGATCACAGATCACACCGAAGACGTTCATGGAGGGACGATGACACCGACCGAGTCCGCAGTCGCCCTAGACGGCGTTCGCACCCTGCTGCCGCGCGAGCGCATGACGCCCGCCGCCCGCCATCTGCGCGACACCTACGCCCGCATCCCCCACATACCGCTGGTCAAGCGAGAGTTCGGCTACTACTGCCTCGATCGCTGGTACGAACAGGGGCTGCCGCAGGATGTGCCGCTGGCCGAGCTCTTCGACTACGATCCACCGGGCCACCACCGCCTGGGACAGCTGGGCTGGTGCGAGGCCGCGCTCCTGCCCGCATTCGACACGGTGATTCTGGAGGACCGCGGGGATTATGAGCTGGTGCAGGACTTTGCAGGCCGGCATGTGCTATACTTCAAGGGCCGGCGCAACGGCTTCATGCCGGAATACGTCGACCATCCCGTGAAGGATCTGAGGTCGTGGGAGGAGCGCGTCGCCTGGCGGCTCGCCGTGGACGCGCCAGGGCGTTTCGATGATCTGCCGGCGCGCATGGCCGCCGCGCGGGCTGCCGCAGCCCAAGGGTTGATGATCTCACAGAACCTGATCGGCGGTTACATGTATCTGCGCAGCCTGATCGGCCCGGCCGACCTGCTCTATGCCTTCTACGATCAGCCGGACTTGATCCATGCGTGCATGCAGCGCTGGCTCGCGCTTGCCGATGCCGTAACTGCCCGCCACCAGGAGCACGTCACCTTCGACGAGTTGTTCCTCGCCGAGGATATTTGCTACAACCACGGCCCTCTGATCTCGCCGCGCATGATGCAGGAGTTCCTCTTCCCCTATTACCAGCAGCTGATCGCCAACATCAAAGCGCGTCAGATCGACAAGTCACGCCACCTGTATGTTCAGATCGACACGGACGGCTATGCCGTGCCGGTGATCCCGCTCTACATCGAAGCCATTGCCATGGACGTCATGAGTCCCTTCGAGGTCGCCTCCGGCTGTGATGTCGTGGCCATCGGCCGCGAGCACCCCGGGCTCGCGTTGTTCGGCGGCATCGACAAGCGGGTGCTTGCGCAAGACAGGGCTGCCATCGACGCGCACCTGGAGTATATCCTCCCTGCCATGCGCGCCCGCGGAGGCTACATACCCACCTGTGACCACGGCGTGCCTGAAGAGGTCAGCCTGGAGAACTACCGCTACTACCGCAAGCGCGCGGTCGAGCTCGGGAACGGATGACTTCCGAACCGCGAACGGCGACGGAACGCTCTCTGAGATCAAAGGTCTTCCCATGGATTCACGCATCGAACGAAACCGGCGCCGGCTGGCCGACCTGTTCGCCGGTGCTTCCCCTGGCTACGCCATCATCATGGAGCCGGAGCCGCGAGAGAATCCCCTGCTGCCGTACGGCGACTTCACGCTGGGCTTGCGGCCCGCGGATGAGTGGCTGGCGCACCTGCTGCTTTCCTATGAAGATCAGCTGCAGTGCCATGGGGCGCTGGCCGATGACAGCGTGCCTTACGTCAAGCTGCACACCGGCACGCAGCTCTTCGCGGCCGCGTTCGGCTGTGAAGTGCATGTCTACGAGGACTCCAATCCGGCGGCGCGACCACTGGTGACGACTGCCGCAGCCGCGGACCGATTGGCCGTCCCCAGCCTCGATGCGCCGCCGCTGGCACGTGTCTTCGAGATGGCCCGCGCCGTGCGGGAGCGGGTCGGTCCCGAGGCGCCGATCGGCGCACCCGATATCCAGAGCGCGTTCGACATCGCTGCGCTCATCTGGCGCAAAGAGGACCTGTACATCGCCGCCAAGACCGAACCGGCCGCGGTGAAACGGCTCGTCGACAAATGCCAGGCGCTGCTGATCCGCTTCTTCGACGCATTCGTCCGCGAGGTGGGGGAAGTCAATCTGTGCCACTGCCCCACAGCCTGGGCGCCTCCCGAACAGGGGGTGTGGCTATCGGAGGATGAGGCAGGTGCGATGTCGGTGCGCATGTTCGAGGAGTTCTGCCTGCCGGGCCTGATCGAGCTTTCCGAACGCTACGGCGGTTTGTTCGTCCACTGCTGCGCCACGGCCGACCACCAGTATCCCAGCTTCAGGAAGATTCCTCGCCTTCGCGGGCTGAATCGGGTCTTTCAGAAGCCGGGGCCGGAGCCGGCAATTCGGACGTTCTCCGGGCAGACCGTGCTCATCGTGGCCTGGACTTCGGAGGACAAGGCGACCGAGATGCTCGACCTGGCGCAACCCGACACCCGATTCCTGTTCTGCATGCCGGGAGAACCGCTCGACCAAGCCAGAGGCACGCTGGAGCGGCTGCGCGCCCGTTGCGAGGCGCGTCTGCACGGCTAGAGGAATTCAGAAGGAGGGCTAATGTCCATCGACCGCTATCCCCCCATCAACCCGCGCTTCCCACACATGCTTCACGGCGGAGACTACAACCCGGACCAGTGGCCCGAAACCGTGTGGGACGAGGACATGCGCCTGATGAAGCTGGCGCACTGCAACACGATGACCGTGGCGATCTTTGCCTGGACGAAGCTGGAGCCGGCCGAGGGCCAGTTCGAGTTTGGCTGGCTCGATCGCGTGATGGACCTGTTAGCAGCGAACGGGGGCTACGCCGTGCTCGCCACCCCAAGCGGCGCGCGGCCGGCCTGGCTCGCGGCCAGGTACCCTGAGGTGCTGCGGACCCGGCCCGACCGGGGACGCAACCTCTTCGGCGTGCGCCACAACCACTGCTTCACCTCGCCGATCTACCGCGAGAAGACCGCGCTCATCGACGGCAAGCTGGCCGAACGCTACGCCAAACATCCGGCGCTGCTCGCCTGGCATCTATCCAATGAGTACAATGGGGAGTGCCACTGCGACCTGTGCCGGACCGCGTTCCGGGAATGGGTCAGGCGCAAATACGGCTCGCTGGAGGCGCTCAATCATGCCTGGTGGACCGCCTTCTGGAGTCACACGTTCACCGACTGGTCGCAGATCGAGCCGCCCTCCCCCATCGGTGAGACCTCCGTGCACGGACTCAACCTGGACTGGAAGCGATTTGTCACCGATCAGACCACCGACTTCATGCGAGCCGAGATTGCTGCGCTGCGACGCTTCACTCCCGACACACCGATCACGACGAACATGATGGGCGCCTTCCCCGGGTTGAACTACTGGCGTATGGCCCCGCACCTGGATGTGATCTCGTGGGACAGCTACCCATTGTGGCATCGCGGGGACGACATTGCGCTGGCGTCCGACGTTGCGTTCATCCACGACATCAACCGCTGCCTCAAGGGCGGCAAGCCGTTCATGCTGATGGAGAGTGTGCCGAGCGCCACCAACTGGGCGCCATCCGCCAAGGTCAAGCGACCCGGCATGCACGCCCTTTCCTCCTTGCAGGCCGTCGCCCACGGCTCTGACACCGTGCAGTACTTCCAGTGGCGCAAGAGCCGCGGATCGGCCGAGAAGTTTCACGGCGCAGTGGTGGACCACGCGGGACATGAAGGGACGCGCGTCTTCGGTGAGGTGGCCGACCTGGGTCGGAAGCTGGAGCGGCTCGACCCCGTGGTCGGCTCGACGGTCCGGCCCGATGTTGCGATCATCTACGATTGGGAGAACAATTGGGCGATGACCGACGCGCAGGGGCCGCGCCGCGGGGACAAAGGCTATCTCGACGACTGCAAGCGCCATTATCGAGCGTTCTGGAAGCGCGGCATCCCGGTGGATGTGATCGACATGGAGCAGCCATTCGAGTCCTACAAGCTGCTCGTTGCGCCGATGCTCTACATGGTGCGGCCCGGCGTGGCCGAGCGGATCGCGGCGTTCGTCAGGGCCGGCGGGACGTTCGTGGCCACCTTCCTGAGCGGGGTTGTGGACGAGAACGACCTCTGCTTCCTGGGCGGCTGGCCGGGCCCCGCGCCTCTGAGGGAGACGCTCGGCGTCTGGGCCGAGGAGATCGATGCGCTCTACGAGCACGATACAAACGGTTTGCTGCCTGCCCCAGACAACGGCCTGGGGCTGACCGGCGAGTATATTGCGCGCGACTTCTGCGACCTGATTCATACCGAAACGGCGACCGCGTTGGCGAGCTACAAGAGCGACTTCTATGCCGGCCGGCCCGCGTTGACCGTCAACAAGACGGGGAATGGCCAAGCCTACTACATCGCCTCGCGCAGCGACGAACGCTTCCTCGATGATTTCTACGGCAGCCTGGACGGGCAGATCGGGCTGTTACGCGCGCTCGACACCAAGCTGCCTGCTGGCGTCTCGGCGCAGCTGCGCAGCGATGGCCGGCGGCGCTTTGTCTTCCTGATGAACTTCAACCCGACGCCGGCTAGCGTTGAGCTGGCCGCGAGCTCCGGACTCGACCTCCTCACGGGTGCGCGGGTGCGCGGTCGCGCCGAGCTGTCCGGCTACGGCGTGATGGTGCTCGATCTCGGCTCCTGAGCCGGCGATGGGATGGGGCGTCCTGCGCGGGCGCCCTGTTCGAAAGGACTCGCAAGGTGCGCAAGCTCCCGCATATCCTCATCTTCAACCCCGACCAGTGGCGCGGAGACGTGCTCGGGCATATGGGCAATCCCGCGGCGTTCACACCCGTGCTGGACCGCCTGGTGGCATCCGAGGCGGTCTCCTTCCGCAACGCGTTCTGCCAGAACCCGGTCTGTACGCCGAGTCGCTGCTCCTTCATGACTGGCTGGTATCCGCACGTGCGGGGCCATCGCACGATGTATCACATGCTGCACGCCGAACGGGGAGAGCCGGTGCTTCTGAAGACGTTGAAGGACGCCGGCTATACCGTCTGGTGGGGCGGCAAGAACGACCTGACGCCAGCTCAGGACGGCTACGAGGCATTCTGCGACGTGAAATACCGGCCCGATGAACCGGTGAAGCCCATGTGGGAGCTGGATCGGGAGGCAGAGTGGCGGGGAGAGCCGGGCAGCGACACCTATTACTCCTTCTACGTCGGCAGACAGGCTGCGGGGCCGGAAGGCCACTACCATGACAGCGACTGGGCCAACGTGCTGGGCGCCATCGACCTGATCCGCAACTACGACGATGACAAGCCGCTCTGCATCTACCTGCCCCTCACCTACCCCCATCCGCCCTACGGCGTGGAGGAGCCGTGGTATAGCCTGATCGACCGGGCCAAGCTCCCGCCCCGACTGCCGACGCCGGAGGGCTGGGCAGGGAAGCCGAGCCTGCTGAAGGGCATCTGGGAGCGGCAGCGCCTCCAGACGTGGACCGAGGAACGCTGGACCGAGCTGCGCGCCACCTACTACGGGATGTGCGCCCGGCTCGACCACCAGTTCGGGCTCCTGCTGGACGCCCTGCGCGCGACCGGCCGCTATGACGACACAGCCATCTTTCTGTTCGCCGACCACGGCGACTTCACGGCCGATTACGGCTTGGTGGAAAAGACGCAGAACACCTTTGAGGATTGCCTGACCCGCGTGCCGTTCATCGTCAAGCCGCCGGCGGACGTCCCGTGCCAGCCCGGAATCCGCGACGTGCTGGTCGAGCTGATCGACTTCCCGGCAACGGTCGAGGCACTGACGGGGCTTGCGCCTGATCACACCCATTTCGGCCGCTCTCTGTTGCCCGTGCTGGCAGGCAAGACGGACGTGCATCGCGATGCGGTCTTCTGCGAGGGCGGCCGGCTGCACGAGGAGAGGCACTGTATGGAGCTGGAGAGCAGCTCATCACAGGTTCCTGCGGGCCTCTACTGGCCTCGGGTCAACCTGCAAACGAGCGAGGGGCCGGAGCACACCAAGGCGGTCATGTGCCGCACCGACCGCTACAAGTACGTGCGCAGGCTCTATGAGCAGGATGAGCTCTACGACCTGCGCGCGGACCCCGGCGAGCTCTGCAATCGCATCGGGGATCCTGCGCTTGCCGGAGTACAGGCCGCTCTCAAAGATCGACTGCTGACGTTCTTTCTGGAGACCGGCGATGTCGTGCCGGCCCAGCCGGATCGGCGCTGGTGAGAGCAGAAGGTAAGGCAGATGCCATCTCTGGGATGCTGGGGCGCAGTACAATGATTGCACGATTGCCGCTGCCAGTGCCGTAGCCCATCGTTAGCCTGAGACAGGTCAGCCTATGGCGATCGGCCGGCCCGAAGACAACGGGTGGCGGAGAAGAGGTGCGATCTTGTCTGGACACGCTGCTGCATCCCGGACGTTGCTGACTCGCTTGCTCTGCCTGATGGGTCTGGCGCTTGTCATCGGCGCGTGCACGCCGATGACGCCGCCAGCCGCGCCGGAGACGACTGCGCCCGAACCCACGGCTGTTGTGGTTGCCCAGGCCACCGTCACGCCGGCGCCGAGCGTCGCCCTAACCCGGCAAGCCCCCGCCGTCGCCACGACCACGACGCCGACCGATACGCCCTTCCCAACAGCCACGCCAGCGCCGACGCGGACGCGGGAACAGCCAACCATCTCCCCCACTGCGACACTCACCGCAACTTCGACGGCTGTGGCCGCACTCGACGCCTGCAAGGCCCCGCTCACCCTCACCCCCAGTCAGACAGAGGGCCCGATGTACCTGGCGAACCCGCCGCAACGCTCGAACTTCCGCGGTGACGCAGCCAACGCAGGCGGGGAGCCGATCACCCTCGTTGGGCGCGTTCTATCGCCGGACTGCAAACCGGTCGCCGATGCGCGCGTGGATGTCTGGCACACCGACGCCAGGGGTGACTACGATATGACCCAAACCTACACGTCGCGCGGTTATGTGCTCACCGACCGCGAAGGCCGCTTCCGGTTCGAGACGATCCTCCCTGCCATCTACACCGGTCGAACAGCCCATATCCACGTCAAGATCACGCCGCCGGGCGGCCAGACGCTGACGACGCAGCTCTACTTCCCGAATGCCGCGACCAACGCGGGCGATGCGATCTTCGATGCGCGCCTGCTCGTCAGGCTGGACGAGACGCCGGGGGGCAAGCGCGCCACCTACGACTTCGTGGTCAAACCATAGACCGCGGGGGTGTAATGAGATGGCAATCACCCCCTCCGTCCACAAACTGATCGGCTACGTCGAGAGCCTGTCCGGACATTCCTGGTCCTGCTGCTGCGCCTCAAGGTCAGCTCAACGTGGCTGATTGCCGGCGGTGCAGCCGCCGGTGCGCTGGCGCGCGGGTTGATGGCCTGAACGCAGCCCGGAGCGTCCTGCCAGGCTTTTTCTCATCGCGGCGGCGTCGCGGTACAATTGCCCTGAGATGAAGCCGTTCCACAGCGGTGTTCGGAATCCCCCCGTCGACGGGCGGCGTAACAGCCCAACCGTGGCATTCTTCGCGCCCGCGTTGGGTGCGGCGCTCTACTACCAGAAGTGGCAGCTTTGGGGCGGCATGGCGCAGGTCTGCCGCGAGCACGGAGCCAACCTGCTCTACGTTGCCGGTGGCGCGCTGGACACCGACCCGGCGGCGGTGCTGTACGATCTGGTGGACCCTGGCGTCCTGGATGGCGTTGTTTCCTGGACGGGGGTCGTGACCCCCTGGCTCACGGTGGATAGAGCAGTCGCCTTCCTCACGCGCCACCGCTCTCTGCCCGTGGTCAACGTCGGCTGGCATCTGCCCGGCGTGCCCAGCCTGGCGTTCGACCAGGCCCAGGGCATGTCCGATCTGCTCCATCATCTGATCGAGGTGCACGGCCTCCGGCGCATCGCGTATTTGGCTCGCAGCGCCAATCACCTTGGCTTCGAGCATCAGTATCGCGGCTACGAGGAAACGCTGCGGCGCTATGGCCTGTTCGATCCAGCCCTGGTGGTGGATCGCACGGAGTCCCCGCTGCTCTCGGTGCTCGATCAGCGCGGCCTCCGTGCCGGACAGGACTACCAGGCAATCGTCTGCACCAACGATACGCCGGCGATGGCCGTGATCTCCGAGCTTCAACTGCGGGGATTGCGGGTTCCACAGGATGTGGCTGTCACCGGTTTCCATGACGGTCAAGAGGCTCGCATCACCGTTCCGCCCCTGACCACGGTTCGGATGCCCTGGCATGAGGCAGGTCGTCTCGCCGCCGAGTGGCTGCTGGACCGGATCGCCGATCGTCCCGTGCCCGACGTCGGCCTGATGCCATTGGAAGTGGTCGTACGCCAGTCGTGCGGGTGTGCGGATGCGCGGACCATGCGCGCGGGGGCGTCCTCTCGCGTCCGGGCAAGGGCTCCCGGTGAAGCTGCTGACGAGCGGGAACGTATCGCGGGCGCCATCAGCAAGGCCGTCGGCGCGCACGCGGCCGACCTCGCGCCCGATTGGGCCGGGATGCTGCTCGACAGCTTCCTGTCAGACCTGTCGTCGAAAGGGGCTGCTGCGCCGGTGGCTTTCCTGTCCGCGCTCAACACCCTCCTGCGTCAGGCCGCGGCAGGAGGCGCCAATCTGAACGCCTGGCACGACGCGCTCTCGGCCATGCGCGGCGGCTGCCTGCCGCTGCTGGCGGGCCCTGAAGCGGCAAGGGCGGAGGACCTGTGGCAGCAGGGCCGCGTCCTGATCGGGCAGTCAGCTGCTCGCAGCGAGGCGCACCAGGTTTGGCAGCTCGTTCGGCAGGCGGAGGCGCTGCACCGAATCGAAGCCGAACTGCACATCGTCACCGATCGCAGCGGTCTGCTATCTGCTTTGGCGGACTTGCTGCCGCGTCTGGGCATCGGGCGCTGTCGCCTCGTACTCTACGAGAATCCGGCCCAACCCGCAGAGCTGGCGCGGCTGATCTTCGCGCTCGACGAGTCGGGTCCGCTTGCCCTGCCTCCGTCCGGCCTGACCTTTCCCACCACCGAGTTGCTGCCGAAAGGCTTCTGGCCGACCACCCATCCCTTCAGCCTGGCCATCGAAGCGCTGCATTACGGCGGAGAACAGCTCGGCTTCGTCCTCTTCGAGGTGGACCCGCGCCAGGGCTTCGAGCTCGGAACGACGTACGAAGCCTTGCGCAGCCAGATCAGCAGCGCACTGAAGAGCGTGCAGCTGTACGAGGAGATCGAACGCGCACGCAGGGCCGCCGAAGCCGCGAACGAACTCAAGAGCCGCTTCCTCTCCGTCGTCAGCCATGAGTTACGCACGCCACTGAACCTGATCGTCGGCCTGTGCGAGATGACATCGTGGGAGCAGGCGCGCGGCGACCCCGCTGATTCGCGTGCGCTGCTCGCTGCACTGTTGGACCGCCAGGGCCAGATCTATGCCAGCGCACAGCACCTCGACCGGCTGATCCGGGATGTGCTCGATCTGGCGAGCAGCCAGGTCGGCCAGCTGAAGCTGCTCTGCGAGACGTTGGATGTCGCCGCACTGCTCCAAGAAGTGGCGGCCATGGGCCGGCATATGGCGCAGGACAAGCTCCTGGCCTGGCATGCGGAGATTCCGCCGCGCCTGCCGCCGGTCTGGGGAGACCGCACGCGGCTCCGACAGGTGCTGCTGAACCTGATCAGCAACGCGGTGAAGTTCACTGCACATGGCGGCGTCACCCTGCGCGCTGATGCGGACGATCGCTGGCTCGTCCTTTCGATCAGCGACACCGGGCTGGGGATTTCGCCTGTCGAGCAGGCTGCCATCTTCGACGAGTTCCGGCAGTCCGAGCGAACGACGAGCCGCGGCTACGGTGGAATAGGCCTGGGGTTGGCGATCACGCGCCGGTTGGTGGAGCTGCACGGCGGCACAATCCGTGTTGCATCGGACGGTCGGGAAGGGTCGGGATCGACTTTCACGGTGAGACTCCCCGTGCATTCCGTGCACGAGGCTGCCCCGCCTGCCAGCACGAGCCCGGCCGTGTTGGTGATGGCGGGCCAGGGACACAGCCCCGAACGCCTGGAGCGCTACCTGGTCGGCCGCGGTTTTGAGGTGCGGGTCGCACCGTTGGAGGCGGCAGTAGGCGACCTGGAACGAATCCTGGCGGCGCCCCTGGCCGCGGTCGTGCTCGATTGCGCGGCCGAATGCGACCAGGGTTGGGCCGTGCTGCGAGCGCTGAAGGAGCACCCGGCGACGTGCGAGGTTCCCGTGCTGTTTTGCGCCGTTCTGGATGATCAGCAGGGCGGCGGCGTGCTCACAATGGATCTCCTGCCCAAACCGGCCGACGCAAAGGCAATCGCGCGTGTGGCTGCGCGCTACGGCCTGGACCCGGCGGGGGCCAGGCAGGCGCCCACGGTTGTGATCGCAGATGATGAACCAGGCATCGTACGACTGCACACCGAGCTGGTGCAGGCCCAACTACCCGGCAGTCGCGTCCTCTCCGCAGAGAATGGCCTCCAGGCGCTCGACCTGATCCGCCGCGAACTGCCCGACCTGGTGCTGCTGGACCTGATGATGCCTGAAGCCGATGGCTTCGCGGTGCTGGAGGCGCTGCGCGAGGGCGACACCACGCGCGATATCCCGGTCATCGTGATGACGGGACAGAGCCTGACCGAACACGACATGGCCCGACTGAGCCTTGGCGTGGCAGCTGTACTCGGCAAGGGGCTCTTCACCGCCGATGAGACATTGGCCCAGGTGGATGCAGCCCTGACGCGGACGCGACGGCCGGGCGGCGAAGGGCAACGACTGGTGCGTCGTGGCATGGCCTATATCCACGCGCACTACGCCGAGGAGATCAGCCGAAACGACATCGCCCGCTATCTCGGCGTGAACGAGTCGCACTTGACCCACTGCTTCGACCGGGAGCTCGGCATCCCGCCTATGACCTACCTCAACCGTTACCGCATTCGACAGGCCCGCAAGATGCTCGAGAGCGCTCCCCATTCCATCACTGAAGTGGCGATGGCGGCGGGCTTCTCCAGCCCATCCTACTTCGCCAGGGTCTTCCTGAAAGAAGTGGGCGTCACGCCTCGAGCCTATCGCCGCGGCGAGCGACCGGTATAGGCCCGACGCGAAGGGCGGCAGCACTCACGCGAACACCCATTCTTTTCCGCACAGCAGTGCCATAACCCGCCCCAAAAGTGCAAGACACATCCTCTGAAAGCCGGTATACTGCCTGTCAAGCGGCCATCAGGAGACGCGCCATGGCACCTACCTGCATCATTGCCGAACACGACCCCTGGGAGATTCGCCTCCTGCGCATGCACCTCGAACGGCTGGGGTTTCGGCCCGTCCAGGCGTTCGACGGGCAGGATACGCTGCGTCTCGCCAGCGCCGAACGGCCGGATGTGATCGTGCTGGATGCCGATCTGCCCGGCCTGCCCAACGGCGCAGACCTGCTCCATGCTCTGAAGCAGGATCGCCGGACCCGCAGCATTCCGGTGATCTGGTTATCGTGGCAGGACGGAGTGAACCCCGATGCGGGCGCCGCCAGCCCGAATAGCTACCTGAAAAAACCGGCGACCTACGAGACCTTTGAACTGGCCCTGGCGCAAGCGGGCGTCAGGGTGGAGCAAGAATAGAAGAGACCTGGCAGGCTTTGGGAAAGGTGTCAGGCCGCAAGTTCATCCACCAAGGAGTGACTCGATGACCAAGCCCAAGATTACACGCCGTACGTTCCTGGTACAGGTGGGCGGGGTGGCGGCGGGCAGCGTCCTGGCCGCTTGCGGCGCGCCAGCCGCTCCCACGCCGGCGCCCAAGGCGCCCGAACCGGCGAAAGCCGCGGCGCCGACCAAGGCGCCAGCGCCTACGACGGTTCCGGCGGCTCAGCCGACCGCCGCGCCCGCCTCCACGAAGGCGCCGCCCCCTACCCAAGCCCCGGTCGCGCCCACTGCAGCAGCTTCGGCGGCAGGCAAATTCAAGGAGGCGCCGGCTCTGACCGAACTTGTCAAGGCCGGCAAGCTGCCGCCGGTGGAGAAACGCCTGCCAGAGGAGCCGTTCGTGGCCAAGCCGCTGGACAAGGCCGGCAAGTACGGTGGCAAGCTGTCCAGCATCGTCGCCGATCCCACCGGCGACCTGATGGAGATCGAAGGCTCGATCGGCCGCGGCCTGGCGGGCCGGCCCTACGACCTCCAGACGATCATCCCATGGGCGGTGAAGAGCTGGAAGCTCTCGGATGACCGAAAAGAGCTGGCCGTTCAGATGCGCAAGGGGCTGAACTGGTCAGACGGTATACCGCTCACGACAGCGGATGTGATGTTCTGGTACAACGACATCTTCCTGAACACTGACCTGACTCCCAAGATCGACGGCAAATGGGCGCCGGGCGGAAAGCCGATGGTCATCAAAGCCGGTGACGACACCAGCTTCACGATCTCCTTCGCCGTACCCTACCCGGCCATCCTCGACTTCCTGCCGAACCTCAATCCATGGTCGCCGAAGCACTACCTCTCCCAGTGGCATATCAAGTACAACGACAAGGCCAACGACCAGGCCAAGAGCGAGAAGTTCGACACGTGGGTGCAGGCGTTCAGCTTCCATTCCAACCTGAACCAGGGCCTCCAATTGCAGCAGGACCCAAAGCTGCCGGTGCTCAATCCCTGGGCGTTCGAGAAACAGGACCAGCAGGGCAACCGCACCTACAGCCGCAATCCCTACTACTGGATGGTGGACGCTGATGGCAGCCAGCTCCCCTATGCCGATGCAGCCGAACGCATCGTGGTGGAGAACAAAGAGGTCTTGACCGCGAAAATCCTGGCCGGAGAGGGCACCCATCATAGTTGGTTCCTCAGCCTGGCGAACTTCCCTCTGTACAAGCAGAACGAGGCAAAGGGCAACTACACGACAAACCTTTACCCCGATCTGCGCGCCTCGGAGATGGGCTTCTGCTTCAACTATACGCACAAGGACGACGTGCTGCGCAAGCTTTTCAACGAGCTGAAGTGGCGGCAAGCCATGTCGCACGCGCTAAACCGGGCCGAGATCAACGAACTGCGTTTTGCCGGCCAGGGCGTTCCGCGCCAGCCGCTGATGCACCCGGGCGCCACCGGCTTCAAGGATGGCGTGACGGACCAGTACTACACCAAGTACGATGCCGCGGAGGCGAACAAGCTGCTCGACGAGCTGGGCCTGAAATACGATGCCGAAAAGAAGTTCCGGCTCCGGCCCGATGGCAAGCCATTGGCTCTGGTCATGGAGGTGGATGCCGGGCGCGCCGACCTGGCTGAGGTGTGCAACCTGATCAAGGGCTATTGGGCCAAAGTTGGCATCAACATCAGCATCAAGAGCCAGGACCAGCAGTTCTTCATGCAGCGCATGCGTGCTAACGAGCACGACATCGGCGTGTGGGCCATTGGCGGCTCGTCGGAGGTCTACTCCCGGCAGAATGAGCCGATCCGCTATCGCCCCCCCTGGCACTGGACCAACACGCCGCTGGGCGGTCCGCTGTGGCGGCAATGGCTCGATACGGGAGGCAAAGAAGGCCAGGAGCCGCCTGACGTCATCAAGAAGCTGTGGGAGGTCAGTGAGCAGTGGCGCCAGGAGCCGCTGGGCAGCGACAAGTACAGGCAGCTGTCGGAGCAGATGCTCCAGATCAATGCGGAGAACTGCTGGTGCATCGGCACAGTGGGCCTCGTCCCGCGCGTGGGCATCGTCAAGAACACGGTGCGCAACGCGCCCAAGAAGGGCCAGATCCTGAGCATCGAATACAACATGTGGTCCTACTATCTGCCTGAACAGTGGCACTTCGAAGCATAGCGTTCGGGATGTAGGGGCGACCGTGCGCCTGCCCCGTGCGGGCAAGAATGAAAGGCTCGCCCCTACACCCGATCATGCGAGGCCAGCCAGATGCTCAGATATGTCCTGCAGCGGATCCTGCTCTTCATCCCGACGCTGATCGCGATCTCGTTTTTCACGTTCATCCTGATCCAGCTGCCGCCCGGCGACTACATCACCGTCTACGCGGCGCAACTGGAAGCGTCGGGCCAGGAGGTGAGCGAGCAGTTGCTGACCGCGCTGCGCAGCCGCTACGGCCTCGATCAGCCGATCTACGTGCAGTATATTAAGTGGATCGGCAATATCTTGCTCTACGGCGATTTCGGCCAGTCGATGCAGTGGAATCGCCCCGTCGCCGACCTGATTTGGGAGCGACTGTGGTGGACCATCGCGCTGTCGCTTGGGACGCTGCTCTTCACGTGGGTTGTCGCCTTTCCTATCGGCATCTACTCGGCCACGCACCAGTACTCGTTGGCGGATTACGTCTTCACCTTCATCGGGTTCTTCGGCCAGGGCGTGCCCGACTTCCTCCTTGCGCTGGTCCTGATGTGGCTCGGATACACCTGGTTCGGCGTGGAGGTCGGCGGGCTCTTCTCAGCCGAGTACAAAGACGCGCCGTGGAGTCTGGCGAAGTTCGCCGACCTGCTGCGCCATCTGTGGGTGCCAGTGGTTGTCCTGGGCATTGCGGGCACAGCCGGCCTCATCCGCACCATGCGCGCCAACCTGCTCGATGAGCTGCGCAAGCCTTATGTGGTGACGGCGCGGGCCAAGGGCATGAAGGAACGGGCGCTGATCTGGAAGTATCCGGTGCGCGTTGCACTCAATCCGTTCATCAGCGGACTGGCCTATGTGTTGCCGGGGTTAGTTTCGGGCGCCACCATCATCTCGGTGGTGCTCAGCCTCCCAACCACCGGCCCGATGATGCTGCGCGCCTTGATGAGCCAGGACATGTACCTGGCGGGCAGCTTCCTGCTGCTCCTGAGCACGCTCACCATCTTGGGTACGTTGGTCTCGGACATACTTCTGGCGTGGGTCGACCCGCGCATCCGGCTGGGTTAGCCCCAACCGCGGTTCATTGCCGGGCACGAAGGCGCGACAGACGTCGTGGAGATGGACTGGGGCAGCCCTGACGTCTTCACGCCGTTGGGGGTGACGAGGATTCCAATTTGGCTCCGATTCCGAGCAAATCGCGCAAGGACCTCCAAGGCGAGCGACTGTTCACCGCGTCACAGTGGCGGTTGATGTGGTGGCGCTTCACGCAGCACCGGCTGGCGATGATCGGCATGGTGGCGCTGATTGTCGCATACCTCGTGGCTGGCTTCTGCGAGTTCGTGGCGCCCCAGGATCCGAACCGCTATGACCCGAGATGGGTATTGGCTGCGCCGATGCCGCTTCGCTTCGTGGACAGCGAGGGTCGGTTCCATCCGCGGCCATTCGTCTACGGCCTGAAGTCGAAACGCGATCCGGATACGCTCGCCATGGTCGTCGTGCCAGACGAAACCCGCACCTATCCGTTCAAGCTGTTTGTCCGCAGCGATCCCTACGAGCTCTGGGGCTTGTTTCCCGCCGATCTGCATCTGTTCGGCATCACACAGTCTGCCGAGTCGCGCGAGGCTCCCGCGGATCAGATGCTCTACCTCTTCGGCGCCGACGAACTCGGCCGGGACAACCTATCGCGCATCATCTATGGCGGCCGCATCTCCCTTTCCATCGGCCTCGTGGGGGTGTTCCTATCCCTGATCTTCGGGGTGATCCTCGGCGGAATCTCGGGCTATTACGGCGGCGTGCCCGATTTGATTATCCAGCGCCTGATCGAATTGCTGCGTTCGCTGCCGGCCATTCCCCTGTGGTTGATGCTGGCCGCGGCGCTGCCGCCGACGTGGAGCCCCGTTCGCATCTACTTCGGCATCACCATTATTCTGTCGTTGATCGGTTGGACGGGGCTGGCGCGCGTGGTGCGCGGCCGCTTTCTGGCACTGCGCGAGGAGGATTTCATCCTGGCCGCCCGGCTGTCGAACGCGCCCCGTATGCGCATCATCCTGCGCCATATGGCTCCCTCGTTCGCCAGTCACCTGATTGCCAGCCTCACCCTCTCGATCCCGGCCATGATTATGAGCGAGACAGCGCTGAGCTTTCTCGGACTGGGGCTGCAGCCGCCGATCGTCAGTTGGGGGGTGCTGCTCCAGTCGGCCCAGAATCTGCGCTCCGTCGTGCTGGCGCCGTGGTTGCTGCTCCCTGGACTGTTTGTGGTGATCGTCGTCCTGGCATTCAACTTCACGGGCGACGGTCTGCGCGACGCCGCCGATCCGTATGCGATGTAGGAGGTCCGCCGCCGTGCGCCTCCTGCCCAGGAAAGAACCGATGACTCGACCTAACATTCTCTATGTCTTCGCCGACCAGATGCGCGCCTCGACCATGGGCTGCATGCATGACGAAGCGGTGCACACGCCTAACCTGGATCGGCTGGCTGCCCAGGGCATCCTGTTCACGCGCGCCTATGCCAATACCCCTGTCTGCACCCCAAGCCGGGGGTCGCTTCTCACCGGCAAACACGCGCTGAGCGCTCGCTGCGTCGTCAACGACCTGCGCCTGCCGGAGGACGAAATCAGCATCGCTGACGTGCTGCGGCAGCACGGCTATCGGTGCGGCTATGTGGGCAAGTGGCACCTCGACGGCATCTCCCGCCACATGTTCACCCCGGCCGGGCGTCGTCGCCACGGCTTTGATGACTACTGGGCGGCCTACAACTGCAACCACAACTACCTCGATCCGAAGTGGTTCGAGGACGATTCGCCGGAGCTCAGGCGCAGGCCCGGCTACGACGCCGATATCCAGACCGACCAGGCCATCGATTTCATCGAGCGGTTCCGCCCGAAACCGGACGGCGGGCAGCCCGAGCCCTGGTGTCTCTTCCTTTCCTGGGGCCCCCCGCACGATCCGTATCGCGCAGTCCCTCAGGAATTCCTGGACATGTACCCCGTCGACCAGGTCGTGCTGCGGCCCAATGCCGAGGGCGCCGATCGCACCGCCATCGCCGGGTACTACGCCCATGTCTCCGCGCTGGACCGGAACATCGGGCGGCTGATGGCAGCGCTCGACCGGCTCGGTGTGGCCCAGGACACGATCGTTGTCTTTTCATCCGACCACGGCGACATGCTGTGGGCGCACGGCCGGCGCAACAAGCAGCAGCCGCACGAAGAGAGCATCCACGTCCCGCTGATCATGCGTTGGCCGGGCCATCTCCCATCTGCGAAGGTCGAGGATGGGTTGGTCGGTGTGACGGATCATGTCCCGACGCTGTTGGGGCTGGCTGGCGTGCCCGTGCCGGCTTCAATGAATGGCCTCGACCTGAGCCGCAGCCTGCTCGGAGACGAACCGATCGCTGCCAGGTCGATTTTCATCAACGAGTATATGTCTTTCGACCAGGCGCAGGGCTGGCAACCGTGGCGCGGGGTGCGCACCTCACGCTACACGTATGCCCGCTGGCTTCAGGGCGGCATCCTGCTCTTCGATAACGAGACCGACCCCTATCAGTTGCGCAATTTGGCTCACGATCCGGAGTGCGCGCGGTTGGTGGAGCAACACGAGGCGGAGCTGCAGCGTTGGCTGGCGCGGCTAGGAGATCGCTTTGCGACCGGCGATGAGCACCTGGCTGACCTGGGACAGCGGGAGGCATGGCAAATCCGCCAGGAACACTTCTACGGGTTCGGGACGCGCAACTTCTAGCGCGGCGCTTGCGCGTCCGAGCGGTGACCCACTGACATGGATTCGGAGTGAAGCATCGTGGTGGATTACGATCCCCTGATCGAAGTCCGTGACCTGAAGACCCACTTTTTCCTCCACGAGGGTTTGGTGCGGGCGGTGGACGGCGCAACCTTCTCGATCCAACGCGGCAAAACTACGGGGGTTGTCGGCGAAAGCGGTTGTGGCAAGAGCGTCACTGCGCAGTCCATCATGCAAATCGTGCCCAGGCCAGGACGCATCGTCGGAGGGGAGATCACGCTGTGGCAGGGAGACGGCGGATCCGTCACGATCACGAACCTGAAGCCCGATGGCGGCGAGATGCGTGCGATCC
>CAYRFV010000073.1:0-21061 GCA_964423545.1 uncultured Anaerolineales bacterium | reverse complement strand
CCGGAAATGCTCCCGGCTCCCAGCCCATGCCTATCAGCTACTCGTGACAGCCTGCCGCAGCATCTCGGCGAGCACGGCCACCGCGCGGCGCCATTCCTCGATGGAGACGTGCTCGTTCGGCGTGTGGTCCAGACTGCTGTCGCCGGGGCCATAGGCGACGATGGGACAGCGCCACACCGGGCCGACCGTATTCATGTCGGAGGTGCCAGTCTTGAGAGTGAAGCCCGGCGCGCCGCCCTGGCTGCGGATGGCGTTGAGGAAGTGGCGCACCAGCGGGCTGTTCTTCTCCGAGCGGTACGCGTGGTCCTCACCGCTGAAGGTGATGCCCACATTGTCCGCGCACGTCACAAGCAGCGCCTTCACCTGATCCGGCGTCACATCGACGGGTACGCGAAAGCCCAGGTGCATCTGGACCGTCTCCAGCAGCCCATCATCGGAGGAGTTGAAGCTCCGCAGGCTCGGCGTCACCTGGTCCCAAATCCGTTCTTTCCCCTCGTTCAACGCTGCGATTTTCTGTGTGACGCAGTTCCAGAACGCAACCGCCATTTCCGGCGCGCCGAGGATCGGGCCTGCAGTGTGCGACACGAGACGCTGCACCGTCACATCGGCGAGCAGCCGTCCCTTGTAGCCGAGCGCCATCCGCTGCCAGCCGGTCGGCTCGCCGACGACGGCCAGATCGGGGCTGCGTTTGCTGGCGATGTAGCGCGCGCCCTTGGCGGTCGCGCTCTCCTCCTCGACCGCGCCGACCACGACGATCCGCCAGCCGGGAACCGGCCCCACGATCCCGGCGGCCGTCACAAACGCCGCCAGGGGACCTTTGGCGTCGACCGCCCCGCGGCCGTAGAGCTTGTCGCCCTTGACGATCACGCGTGGGAAGCCCGGGACCGTGTCGATGTGTCCGAGCAGGATGATCTCGCGTAGGGCCTTCGAGCTGCCGTTGCTGCCCGACTCGCTCAGGACGCCGACGGCATTCCCGGCCGCGTCGCGGTGTGCGGCGAAGCCGCGACGGCTCATCCAGTCGACCAGGTAGGTGACGGCGGGAGTCTCGTGGCCCGACGGAGAGCGGACTTCGAGAAGCGTTTGCAGGAGCGCCAGGCCCTCGCTGGCAGCCTCATCCGGCGGCATGTGGTGCAGTTGCGTGCTCATGATTCCTCGCTGGGGTGTCGCTGCGGCGCCGGCTCAGCCCAACCGTTCCAGGATCGCCGCAGTGACTTGCTGTGTTGTCGCCCGGCCACCCAGGTCGGGTGTGATGACGCCGGCGGCAACGGTGTCGGCTACGGCGCGACGCACGCGGTCGCCTCGGGCCGCTTCGCCCCAATGATCGAACAACATCGCCGCGCTGAGGATGGCTCCGATCGGATTCGCGATGCCTCTGCCGGCGATATCCGGCGCGCTCCCGTGCACTGGCTCGCACACGGCCACACGCCCGGCCCCGACGTTGGCCGACGGCGCGACGCCCAGCCCGCCGACCAGCCCGGATGCCTCATCAGACAGTATATCACCAAACAAGTTGGTGGCGACAATCACATCAAAGCGCTGCGGTTCTTTCACCAACCACATGGCAGCCGCGTCCACCAGCATCTCCTGCACCTTCACTTCGGGGAATGCTGCAGCAACCGCCAGGCAAGCCTGGCGAAAGAGACCGTCGGTGAGTTTCAGTACATTGGCCTTGTGGACGATGGTGACCGATGAGCCGCGACCGAGAACCGAGGATCGCTGGCGCGCCTGCGAGAAGGCGACGCGCGCGATCCGCTCGCTGGCGCGGCGGGTGATCACGCGCTCGGCGACCGCCGTGTCAGCGCCTTCGTTTCGTTCGCGGCCCGCGTAGAGCCCCTCGGTGTTCTCTCGTACGATCAGGAAATCGAGTTGCGGTCCCTGGGGAAGCAAGCTGCTCGTGGGGCGCAGGTTGGCGAAGAGGTCGAAGTGCTTGCGCAGCGCCAGGATCGGGCTTCGGTAGCCGGGCACCACCTCGTTGGGCGACTGCGTCGCGCCGAACAGCGCGCCATCGGAAGACGCTACGGCTTCGACCGTGGCGCCTGGCAGGGCGACGCCGGTGCGCTGGAAGCAGTTCCAGCCGGCGTCGGCATCCACGAAGCGAAGGTCGGGCGACACGGCCGACATCACCTGTGCAGCCGCCGGGATCACCTCCTGGCCCACCCCGTCGCCGGGAATCAGACAGACGATCGGCATGCGAGCTCCTTGCGCAGCATCTCGAGCAGCCCGCCGGCTTCGATGATCTGTCGGACGGACGGCGACAGCGGTTGGAAGGCGAACTCCCCCGCTCCACAGCGCACGACGTAGCGGTCGATATCCACCGCGATCGTCTCGCCCGGCTGGATGGCTGCAACCGCCTCGGGGCACACGACCGGCAAGACGCTGTTGTTGACCGCATTGCGGAAGAAGATGCGCGCAAACGAAGCGGCCACGATGACCCGTACGCCGGCAGCCTTCAGGCAAGTCACCGCTTGCTCGCGGCTCGATCCTGCGCCCCAATTGCGGCCACCCACGATGATATCGCCGGGCCGTACGCCGCCCGCAAACGCCGGGTCAAGGTCCTCCAGCGCATGCTTCGCCATTTCCGCTTCATCCTTGATGGTGTAGGTGTACTTGCCGGGGAAGATGACATCGGTGTTGACGTCGTCGCCATACTTCCAGACGCGACCGGTGAAACCGGATGCCGGTTGTTCGAAGCCGGCGGCGGGCCGAACAACGGCGGGTTGCCCAGTCGATGCCTTCTGCTTTGCATCATGCGCCGCTTCCGCTCGGTGGCCCAGTTCGCTGACCTTGACGGCGGCGGCCACCGGTATGGCGCCGGCGCTCTGCTTCCTACTCTCTCCCGCTTCCAGGAACACCTCTCTCGGGTCGGCAATGCGGCCCAACACCGCGCTGGCGGCGACCACCGCCGGACTGGCCAGGTAGACGGCGCTTTCCGGGTTGCCCATCCGCCCGCGGAAGTTGCGGTTGCCGCTGCTGATCACCACTTCTCCCGTTGCGGGGATGCCCAGGTGGTTGCCCATGCAGGGGCCGCAGCCGGGCGTCCCCAACATGGCGCCCGCGGCAATGAAGGTCTCTACATAGCCGAGCGCCAACGCCTGCTGCAGCACTTCGCTGGAGGCAGGAATCACCACCAGGCGTGTGCCTGGCGCCACCTGCCGCACCTGGCCGTCCGGGCCGCGCAGGACGGCCGCCGCGGCCGCAAGATCCTCCAGCCGGCCGTTGGTGCAGGTGCCCAGGAATGCCTGATCGATGTGCGTACCTGCGACCGCCGAGAGCGGCGTGGCCCTGGCCGGGTTGTGCGGCGCAGCGACAATCGGCTCCAACCGGCTCAGATCGATCGTATGCCGCTCCAGGTAGACTGCATCGGGGTCGGGATAGAGCGCAGCCGCAGCCAATCGCTCGCTCCAGGCCTGGGCAGCCGCGGCATCGGGTTGCAGGTCATGCCGCACGCTCGCACCGACCTGAGCCTTGAGCGCTGGCTTGACCGACAACCTTCGAGCCAGCCACGCGAAGACTGCCCCGTCTGGTTCCAGGTAGGCGCTTTTCGCGCCCGATTCGGCCATCAGGTTCGGCAGCACCATGCGGCTCTCGATGCTCAACGTGCGCAGCCCTGAACCGCCGAACTCCAGCGCCCGGTAGATGCCGGCCTCCGGTCCGAGCACCTTCAACACCCAGAGGCCCAGGTCTTTCGATGTCACGCCGGGGGGCAGCTCGCCCTCAAGCTCGACGCGGATTGTCTCCGGCACGCGCAACCACAGCTGGCCCGTGGCCCAGATCGCGGCCATTTCGCTGCGGCCGATGCCGGCCCCGAACGCGCCCAGCCAGCCGGCGTGCGGCGTGTGGCTGTCGGCGCCGAGGATGAGCTGGCCCGGCGCGACCAGCGCTTCCTCGCTCGCCACCTGGTGACAGATGCCGCGGCCCGCGTCGTAGAAGTGTTCGATGCCCTGCTCGGCTACGAATTCCCGCGTCTCCTTGTGGTTCAGCGCGTGTTCGACGCTCGGCGCGGGCACGGCATGGTCGATGAAGATGGCCAGGCGCTCAGGATGCCGCACGCGGCCGTAGCCCAGGCTGCGGAACAGGCTGGCGATGGCCGCCGTGTTGTCGTGGCTCAGCGCCACATCGGGCTGCACGTCGACGATCTGGCCCGCGACGGCGTGCTTGAGCCCGGCGGCGCGGGCGAGCGCCTTCTCCGCAAAGGTGTATCCCATGGATTGAACTCCCGATGAACTGCAACTCCCGTCCGAATCGCATCGCGCACGCGATGCGGCGCCTCTCGCAACCAGGCTACGCCACGCCTGACGGCAGCGGCGACTCGACCGTCTCGCTGCCGTTCGCCCAATGGCGCAGCAGGCCATCCACATCGTCCAGCGTCAGCGCGCGCTCATCGGCCAGCGTCTTGATGTGCTGCGTCAGCGCCTTGATCTGGCCGTCAGATAGGCTGAGGTCAAGCTGTTCCGCGCGCGCTTTCACGGCATTCCAGCCGGTCAGCCGGTGCGCGATCGAAATGTAGCGCGTCAGGCCGAAGTCGTGCGGGTCGAGCGCTTCGTACGTCTCCGGCGCGTTCAGGATCGCCTTGGCGTGGATGCCGGCCTTGTGCGTGAATGCGCTGAAGCCGGTGACGTAGTTGTTGAACGGCACATCGACGCCGACCATCTCAGCCACCATCATCTCCAGCGAGCGCAAGCGGTCCAGCCGATATTTCGCCCGGGCCGACTCGCGCTGGTGCGTGTACATCCGCGCCACCAGGCCGCCGAGCGGCGTGATGCCGTTGCGCTCACCGATGCCCAGGACGGTCGTGTCGATGTGGGTGGCGCCCGCTTCCAGCGCGGCGAACGCATTGGCGATCGCGCAGCCCGAGTCGTTGTGGCCATGGAACTCGATATCGCACTTGGTCAGCCGGCGCAGCGTGCCCACAATGCGCGCCACCTGGGATGGCGTGGCGATGCCCACCGTGTCAGCCGTGCCCAGCCGATTGACCACGCCCAGCTTGTCGACGGCCAGGTAGACGCGCAGCAGCTCGGCCTCGTCGCTGCGGAAGGAGTCTTCGGTGCTGAAGCGGAGCTCGATGTCCGGCGCCTGCGCCCTGATCCACGCCAACACGTCGGCCGCCAGATCGATGATCTCGTCGATGCTTTTGCCGTGGCTGAACTGGCGCAGCCTGGAGGAGGTTCCGATGACCACATCGACGCCATCGACTCCGGTGTCGAGCGCCACCGCCGCGTCCTCCTTGTGGCACCGGATGTGGGTGAGGATGCGCGACCTCAGGCCCAATCGAGTGATCGCTTTCAGGTCTTCCAGACTGCCCGGCGAGGCCATCGGCGAAGTCAGCTCCAGGTATTCGACGCCGAATTCATCCAGCCCGCGGGCGATGCGCACTTTCTGCTCTCGGTTGAACTGCGCGTTGATGAACTGCTCACCCTCGCGCAGCGTCGAGTCGATGATGTAGTACTGTTCCAGGGACATGCTTCCTCCTGAAATAGGAGCCGGGAAGCCGGCATCGGGAGCCGGAGCCTCGCAGCCCACTCACCTGACCTCCGGCCCCCAGCTCCTACAACGTCTGCTCGATTGCGTCCGCCACCCGATCCAGATCGTCCTGCTCGATGACCAGAGGGGGGAGCAGGCGCAGGACGGTGCTCCCCGCCGGCAGGGCGAGCACACCGCGCTCTTGCAGCTTCTGCAGGATCGGCGTTACCTTGACTTTCAGATCGATGCCGACGAGCAGCCCAAGCCCTCGAACCTCGCGGATCAGCGGCGATTCGATGCGCCGCAGCCGGCCGACCAGATATTCGCCGAGGCGCGCTGCACGACCGGGCAGATCATCGCGCCCCATCACATCGAGGGTCGCCAGCGCGGCCGCGCAAGCCAGGGGGTTGCCGCCGAATGTGCTGCCGTGCGTCATCGGCTTGATGCCCGTGACGCGCGGGCCGATCAGGCAGGCGCCCATCGGCAGTCCGCCGGCCATCGATTTCGCGACCGTCATCAGGTCGGGCTCGATGTCGTCATGCTGGCATGCGAACAGCTTCCCGGTGCGGCCATAGCCGGTCTGCACCTCATCGAGGATCAGCAGCGCGCCGCGCTCGCGGCAGAGCGCCCGCGCGCCGTGCAGGTACTCGGGCGCGCCGGGGTGTACCCCCCCTTCACCCTGGACGACCTCGAGGATCACCGCAGCGACGTCGTCGCCCACGGCAGCCTCCAGCGCCGCAAGATCGTTGTAGGGCACATGGGAAAAGCCGGGCACCAGGGGCTCGAACGGCTGGCGATACTCCTTGTTCCATGTCGCTGACAGTGCACCGAACGTCCGGCCGTGGAAGCTGCGCATCGCCGCGACAATGCCGGCGCGGCCGGTGCTCAGTCGAGCGAATTTGATCGCCGCCTCATTGGCCTCTGCGCCGGAATTGCACAGGAAGCTCCGGTCCAGCCCCGCCGGCGCAACGCCGGCGAGCCGGGCGAGCAGCTGTGCGCGCTGGTCGTTGTAGAAGATCTCGGGGCAGGAAATCAGGGTGGTCGCCTGGCGGCTGATCGCCGCTACGATGTCCGGGTGGGCATGACCCAGGTTGGCCGCGCCCTGTCCGCCGACACAGTCGACGTATTCGCGGCCCTCGGCGTCCCACGCGTGCGCGCCCTGTCCGCGCACGATTGCCAGCGGCCGCTTAGGATAGACGCCGGAGGTGTGGGCCGACTCCAGCTCGACAATTGCGGATGGGCCGATCATAGGGCCGCCAACTCCCGTTGACGGAACAGATCCGAGACCGGAACCCCGAGATCGGAGATCAGCGTGCCCTCTTCGGCCAACGCAGCGCGAATCGGTTCGGGCCGCCGCGAGTCGGCGATGATAACGGCGGAGACGCCGGCGTGCAAAGCCTCGCGCGCGGCCAGGATCTTCTTTTTCATGCGTCCCTGCGCCAACTCCTCCGCGCGTCCCAACTGCTGCGGTGACAGGCGGCGGATCAGGCTGGACTCGTCAGGGTAATTCGCCAGCAGGCCCGGCACGTTGCTCAGCAGCACCAACGCGGCGGCATCGAGGCTGCCGGCCACGAGCGCGGCGGCCCGGTCGCCGTCCACGTTGAGCCGCTCCCCATCGGCGCCCAGCGCCAGCGGCGCAATGACCGGCGTGAAGCCGGAAGCCAACAACAGTCGCAGCAGATCGCCGTTGGCGGATTCGAGCTGCCCGGTGTAGTCGTCGCGGATGATGCGCTGGCGGCCGTTCTCGATCGCGCGCACCGCATCCTTGCGCCGGGCGATCAGCAGCCGCCCATCCACGCCGGAGAGGCCGACTGCGTTGCAGCCGCGTCTCTGGAGGCTTGCGACCAGGCGCTTGTTGACCTGGCCGGCCGCGGCCGCGACGTACAGCTCCAGCGTCTCCGGGTCGGTGTAGCGACTGACGTGGCCCGAGGGCGATGTGATCTGACGCACGGGTACGCCGGCGCGCTGCGTCAGCGCATCCGCCGCCGCCGATGTGCCGTGCACCAGCACGACCTGGCGGCCATCGGCTGCCAGCCCAGCCACATCGGCCAGCACTGCCTCGGCGTCCACGCCCGCCGCGCCGCCCAGCTTAATGACAATTGTGTTCATGATCGCTCCATGGCCGACGGCCGATTTCGGATCCGTGCGTGAGGAGCGACTGTCTCTCGCCGCCTCGCCGCCCAGGTCCGTCGGTCCGGGATCAGACGGGATGCAATCCCGTGAATTCCAGGCCCAGCGTCTCGTCCCAGCCGAGCATCAGATTCATGCATTGGACCGCGGCTCCTGCCGCGCCCTTGCCCAGGTTATCGATGGCGGCAAGCGCCACCAGGCGGCCTGTCCTGGGGTCGAGCTCCCAGCCGACGTCCGCCAGGTTGGTGCCGGCCAGCAGCTTCGGCTCCGGGTGGCGATAGATGCCGCTGCGTTCGTGGACGATGCGAACGAACGGCTCCTGGCCGTAGACCGCACGGTAGGCGCGCCAGAGTTCCTTGTCGGTCGTGCCTGGCGGCGTCCAGGCATGCGCCGTCGCCAACACGCCGCGCACCAGTTCGATGGAAGTGACGGAGAGGTAGATATCCTCGCGTCCGAGCGCCTGGATTACTTCCGCCTCGTGACGGTGACCTACCGGCGCGAACGAGCGCACGGCATCGCGGCGCTCCGGATGGTGCGACGCCGCGCTGGCGGATGCACCCCCCTCCGACGAGCCGGCCTTGATGTCCACCACGATCCGCTGTTCCGGCAGCAGCAAGCCCGCCCGCACCACGGGCAGCAGCGCCAGTATCGCAGCCGTCGCGTTGCAGCCGACGCCGCTGGCATAGCTTGCCGCGCGCAACTGCTCTCGGCTGATCTCGGGCAGTCCATAGACGAAACGCTCCTGCCAGGAGGCAGCCGCATGCGGCTCCCCGTAGTAACGCTGGTAAAGCGACTGGTCGTGGATGCGAAAATCGGCTGAAAGGTCGATGATGTGGCTGGCCAGGCTGGCGACCTTCTCGATGCGTTTCTGGGCTTCGCCGTGCGGCAGTGCGAGGAAGAGCACATCACACGGCTGGAGCTCGCTGGCGGAGGTGAAACGGATCGGCGGTGCGGCGGTCGGGCGGGCCAGTGGGTCGGTCGAGATGCGTCGCCCCGCAGGACGCAGATTCGGGTGCAGGCTATGGGCGTATTCGCCGGTGTGGCTCTCAGATGTCACTTGGGCAATCTCGACCCGGGGATGGCCGAGCAAGAGGCGCAGCAACTCTCCGCCTCCATAACCTGAGCCGCCCACGATGGAAACGCGAATGGGATCGGTCATGGAGCGGCCTCGGAGATGGCCGGCGGATGGGCGATGCCGGCCGGGTATTCGCCGTCGCCGCCGCTGCGTCCGACGGCCAGCACATAGTCGACGACGCGACTGGGGATGTCAACACCCGTGGTGTGAATGGAGTTGCGGAATTCCATGGTGTGGTTGACCTCGTTCACCAGAAAACCACGATCAGGGTCTTCTAGCACATCGATTGCCAGCACCCCGCCTCCTACTGCCCGCGCCGCTCGCTGGCAGAGCGCGTTGAGTTCCGGCGTCACCGGGCAGTTGCTTGCCTGGCCGCCGCGCGCAGTGTTCGTGATCCAGTGAGCGGACGCACGATAGATGGCGCAGATGGTCTGATCGCCGACAACGAAGGCGCGAATGTCCCGGCCGGGTTTCTTGATGTATTCCTGAATGTAGTAGATGCCGTGTTGATACGAACCCAGGACATCTTTGTGTTCCAGCACCGTCTCGGCGGAATCCCGGTCGTTGATCTTCGACAGCAGGCGTCCCCACGAACCCACCACCGGCTTGAGCACCACGGGGTAACCGAACTGCTCGATCGCTGCCAGCGCCGATTCGGGCGTGAAGGCAACTTTGATGCGCGGCTGCGGTGCGCCCGCTTCAGCCAGAGCGGCTGTGGTCATCAACTTATCCCAACAGACGGCTGCCGTGGCATGCTGGTTGACGGTGCGATAGCCGTGCGCCTCCAGGATGCGCAGTGCATAGATGCCGCGCGCCGCACTGACAGAACGTTCCAGCACGACGTCAGCCTCGATCGCCGGCCGGTCGCCGACGACGGGCAGAATCAGTTCATCGTCGTTGATCACCTGGACGGCTGCGCCGCTGGCCTCCAGGGCGGTCAGCAGCAGCTTCTCCTCCACGCGAATGCGGGAGACGAGTACGGCGACGCGGACGCTGCCCGTCATTCGCCCCAATCCTCTTCTTCTTCGGGCGCCAGGTCAAGGCGCAACGGTTCGAGGGAGCGCACTTCGAGGTCCGCGCCGCACGCAGCGCACGGGATAATCTCTCCCTGCATTGGATCGCGCAGCACGACCGGGCCTTCGCATTCCGGACAGATGGTTTCGTACGACATGGTGTGAGTTCCTTTCTGGTGTCATAGGTTGGTTGACCAAGAAAAAGCCCCTTCCGCCAGACTTTCGGCGGAAGGGGCTGCGCTGCCTGATTCATCGTGCGCGCCAGCGACCTATCCAGACCTCCAGTCTGGCCGGCTGTTGACCTGCTTCTTTGCACGCTTGGCGATGGGTGGAAGACGCATCGGATCTTTCCTCGATTCGTCGGATTGGCCTGGTGGCCGCGGCGTCATCCGCTCAAACAAAAAGCCCCGCCCGGCTTCTCTTTGGCCTGGCAGGGCTTTTGCGCTGGTTGGGTCTGCTGACGTTGCCGTCCCTAGCACAAATCGCCGTCCCTGCAGGCCAGGGAAGGCTTCTTGGACTTCGGGGACTTCTGAACGGGCAGGCAGTTCATCGGATCGTCACTTTCGGCAAACTGGCGGCATTATAGCTGGTTCCTGGAATCTGTCAAATCGGCGGCGGTGGTTATGCGCCGGCGCCGCCGAGGGTCAGTGTGCGCCGGCGCGGTTTGAAGGGCTCCAACGCAGCCGCGGTCAGTCGCGCCGGGTCATCGGGCGGAGATGCCTGCTGCTGGCTGACCCACACGCCGAGCAGGGCTGGAGCGCAGCGCACGCCGGCGCCGGCGGCTGCCAGAAGGCCAAGGTCACACAACGCCTTGTAAGCCTGGCGCAGGTCGCTCTGCCCGCGCGGGCGCCGGCGGATGACAGCTTGCAGTTCGTCCACCGTGGCGCCGCATCCCTCGTGCGCCACCAACCATACGACTGCGCGCGCCCCGGAACCCAGCTCGGTCCAGAGCTGGCGCAGTGCGTCGCCTGCTGGCGCCGGAATCTGGTCTGGCCCTTCCAGTCCTTCCAGGTCGTGGTGCGACACGGCGTGCCACGCCCCGGCGAGCTTGCGCTGCTGCCACACGCCCGCGCAGATCGCCTGCGTCAGCCAGGGATGCCCGTCGGTCATGACAACGAGCGCGTCGACTGCGTCATCCGTCCACTCCAGGCGCTGCGCCAGGCCGGTGCGCTCCGACAGACGACACACCTCGGCCACCTCGGCGCGTGAGAAATAGCCGATCTTCATCCGCTGGGCCTGCCGCAGCACCGGCGCTGCCATCTGGGCGGGGTCCGGATCACGTGCCAGCGTCACCACGAAGCGGGTTCTCGGGCACTGCTGCATGATCATGGCGAAATAGCGTACCGAAGCGGCCGCCGGCGTGCTCGGGCGGCCGACGCCTGGGATCGACAACCCGTCCAGCATCACGACGAGGGGCTGGCGCGTTGTGCGCCTCTTTCCGATCATGTTCAGGAGATCGATCAGTTGCCTGGCGACGTGCTCGGGCGATGAGCGCCTGCTCTCGATGCCATAGGGCATCTGCGGCGTTGCGCGCATAATCTCACGCCCCAGATCGTGCAGGACTGCGGTGAGGTCAGGCGCGACGCCGTACTGTTCGAGCGAGAATTGGACGGCGCGATCTTGTGCGCCCCATCGCCGACGCACCTCATGGAGCAACGATGTCTTGCCGACATGGCGCTGTCCTTCGATGACCAGCGCATTCCCTTCAGATCCATCGAGCCAGGAGAAGACTCGCTGCATCGCCTCAGACCGGCCGATGAACGCATGTTTACTCGTGATCGGACCGTCGAGTTGGTACGGTGATGGGATAACGGCGCCTGGGTCCATATTCGCGTGCCTGCTGTGTGATCGGGCGCGCCGCCACGCGTCGGTTCTGCGGCGGCTTGCTCAGATCGACATGATAACAGGGCGCCGTTGCAGAATCGTTGCAGGGCGGAGAGCCCTGTCATGGGCCAGGATGTGGTAGAATCAGACGCGAGGTGCCAGTTGGCTGACTTGCGGATTTCGCTGTTGGGTCTGCCCCGGGTTGAGTTGGATGGCGTTCCTCTGACCTTCGAGCGCCGCAAGGCATTGGCGTTGCTCGCCTACCTGGCGGTCACGCAGCGCGCCCACAGTCGAGACGCTCTCGCGACGCTGCTGTGGGCCGAACAGGACGCCGGCCGGGCGCGAAACTCGCTGCGCCGTGCACTTATTGACCTGAATCGCGCCGTCGGCAAAGACCGGTTGACGATCGAAATCGATCGGCTGGGATTGCCGGAGACGCCGGGCCTCTATGTCGATGTCGTGCATTTCCGCCGAGGTCTGGCGGAGGCGGCGGCCCACAGCCATCCTCCCTATCGTCTCTGCGATGCCTGCCTGGCTGCCTTGAACGATGCCGCATCGCTCTATCGCGCCGACTTCCTGGCCGGTTTCACGCTGAAGGGTGCGGACGAGTTCGACGCCTGGCAGACCTATCAGACCGAAGCACTGCGCCTGGAGTACGGTCAGGCATTGGAGCGGCTTGCCACCGGCCTGGCCGGGCGTCGCCAGTACGCTGAGGCGATCATCTACACCCGGCGCTGGCTATCGCTCGATCCACTGAACGAGGCGGCTCACCGGCTTTTGATGCGACTGTTCGCCTGGGCCGGCGATCGCGCTGCCTCGATCCATCAGTACGAGCAATGCACCCGGGTCCTGGCTGCCGAACTGGGTCTGGAGCCGGAGCCCGAAACGACCGGCCTCTATCGCGCGTTGATGGCGAGCGCCGACGGCGGGCATGTGACTGCCGCTGGCTCTGGAAGCGCCAACGCGCCGGCGTTGGTTGCCCCGCCCCCGCTGCACAACCTGCCGCCGGATGCAACGCCGCTGATCGGACGCGAACGCGAGCTGGCCCAGATCGCCGACCACCTGGCGCAGCGCGGTTGCCGTCTGCTGACCCTTGTCGGACACGGGGGGATCGGCAAGACCCGGCTGGCGATCCAGGCTGCCCGCAACGAGATTGATCGCTTCAATCACGGCGTCTATTTCGTGGATCTGGCGCCCGCGGCCGCGGATGCGATCGCGTCAACCATTCTTCATGCCCTTCAGGTGTCGGAGCGCGGGAGCGAGCCCGAGCAACGCCTCCTGGACTATCTGCACGACAAGGAGATACTGTTGGTGCTCGATAACTACGAGCACCTGGTCGCCGGCGCTGACCCGGCTGCCGAAGATGGCGCCGGTTTCATCGCCCGCCTGCTCGCCGCAGCCCCGCATCTCAAGCTGCTGGTGACCTCGCGCACGCGCCTGAATCTGCGCGCTGAGTGGCTGGCGCCGGTGCCCGGCCTGCAAGTGCCGCCTCTGGAGGATCATCCGGCGGATCAGCGCGTCGGCGAACCGGCCGATCACCCTGAGGATCTCATGACCGAAGCGCAGGCCCAGGCAGCACCCGTCACCCCCAGCACGGATCTCGAAGCGTTCAGCGCGTCTGCCTTCTTCCTGAGCTGCGTGCGCCGGCTGCGCCCGGACTTTGCACCGGCAGAGGACGAGAAGCGCCAGATCGTCCGCATCTGCCGGCTGCTGGACGGGACGCCTCTCGCCCTTGAGCTGGCGGCTGGCAGGACGCGTACGTTGGCCCTGGAGACCCTCGCCGCGGCGTTGCAGAGCGATATGCGGCCCCTGGCGACGACGCTGCGCGATGTGCCGCTGCGACATCGCAGTATGCGGGCGGTGTTCGAGTATTCCTGGCAGCTGCTTTCACCGCGCGCCCGGAGCATCTTGCGCCAGCTGTCGGTCTTCCGCGGTGGCTTTTCCGCCGAAGCGGCGAGCAGCGTGAGCGCCGCGACCCCGATCGATCTCGAAGGGCTGGTGGATGCGTCCTGGCTGCGCACCACGGCGCCGGGACGTTTCGATCTGCATGGGTTGGTGCGCCAATACTGCGCCGAGAAACTGTCAACCGAACACGCTGGCAGCGCCGGTGAGGCGGTCGAACCGGTGCAGGACCGCCATGCCGCATACTATCAGTCGTTTATTGTCGACCGAATCCAGTCGACGCTTCGAGGCAAGAACGGTTGGGTCGAGATCGCGCCTGACATGGACAATGTCATGGCTGCCTGGGACAGGCTGTGGGAACGAGGCGACCTGGCGGCGATTCGCACGCTGGCCTTCTGCATGCACTGGCGCGCAGATCGCCTGGGCTGGTACCGGACGATGGCGCAGGTGTTCGCTGCGGCGCACCGCAAGCTCGATGCGTTGGCCCAAGGCCGCGAGGAGACCGCTGAGAATCATCACGAGGTCATTCTGACACGCGCAACGTTCCTGACCTGCCAGATTGAGAATGCCAGCCGAGTCGGGCTGCGAGAGCAAGTCGATGCCTTCGTGACGCAGGCCATGGAGTTGATGGCCGCAGACCCCATCAAAGATCGGGAATGGCAAGCGGTGCATTGGCTGCTCCGGCGCATGATCGCCTGGCACAAGCAGTTCCAGGGCGACTCTCTTGGCTCCTCGGAGCAGTTTCGCGAGCTGCTGCTGGAGCTGGCAGGCGAGCCTTTGCCTCTATTCCCCTATACACCCGATGCGCACTTGGCCTGGCGAGGTGAAGCGACCTATGCCCAGGGATTCAATGCGCTGGCTCTGGGCCGATACGATGAGGCGATCCGATCTGCCGAGGAAAGTATCGCAGTATTCCGCGAGCTTGGCAACGAGTACATGGTGGCGTATGCCGCTCGCGTGCTGGCGCTGTGCCTCGTGCATACCGGCGCCTTCGAACAGGCCCAGCAATGGGCGTTGGCATCGCTCAAGACGGCACAGGCCTACGAAGACCGCTATGCCATCGCCCACTGGCAGCTCGTCCTGGGGCGTCTATACACAGCATGGGATAGGCGGCAACTGGCGCGCATCTACCTCCGCCGAAACCTGGCGCTGACGCGCGAGCTGAACCTGAGGCCGCTGCTTGCGCACGGCCTGAGCATCGTGGGCGATAACGAGCTGGCGTCGGGGAACACGGCCGGCGCCAGGCTCTACTATGAGGAGAGCCTGGCGTGCTACCCTGAAGCGGCGCGTACGCAATCGCCGGCCCTGGCAGCGTGCCTCAATGGACTGGGTCAGGTCTTGCTTGCGGCGGGAGAGGTGCCTGCGGCGAACAGCCACTTCCTGGCTGCATTGACCTCACCGCTGCGAAGTCCCGCCGACGCGGCCGCCTCCATCGCGGCGCTGGCGCAGGTGGCGCTGCGGCGAGGCGAGATCGACCGGTCGGCTGAGCTGCTGGCCTTCGTGTCGGCGTGGGCTGCCACACCGTACGCGCTCAGAGTGCGGGTGGAGCAGACGCTGCAGGAGATGGCGGCGCAGCCGGCGGCCGGCACTCACGCAGCCGCGAGCGCGCGCGGCAAGTCGCGCCGGCCCGATGACCTGATTGCTGAGCTCATTGGCGCTCAGCAGGTGTGAGGCCCCGGCGGCGTGCGGCGGCGTCCGCCGAGTCGGAGCTCCGACTCGGCGCTCCGACTCGGCGCTCCGACTGCGTCAGTCTGGCGCGGCGCGGCGGTACGTTGCGGAAACCCTACGACCAGGGCAAGAAGCAGATCTTGATCGCCTGCCGCGCTTCGAGCAGGTCGATTCCCTTTCCATACTGCTCCAGCGGCAGTCGGTGCGTCACCAGCGGTCCCAAGTCGAGCCGGTTGGCCTCGATCAGGCTCACGGCATACTCTGCGGATGCGCGGTGATGCCCCTTGTATCCACACAATCGCAGGGTGTAGTGCCGAGGAGCAAACGTGTACGCCTCACGCTGTACGCCGAAGAGCGCCACGACGTCGCGAGTACGGTCCATCAGGAACTCGACGGAGCTCTTGGAGCCCACGCAATCGATGCTTGCGTCGAGGCGGGGCGTCTTTGGCCGCACTGGGAATGCTGCGCCCAGGTCGTCCGACGGATCGTAGCATCCGTCCGCGCCGAGCTTCTGGGCCAGCTCGCGACGTTCGGGCAGAGGATCGAAGCCGAAGACGGCCGCGACCCCTTCGGCCTTTGCCATCTGGAGCGCGACCATTCCGGCGGGGCCCAGGCCCGTGACGCCGAAGACGCGCCCCTGCAGGGCGTTCATCTCCGCCAGCATGCGAAACACCGTCCCCACGCACATCGCCAGTTCCAGCGGCGCAAGCGCCTCGATGGGCAAGCGATCCGGCGTTTTGATCACGTTTTCGGCCCGGTGGATCACATACTGGGCATAACAGCCCGGCGCCTGGTGACCGGGATCGCGCCAGGCGCTGACCCGATCGCCGGGCGCCAGACCCGTTACGCCGGGACCGATCGCCGCAACTTCGCCGGCAGCCTCGTGGCCCGGCTGGCCCGGCGTGTAGGGGTACTGGAATTGGTGGCCGACGAACATCGGCTCATTGTGGCGCAGGTGCAGATCCCACTGCGGACAGGTCGTGACTGCCAATACCTGCATCAGCACTTCGCCCGGTCCGGGCGTGGGGATCGGTCGATCGAGAATCTCGAACTGGCTCGGCGAGATGACCTGGAGTATCTTCATGGCTGCCTCCTGATAAGGTTCACCGTCAGCGCACCTGCGACCGGATCCGTCCGAAGAGCTCGCGCAGGCGGCCCAGCGTGGCTGCATCCAGGTTGGGTGGATCGAGGGCGGCCAGATTCTCCTCCAGACGCTCCGGCGAGCGCATCCCCACACAGCAACTGCCGACCGGGTGGGCCAGTACGTAGCGCAGCCCGGCTTCGGGAATCGAGAGCGGCTGCAAGAAGTCAAACAGCTTCGGATCGGTATAGGGTGGCTCGTCAGGCAGGTTTCCGGCAGCGATGTGCCGGCGCACGCACTCCAAGGCTGCGGGCAGGCTGACCAGGCCTGACTGCCTGGAGGCCTGGTTGAGCGGCATCATCACGACCGTGCCGACATCGTACTGCTGGCACAGCGGCAGCACCATTTCGGCCGCGGTCTGCAGCAGGAAGTTGAGGGTCAGCATGACGACATCGAAGGCGCCGGTCGGTACAGCGCGCTGCAATACCTGGTGCGTTCCGTCTCCTTCCGAAAGCTCGCTGATCCCGACGAAGCGAACTTTGCCCTGCTCGCGCAACTTGACCATCGCGTCGTAGCAGCCGTCACTCATGAAGCGGTCAAGGGTTGCCAGGCTGCGGATGCCGTGTCCCAGCAAGATATCGATCCGATCTCGGCGGAGGCGCCGCAGACTCCCTTCAACCGACGCGATCAGCGACTCCGGCGACCCGGTGTAGTTGGCATCCGGCATGTGGCTATCGTAAGGCCGATACTTCGTCTCCACGAGGACGTCGTTGTGGCCGACCAAGGCCTCTCCGAGGGCGCTCTCAGACATGCCATTTTCGTAGCTCTCGGCCGTGTCGATCAGGTTGATGCCTGCGCCGATGACAGCTTCGACCGTGGCCCTGAAGCCTTGCGGGTCGGCGCTCGCTCCTCGCGCTGCTCCCAGGCTGAGCTCGGACACTTGCAGGCCGGTGCGGCCCAATCGTCGGTATCTCATGCGTTGCTCCTTTCGTTCCGAATGACGCCTCGGAAGTGTATCATGTCGGGGTGTCCTGCCCAAAGCCTGCTCGAGCGCCTGCCGCGTCGCCTGCCGCGTTCGCTCAACTGCCGTGTGCTCACTCTGACCTTATCTTCAACTAACCTTGCCCTAATGAGCCGTTGGTATGATAGCCATGTCGCCAGCGTATGGGCGACGCTCTGTTTGAGCGGGATCATCAATCATCGGATCGCGCCCGCCGGTCCTATCATCGGAAAGGTGTATCATGGGTTTTCTCAAGCGCGTCGTTCCGGTCATTCTCGTGGCAGCGGTCCTGATGACCGCTGTCGTCGCCCCGGTCTCTGCCGGACCGGAAACACCGGCGGCCCCACAGGCGGCCGCAGCCCCACAGGTGGCTGCATTGCACCTGGATGTCGAGCCAGGGCTCGAAGCGACAGCTTCCGCAGGCAAAGGTGGAGGAGCGCCACAGGCGAGTTTCTCAGTCAGCAGAGATGTAGCGCTGCAGCTGCCCTGGGGCGAGCTCAAGCTGAGCAATGCCCGGTTGCAGGTTGAACTGGCGTCGGACGGCGCCATCGAACGCCTGCGCGGCACGGCAGACATGCCGTTTCCCACCTTCGGCGTGCTGGATGACACCCGGATTGTGACGCCTGCGCGCGCAGATGTCGGGATGGAATTCGGCCGGAATCTGCGCGAGCTGAACCTGGAGCTCGCGCCGGATCGACGTTACCTGTTTCTGAACGTGGACACGGCGTTCGGTGTCTCGGCTCGCGCGCCCGGCGATGGCGGCGAACTCACCCTTTCGTTGGATCCCGGCCAACATCTGATGTTGGTGATCGACACCACCGAGCCGGTGGTCCACCTCGATGGCCAGGTCACGCTATCGCTCGATGACCAGATCGCGCTCTTGGGCGGCACTCTGGAACACACAGCCATCGGGCCGTACGTTCCCGATTCGCTGCCCATACGTCAGCGCAGCCAGTTCGGTGTTTCCGGCAAGTTCAGCAAGAACCTCGCCGATAGTCATTTGACCCTGACCGGGGCCTATACGATGGACAGCGGCTTGCTCCCGGCCCGGCTAGGGATCGAGGCAAAGCCGGTGCAGGTGAGAGGCACGTTGACTATCAGTCGCGATGGCATCCTCGCAGAGGGCGCCGTGGTGTCCAGCATCGAGCCGGAGCACGTCCTCGACGGCGGGGCCAGTGTCCGGGCGTTCATCCCGTTCCGCGAAGAGGCCGGCGAGGCATACGCCCACGTCAAGGGCAAGGTGACCGTGCCGGTGGCGAAACTGTCGGCGGACGCCGGAGCGCAGATCGACCGGACTGGCTATGAAGTGCGCGGCCGGCTGGCTGCGCCGTTCGCGCCCGGCGAGCTGATCGGAAAAACCGCAGGGAGGATTGTCCTGCCGGATGTGATCGGCGCGGCCAAACCGGTCATATCGAAGGCGGCTGCGGGATTGGCCGGCTTCGCTCAGCAGAGCGCCGAGCGCATCGAGGATGCCGCCAACGCCGGAAAGCAGCGGCTCAACCGCGGCGCTTCGGTTGTCGCCGAGGCAGCCAAGTAGAGCACGATTTCACCACAAAGACTCGAAAGCACAAAGGACACCAAGACACCCAACCCTTGGTGTCCTTTGTGTCTTCCTGACTCTGCGGTGAGCCTGGCGTCCCGACCTGTTCGGTCACGAAGACCCAATCAGCGCTGTGCCTCGTGAGCGATCTGGATAGCCAGGCGCAGATTGTCCCAGGGGGTCTGAGACGGCACGGTGCAGTCTGCGCCGAGGATGTAACGCTCCGGCGCGGCCGCGATTGCCGCATTCACCGCCGCCCGGATCTGTTCCGGCGTCCCCGTGCTGATGATGCCCAGCCGCTCGAGCCCGCCCATGAACGGCCGCCCGAACAGGCGCGATACCTCTTGGGCCGTGATCTCCTTCCCCGCCAGATCCAGGCTGGTGTTGACCACGTGGCCGGGATAGTCCCGGAATTTCATCAGATCATCGTAGGGTGCGTGGTAGTCGCACACGTGCAGGATGTTGAACGGACATGACCGGTTGATCTCACCCATGATCGCCAGATCGGATGGCCGGACGCACGCTTCGAAGAGGCGCGGATCGGGCAATCGTGTGGCCTCGCCGCCCTGGGTGGAGTGGTAGAAGCCGTCCAGCCCAGCCCGAACCCCTTCACGGACAAATGACATCAGGCTCTCGGTCATCCGGTCGATGGCGCTGCGGTAGGCGTCAGGGTTCTCCTGCATGAGACGCGTCGCAGTATCCGGCCCGACCATGTTGTTGATGAGCATGTAGGGCGAATAGAGCGTCAGGACGACCGGCGCCTCTTGCTTGGCCGCGCTCACCAACCCCTCGACCACCTTCAACATCGGCTCGTAGTGGTCGAGTCCGAAGAACGGCAGCTTGTCCCAATCGGCCGGCTTCTGAATCTGGGGCTGGCGCGGGAAGGGCAACTCGAACTGGATCTTGACGAAGTCCATTCCGGTGTGGCGGAAATACTCCAGGTGCTTCTCCACCGCCGGCTGTCCGAGGTGGTAGGCGGGATCGAAGTGGAGAAAGAACGCCGCCGCAATGCCCGCCGGCCTGGCGTTCGGATCGATGATGCTGTGAAGCAGGTCGCGCTTGTTCACGTGTCCTCCTGTTTTTCGGCTGGGAAAAGGCTGCCCGAGTCGTGGTTCTGCATTCCCCACGTGGCAGACCGCGTTGTCTGAGACCCGACAACGAGAGAGTCAGAGGCGCAGCCGGGCGCCAGGCAGCCCCAAGCGGGACGAGAAGCGCCGGAACGACAGCCAGCGCGAGATCACCAGTTTTTGGGCCACTTGAAGTACTGGTTGATGTCCTGCACATAGGCCATCGGTTCGTTGGGAGCCATGTGCAAGATCGCCTCCATCACTTCGACCGCCTGATCGTAGCTGCGCGTCTGATGGCTCTGCAACACACTCCACAACTGGATGGTCTTGTCGCCGGTGTGAAACGCTTCCAGCGTCCGCTCCATGTCCAACCAGTCAGGATAAATGTGTTCGAGCATCACCTTATTGGGGAGCGGATCGACGCGCAGCGGCTGTATGCCTTTGATATTGACGATCGCCGGCACCTCCACCGCCACGTCGTCGGGCACACCGCTCAGCGCGCCGTTGTTCGGCACATTGACCTGGAATTGCCCCTCGTTGTCGTTGACCAGCGCGTCGATGATCGGGATGTGCTGTTCAGTCGTCTTTTCGCTGCCGAACATGGCGATAGGCCGGGCCTGCGAGTCGTATGCCGCCTCTTTCATCCGGACGCGCAACTCCTCCTTCTGGCGCAGGATGCGGTCGCGGCCTTGGGGCGTGTCACCGCCGCCTCCCGGGCCGTACCAGCGTTCTCGCGTCTCCAGGTCGGTGTGATACCACCATCCGCCCTGCCGCGGGGTGTCGCCGACCGGCATGAGGCCGAACATTTTGTACTGGTGGATGGCGGCGGGTGACATCTGCGCGGGAATCCCCTGTCCCTTCTCCCGGCACTCGGCCCAGTACGCTTCGGACTCGTTCGCAATCCATTCGTCGATGAGCGGGTACACGTTCTTTCCTTCGTAGAAGAAGTGGGTCAGCCAGATGTTGTGGTTGAGGCCCGGCGCTTGCCACGTGATCCGGCCAGGATCGAGGCCAAGGGTTCGAGCGATGCCGCGATACCCGTAGTGGCCATGGCACAGCCCGCACACCTTGATCGACGTCTCGCGCGTCATGAGCGTCGTGCCCTCGAACACCGGATTCCCCGCCTGCAAGATCCAGGCGTCCGGGCAGATGTCCTCCATGTCCTGGGCCACATCGAGCATCAGCCGCAGGTTGTGCCACTCCGGCATGCCGGTGTGGCCGTAGAAATAGCCGTGCTCGGATGCCAGCTCGCGACGGCGCTTCATGTAGTGCTCGTCGTGAGTGATCGTGGCGGTGTCGAT
>CAYRFV010000072.1:0-21082 GCA_964423545.1 uncultured Anaerolineales bacterium | reverse complement strand
CGGGCGCAACGGCTTGTGAGAACCAGAACGCGCCCGTCACATTCACATCGAAGATTGCCTGCCATTGGCTCGGCGTCACCTGCTCCAGCGGTTGGCCTACCTGACCCAATACACCGCCGGCATTGTTCACCAGAATGTCGATGTGTCCGCTAGGGGGCGCCCCTTCCGCCTCGGCGACAAACGCCACGACCGCTTCGCGATTGCTGACATCCACCACGCGCGTCCGGCACCAGCCGCCGGCATCAGTGCACTGTTCCGCTGTCTGCTTGAGCTCGTCAGCCAGCACGTCGCAGGCCCACACACGGGCGCCGCGCCTGGCGAAAGCGAGCGCAATGGCGCGGCCAAAGCCGTGCGCCGCACCCGTGACGATCACACTCTTACCGGGGAATTCGATGTTCATGATTCAGAGAGCGTCTTTCTGGCGCGCGACCGGATTGCACCTCCACACGCGCGCCTGTTCTGCAGCGTGAAGGCCGCGGATGAAGGTTACGAGCCTATCCGCATGACCCGTTCGGACCGGCCTCTGACCGTACCCGGCTCGGCTGGAGACTGGTAGTAACGGACATGAGGATGGGCACAAGGCTACGCAGCGCCCGGACCCAGCGCTGCCACCAACACCAAGGGCTCTGCTCCAGCGCAGCTGATCGCGTGGCCGAGATTGGCTGGAAAAATCACGCAGTCGCCGGGTTCGATCGTGATGCGCACATCGCCGATATCAACGATGCCCGTACCGCTGAGCACCAGATTGACCTGCTCCCACGGATGCGCATGGCGACGGGAAACGCCGCCCGGCTCGATGCGCGCCAACTGGAAGGTGAAGGCGTTATCCGCGGGCCGGTGGAGTCGAGCGAGACTCAGGCCGACCGCGCCATCGCCTCCCGCAGGACGGAACGGAATCTCCGAGCCTCGGATGACGGTGAATAACGCTGTTTCACTCATTGACCGTGGACTCAGCCTGCATGGTTCGTGTTCCATTCCGACGCTGACGCTGCCAGTCACCACCATGGCGCCTGGGCGCTGCATGCCGTTTCCCGGTCTCAGCGTCTCTACATCGCATGCTCAGACACAGCCGCGGCCAGCAGGTCGAGCAAGGCCATCGATTGCGCTCGCACACCGCTTTCGAGCTCGTGAATCAACTGGATCAGCCGGCTGACAAGCGGCGTCGGGACGCCGGCTTGCGCTCCCAGCTCCGCCACGATGCCGAGTTGCGCATCGACCTCGGTGCCGCGCTTGCGCACGGCGAGGTCGCGCCAGATGCCGCTGTGCGTCTTCGCCGATCGCCGGTTGAACGCCACCAGCTCATCCAGCGAACGGACTGCTGCCGCGGGATCGGCGCCCGGCAGGTAGGCTGTGGGATCGAAGCCGTTGAAGCCCTCCGGTGCAATCCCTTGAGCTGCGGCAACGGCCAGCACTTCGCGGCCGAGAGCGATGAAAAGGTCGCGGTAGGCCGGCAAAGCCAAACAATCCGCGATCGACTCATTCGTCAGTGCCGTTGCGAACAACATTGCGCCGTACGCTTCTTTGCCCCACAGATAACCCCAGATGTTCGACGTGACGATCGCGTGATCATCAAAATCGAGCAAGACTCGGTGCACAGCCCGAACGCGTGGGGTGATCGTCCCGTCGAGCTCGCCGAGCACGAGGGCTCCACGGCCCCCGAAGTGGATGACGCCGGGCTCCAGGTAGTCGGCGCCGAAGTTGACAAACGCGCCGAGAGTGCGCTCGCGGCCCACGATCTGCGCGATCTCCAGCTCGTTCAACCCGTTCTGCGCCGACACCACACAGCCGTCCGTGGTCAGATGGTCGGCGAGGGCCCGCGTCGCCTCCGCGGTATGCTGCGCCTTGGTCGCCAGGATGATCGTCGTCCAACGGCCCTTAACGGCATTCGGCGTGAACGCGGGCGCAGCAGCGGTGAATTCGGCAACGGGGCCGGTGATCCGCAGGCCGCGACGATTGATCGCTGCAACGTGCTCTGCATCGCGATCAACCAGTGTCACGTTGCGTCCGGCGCGCGCCAGGTATGCAGCCAGCGTTCCACCGATAGCGCCTGCGCCCCAGATCAACAGACACATAGTACCTCCGTGCCGGAGGCCGGGGACTCGGAGTAAGGCAAAGACCAGGCTCAGGTCGGGAAAGGGATCGACTTTGACCTGGCCTCCGCCTCCGCCGCTGTCCAGCCAGCTAGGGGCTTAGCCGACGCCCCACGATCCCGTCAACAGCGCACGCGTCTCCTCGACTGCCACACGCCAGATCGCCAACATGTCGGCGTCGGGCCGTTGGTAGAGGCCGCCGTAGTTGCCGTCAACCAGATATTCGCGCAGAGCCGCCGGCGGCAACAGGCGGAGGTGCGCCAGATCAGCCATCGGCTTCTGCACCGCAGGCATCTCGACGCCCGGCAGTCTCGTCCAGGGAAAGTTCTCCATCCATGAGCCGTGCGACGCCACGGGATCGATCTCCTGGACCTTCGCCCAGGTCTGCGGGGCGTTCCACCAATTGTGGAACTTCACCCGGCACTCGGGGTGATCGGCAGCCCACTCCAGTGCACCCTGCTGTGCTGCGCCGTTGCCCCCGTGTCCGTTGACGATCAAGATACGCCGGAAGCCGCTGGCCGCCATGCTGTCCAGAATATCACGGATCACTGCCAGGTGCGTCTCCACGCGCATGGAGATCGAGCCAGGAAAGCGGCGGAAGTAGGGGGTGACACCGTAGGAGAGCACCGGGAAAACCGGAACGCCGACCGGTTCGGCAGCGTCGACCGCCACGCGCTCCGGCAAGATGCAGTCCACGGTCAGGCTGAGGTAGCAGTGCTGCTCGGTGCTGCCGATCGGCAGCACCGCACGATCGTCGTTGCGCAGGTATGTCTCGACCTGCATCCAGTTCATATCACTGATTTTCACGCTTGCTCCCTGTGAGGCCGCTCATCAGCAGATTCAGGGCGGGGTGTTGCACAACGCTTCTGCCGCCCAGAACCTTCAACTGCTCCTCGGCATCAGGCGCCGACTGCCAACAGCGGATCGGTCTTGTTGATGGCCAGTGACGTGACCAGGAACAGCACCGGGCCGCTCGCCGGCGCGAGGGTTGCCTGCAGGGCGTTGCCCGCGCAATCCATGATCGAGCCGACATCCTGGCCTTCCTGTACCACCTGGCCCACCTGCACGCGCGGATACCAGAACCCGTCGTGATCGCTGCGTAGCCACACGAACCGATCAAACAGGGTGCATGCCACCGGCTCCGGCGCGGGGCCGGCGAGCATAGCCAGGTGGCGCATCAGACGTGCGAGCCCGCCGGTGTGATCGGCCACGTGTTCCGGCAGCCAGATCCCCTGGCCGCCCGATTCACTGAGCATCGCCGGGATGCCGGCGCGTGCCGCCGAGGAGTAGGCCGAGTTCTGCGCTTCGGAACGCACGATGTAGGGGATGCCGAAGATTTTCGCCATCTCCAGCGACACGCGATCGACCTCCGCATTGTCGCTTGCATGCCAAATGCTGAAGGGAACCAGCGCTTCCACCAGGTCGCCGCCATGCAGATCGACGTAGTAGTCACCCTGCTGGATGACGTTTCGGAACACCCAGTGGGCAAGCTGCTCGGAGGCCGTGCCGTTCGGATCGCCGGGAAAGCAGCGGTTGATATTCTTGCCGTCGAGTGGATTGATGTAGATCGAACGCGGCCCGAAGCCAGCCACGTTGACGACAGGCAGCACGATCACGCGGCCTCGCAGTCCTTGGGGCTGGAGATTGCGCCCCAACTCAAGCGCGGCGGCGATACTGGCGTACTCTGCGGCATGGACGCCGCCTGTTACGGCCAGAGTGGGACCGGGTTCCGCACCGTTGATCAGGAACAGACTCAGCGTAAGCGGATGGCCCGCCACGCTGATCTCCTGGACACCGAAGACCTTCTCCCCCGGCGCGGCAGCCAGGCTGCCGACGCGAAGCACGTTGTCAGACATCGGATAACTCCTTTTCGATTCGTAGGGTGCTCGGTCGGGCACTCACCGTCGCTCCGATAAGCCGTCGCCGATCAGGCTGAGTGCGACTCCGACGATCAGGAGGGCAATGCCGGGAAAGGTCGGCATCCACCACGCCATCAGCAGGAACTGCCGGCCTTCAGCGATCATCGCGCCCCACTCCGGCGTCGGCGGCTGCACCCCCAGGCCCAGAAAGCTGAGCGTGGCGCCGGTCATCACCGCCAGCACCATGCCGGTGAAGACATAGATCAGCGCCGGCTGGATGCAGTTCGGCAGGACGTGGCGCAAGATGATCCGTTGCTTATGACAACCGACGACCGTCGCGGCCTGGACATATTCCAGGTTGCGCGTGGCGAGCGTTTCGCCGCGCACCAGCCGGGCATAGGCGATCCAGCCGACGGCGCCGATCGCGATATAGAAGTTCTTCATGCCGGTCCCCAGCAGCGCCATGATGGCGATGACCAGGATCAGGAACGGAAAGGCCATCAGCACATCGACCACACGCATGAAGACCAGGTCGACCTTGCCGCCGAAGAAGCCCGTGACTACTCCCATCAGGCTGCCGAATGTGAACGGGAACAGGACAGCCAGGAACGCGATCTGCAGATCCATGCGCGCGCCGTAGACGATGCGACTCCAGATGTCGCGTCCGAAGTTGTCGGTGCCCAACGGATGCCCCGGACTGAGGGGGGGCAGGAATGCCTCGCTGATGTTCTGAGCGATGGGATCGAAGGGCGTCAGCAACGGAGCTGCGATAGCTGCCGCAACGACGATCAGCAGCAAGATCGTGCCGCCGATGATGAGCGAGTTCAGTCGCAGCTTGCGCCACTCACGGCCGAGATCGCGTGCCGTCAGAGCGTCGGACCAACTGTAGCGCTCCAGAACAGTCGGACTCTCCTCACTCATAGGTCACCCTGGGATCGAGGAAGGAATAGGAAACGTCTACGGCCAGGTTCACGATGATCACAAGAAAAGCGCTGATGAGGGTGATCGCCTGCACCACCGGGTAATCACGAGCGGTGATGGACTGAATCAGGAGTTGGCCCATGCCGGGAACTGCAAACACCGTTTCGACAACGACTGTGCCACCCACCAGGTATCCGAACTGCAGGCCGAAGATCGTCACGACCGGCATCAGCGCATTGCGCAGCACATGCCGCTGAAGCACCTGTCCCTCCAAGAGACCCTTTGCGCGCGCAGTTCGCACATAATCCGAGCGCTGCACCAGGATGATCTGCCCGCGCAGGTTGCGGATCAACACGGCAGCTAGGCCCAACGCCAGGGTCAGGGCAGGCAGGAAGAGATAACGCAAGTGATCCACAAAGGTTTCGCCATAGCCCGCGACGGGGAGAATGCGCAAACGCAAGCTAAAAAAGAGAATCAGCAGGATGCCCAACCAAAAGCTTGGCGTCGTCAGGAAAAGCAGGAAAACCACCCGGATGGCGTGATCGGCAAGACGGCCTTTCTTGAGCGCCGCAGTGATCCCGAACACCAGGGTGATGATGGCGGCAAGAGTCATTGCGTAGATCGCAAGAAAAATAGAAACCGGCACACGACGCAGCACAAGATCGCCCACCGGCTGGCGGTAGAGCAGCGACATGCCGAATTTGCCCTGCGGGATCCCGCTGATGAAACTCCAGTATTGCGCCGGCAACGGCTTGTTGAGGCCCAACTGCTCGCGCAGTTCGGCAGCTTTCTCTTCCGTGGCGCGGTCGCCCAGGATCAAGAACGCCGGATCGCCCGGCAAGACGCGCACCATGCCAAAAATGACGATGGTCACGCCGAAAAGGACAAAAAGCATCAGAATCAAGCGGTTCCGGATGTATGCGACTCGTCCCATGCCCATGCTGACTCCGCCGCCGCTCCCGGAGCGCGCTGCGGGAGCGGCGGATGTACAGTGAAGCCGGCTGCTACTGGCTCTTCTTCACGTTCTCGAACCGATAGTAGCTCAACCCCTCGATGTTGAAGCCTTCGACCTTGTTGTTCCATGCCGCCGTAGCCGGGGCATATGTCAGCCAGACAATGGCAGCATCATCCTGGAACTTCTTCTGGATCTCGGCGTACATCGCTTCGCGCTTCTTGGGATCCATCTCCAGGTCAGCCTTGGTGATCTTGTCGTTGAGCTCAGGATTGAAGTAGCGGGTCCAGTAGGCGAACTGGGTGTTGGGGCCGCCACGCATCTCGTAGTTGACGATCTGCGTTGGGTCATTCATGTCGTTGGTCCAGGCGCTCGGCATCGATTGGTACTTGCCATCGCGGTAGTTCTGGCGCACGACACTTGTCTCCAGATTCTGGAGATTGACGTTCACGCCCAGCTTCGACCACTGATCCTTAAGGATGGTCGCCACGTTGGCGAAGTCCGCGTTGCCAGAGCGCACCTGCATCTCGATCGGAAAGCCGTTCGGCGACTTCGATTCCTTCATCAGCGCCTTAGCCTTCTCCAGGTCGAACTTGTAGCCGGGGAGGTCGGCCGCCTGGTACATGCCGGGGGGGATCGGCGCGTTGGCGGGTTTCGCCTGGCCGAAGTACACCGCCTTGATGATGGCGTCCTTGTCGGTAGCGTAGTTCAGCGCCTGGCGCACCTTCACATCCTTGAGCGGCTCATACTCGTTGTTGAGCATCACGAAGGTCATCTGTGCGATGGGGAAGGCCTGCGCCTTGAGATTCGGCTGTGAACCGACCGTTGCCAACTGGCTGAGCGGCACGAAGTCGATCACATCCACCTCGCCGCCCTGAAGCTTCAGGATGCGGGTGTTGTCGTCGGGGACGTATTCGATGCGCACTTCCTCGATATCAGGCTTGCCCTTCCAATAGTTCGGGTTCCGCTTCATGATGATCGGATCGCCCTTCTTCCAGCCTTCGACATAGTAAGCGCCCGTGCCGCGCGTCTTCCACGCGGTTGCGACATCGAAGTCCTTGGCGTCGGAGGCCTTGACCAGGTCCGCGGGCACAATAGCTGCGCTGAACATCGCCAGGGCAGATGGCAGAGCGGGGTACAGTTCGGAGAGGACGACCTTGATCGTCTTGTCATCCACGATCTGGACCTCTTTGATCGCTTTGTAGCTGGCTTTCCAGGCGCTTTTCTCACTCTTTGCGGCCGCCTCAATGGATGCCTTGATATCTTCCATTTTCAGCGGCGTGCCGTCGGAGTACTTCACGCCATCGCGAATCTTGAAGGTCCAGGTCAGGCCATCGGCGCTGGCCTCCCACTTCTCGGCCAGGCCGGCCTCGATGCCCTTGCCGTCCGGCGACGTGCGCAGCAGTGTATCGTAGACGTTGACCGACAGGAACAGCGCCGGGTTATCGTCGATCTGCCAGGGAATGAAGGGACTGAACGGCTCCGCATTGCGGGCCATCTTCAGCACCTTCTTGGCCGCAGCCGGTGCGGCTGTGGCGGCCGGCGCCTTCGTCGCCTCAGGCGCCTTGGTGGCTTCGGGGGCCTTGGCAGCGGGAGCCGCGGGGGCCGCCGGCTGTGCGGCGGGGGCTGGCGCTGCCGGCACGCAGGCGGCCAGCAGCGGCACGATCATCGCCGTTAGGGCGACGAGGGCAAGAAGTGTGATCCATGTGGATCGGCGTGCGCGAGACATGTGCTTGATCTCCTTCATCCTGGGTAAAATGGATAGACGACTCTTGCATGGAGCACCCTGGGCATCTGGATCACCCAGCGCCTTCGATGAGAATCAGCCCGCTACACCTCCTCTCTCAAGCCAGCAACACCCTCAGTCGGTTGACCGAATCGGGTTCGGGCGCGTGACGAAGCTCAATCACCCGCACCCGCTCGGGCAACCGCTCCAGGATTGCCTCGCTGCCGCTGGCATAGATCACCACATCCACGGTGGAGAGCAGCGACGCAACCTGGTCGCGTTGGCCCAAAACCGCACAGCGCGGCGGCTCGCCTGGCGGGCAATAGAGACCCACCTCTTCCACCATTGTCGGCAGGAACTCGCCGTACGTCGCGATGATCCCGATCCGTTCCTCGGATCCGATGCTGGCAAGACGTTGGCGCGTCTCTGGGCTGACCCGGAAGGCGACAGCAGCCACACGGACGCCGCAGGATCCGAGCAGCATGCGCACCTCAGTCAGTCGCGTCGGTATCGTAATGATGAGCCCGACCCGAGACAATTCTTCCGCAAAGGACGCGAAGTCAGCGTGGAGATCGGCAAGCAGCACCGGCCGCACGTGTACACGCAGGCCGGCCAGGATGTTCTCTATATCACGCGCATATGCCTCGGTGGCAGGATTGAAGTTACCCACCATCCAGAGCTGGGGTGGGCCGGCTGCGGGCACTTCACCGAACCGCACCTGGAATGCCTGCCGCACATCGTCAATCGTGTAGCCCTGGCCCATCGCCTGCTGCAGCCACCCCTCGATCATGCGTGAGAGATTGTTGTGCGACGTTACGAGCCCGCCGCTGAGCCCGAGGCCAGCCACATCCGCAACGAAGGTCCCTGAGCCCTGTTTGGTGATGATGATGCCTTGCCGTGAAAGCTCACGATAGACCTGGGCGATCGTCACCGGCGAGACGCGGAGTTGGGCCGCCAAATCACGCACCGACGGGATGCGTTCGCCGGCGCTGAGCTGGCCCGTAGCGACGCTATAGATGATTTGCCCCTTGATTTGCTCGGTGAGGGCAATGGGCAGGGCGCGATCCAAGCGCACTTTCATCGACCATCCATGGCAACCGAACCGGAAGCTAATGCATCTGTCTTGGCGCCAGACGCAAGACGGTCTGGCTATCGCTGGCAGGGGAGGCCACCATCAGGGTGGAGCAAAGCGGCGCTGCTTGGACGAAGAGACCTGCACGCACGCGGAAGCGTGTCACTGTTCTGTTACAGTAATATAACGCAGCTTAGGGAGCTTGTCAAGCGCCAAAAAAGCGGGGGGACAAAAAGCGCCGGGGGTGGACCCGGCGCTTGCGACGCTCACCGGCAGCAGATGCTGCCGGTGAGAAACAGGCTCCCAACGGATCAGTCGTGCAGACCGTCCACGAAACGCTTGATCCGGCGTGCGCCCTCCGCTAGCATCTCATCGGAATTGGCGTAGGAGAGACGCACGTAACCTTCGCCGCCCGGCCCGAACGCATCGCCCGGCGTGACCGCCACGGCCTCAGCATCGAGCAATTGGTCCGCGAACTCCATCGACGATAGACCGGTCCCGGCGATGTTCGGGAAGGCATAGAATGCACCCTGCGGCAGATCGCAGCGGATGCCGGGGATGGCGTTCAGATCGGCGACCAGCTGGTTGCGACGCGCCTGGTAGCGACCGATCATGTAATGGGTGTAGTCTTGAGGACCGTTCAGCGCGGCCACCGATGCTTCCTGCACAAACGAGGTGGCGCAGGTCGAGGAGTGCTGATGAATCTTCAGCATCTCATTGATCAGCGGGTCGGGCCCGGCCAGGTAGCCGAGGCGCCAGCCGGTCATCGCGTGGCTCTTGCTGAGGCCATTGAGGATCAGTGTGCGTTCCCACATGCCTGGCAGGCTGGCGATGGAGATGTGCTCCAGGCCGTCGTAGATGAGCTTCTCATAGATCTCGTCGGAGAGCACGACGAAGTCATGGGACTGCGCCGAATCGGCAAGCACCTGGAGCTGCTCGCGCGTCCATACCTGGCCGGTCGGGTTGTTGGGCGTGTTGACGATAGCAAGTTTGGTGCGGGGCGAGATGGCGGCCGCCAGGCTCTCCTTGAGCTGGGCTGCGGTCGTGTCGAAATTCATCGGCACGTAGACGGTGGTCGCTCCGGCCAGCGATGCGCACGGCTCATAAGACACCCAGGCCGGACTGAACAGGATCATCTCGTCACCCGGATTGAGCAGGGCTTGGGCCGCGATGAACAGCGCCTGCTTGCCGCCGGGCAGAACCAGAATCTCCCTGGCAGCGTCATACGACACGCCATTTTCGTTCGCCAGTTTCTTCGCAATCGCTTTGAGCAGCTCCGGGATGCCCCGGCTGGCCGTATAGTGCGTGAAACCCTCGTTGAGCGACCCAATCGCCGCCTCGGTGACATTCGGTGCGGTCGGGAAATCGGGATCGCCACCACTGAGATCCACCACCGATCGGCCTTCGGCCTTGAGGCGCCGGGCTTTGTCCATGACCTGGACGGTCGCTGAGCCGGCAAGACCGCGAACCCGCTGGGCTGCCTTGCTGCGAAGAGCATCGCGTTGTTGGGGGGTGAGCGCCACTTTGACTCCTCCAGACAAAAAGTTCGAGTTTGCTATCAACGACCAGAGGTAAGCGCCGCAGGAAGCGCGGCTTCGCGCAACCCACGGCGATCCACCGTGCGGTGGTTCCGTACCGGGACGACCGTGAGCAAGCCCTTCGCGGCGGTGCGAGGCAAGATGGAGGCCACTGTGGCTGGACAGGATAGCGTTGGGCCACAGTATAGCCGAACCCCGTGACTTGTCAAAAGACATCGGCACGGACGACGGTGGCTGTCGCCCGGAAGACGCACGGCTCAACGCTGCCCGAGCTGGGCATAGCGAAAGCAGTCGACGACGTGGTCGTTGACCAGTCCCGTCGCCTGCATGAACGCGTAACAGATGGTGGAACCGACGAACTTGAAGCCGCGACGCGAAAGATCCCTGCTCAGCGCGTCCGATTCGGGCGAGGTGGCAGGCAGTTCGCGCATCGCGCGCCAGGCGTTCTGCATGGGCCGGCCGCCGACAAAACGCCAAACATAGGCGTCGAAGCTGCCGAACTCGCCCTGGATGCGGAGGTATGCCTGGGCATTGGCGATTGCGGCGGCGATCTTGAGCCGGTTGCGGACGATGCCGGGGTTGGCCAGCAACGTCGCTCTCTTGGCATCGTCGTACAGAGCCACCTTGGCCGGATCGAAACCGTCGAACGCCAGGCGATAGCCCTCGCGCTTCTTCAGAATCGTGCTCCAGCTGAGGCCGGCCTGTGCGCCTTCCAGGATCAGGAACTCGAAGAACGCCCGATCAGCGTGGATCGGCACGCCCCACTCTTCATCGTGGTAGGCGATCATGGGCTCGCCCTGCGCCCACTGGCAACGGATCACCACTGCTTGACCCCCTTCGGTCGGCCTCTAGCCGATCCGCACCGATCGCATCGAGAGTGAGCCGAGGACCACTCCCTCGGCGAAGAAACTCACCGCCTCGTCCCTCTCTTGCAGAGCCAGGATGTAGAGCAGCGGCAGGAAATGCTCGTCCGTCGGGATGGCAAGGCGAGCAGCCTGCCCTAACCTGGGGTAGTCGATGATCGCGGCGTGATCTCCGGCGAGGATCAGTCGCCGCATGGCGTCATCGAACTCCAACGCCCAGTCATATGCGCCGCCTTCCCAGTTGATTCGACGCAGGTTGTGGACGATGTTACCGCTGCCGATGACAAGCACCCCTTTGCGGCGTAGCGCTCGGAGCTGGCGACCCACCTCGTAGTGCGCCTGGGGCGACAGTCCCCGATCAAGACTGAGCTGCACCACCGGAATCTGCGCATCGGGAAACAACCTGCACAACACCGACCAGGCGCCGTGGTCCAGGCCCCAGCTTTGATCCAGCTGCACCGGTGGGTCGGTCACGCACGCCTGCACCCAGTGTGCCAACTGCGGCAAGCCGGGCGCCGGGTAGGTGACATCATAAAGCGCTTGCGGGAACCCGTAGAAGTCGTGGAGAGTCGGCGGCTGTTGCATGGCCGTCACCTGCGGGCCACGCGTCTCCCAGTGCGCCGAGATGCACAGGATGGCGCGCGGCGGTGGAAGCGCGCGCCCCAGCCTGGCCCAGGCGCGGCTGAACGGATTGTCCTCGATGGCGTTCATGGGGCTGCCGTGTCCGACAAACAGGACCGGCATCCTGTCAGGCAGCTCGGTGAAACCGGCTTCAGGGTCGATCATCATAGGACTCCATGGGAAAGGAAGTGCGCGCCGACATCGTATGGCGCCGGACGGCGAGGGCGTCACGCATCGGGCGCGGCGATAAGGGCCAGCTCGATGTGGATCTTCACCTGGTCACTGACCAGCCAGCCGCCCGTTTCCAGCGCCACATTCCAGGTCAGACCATAGTCTTTGCGGCTGAGGCTGCTGTCGGCAGTGAAGACGCGATCCGTGCTGCGCGACCGATTCCTGTGCGAGCCTGCGCTGCGCAGGCGCACCTCGAACGTGATCTCGCGCGTGATCTTCCGGATCGTCATCTCACCCGTCAGCCTGAACCTCTCGCCGCCAATATGAGTGATCTTCCTGGCGCGAAAGGTCATCCTGGGGAACTGCTCGGCATCGATGAAATCGGGTGAGCGCAGATGCCGGTCGCGGCCTGGGTCGTCCGTGGTGATGCTCGCCGTCTCCACCCACCCATCGATCCAGGACCGCTCGGGGTGCTCGTCATCCAACGCCAGCCTACCATCGAACTTCGTGAATCGGCCGTGGACGGTCGAGATCATCATGTGCTTCACTGAGAAGCCGATCTCGGTGCGGGATGGATCGATCTTCCAGAACATAGGCAGGGTCTCTACCTCGATGCAGAAAGAAATGCGCTGGGCGAAGGAGGTCAGAACCCGCTCCCAAGAATCGCCCGGCGCATCGGCATCGCATGAAAGCGAAAGGCGCGGTTCGCCTGCTCAAGGCTTGCTCCCGAAATCGCTGCTGCATTCTACGCCGTCGCGCTGGGAGCGTCTGTGGGCGAGGTTGCCTTTGTCGCGAAGAGCCACCAGGTCGCGGCGAAAACGATTTTGGCCACGCGCGGTGCGATGCATTACAATAATGGCGTTGCGGTCGGAGTCGCTGGATGCTGCGGGCGCGGCCCGGCGAGATCGCCATCCCATCCCACCCCGAGAAAGGGGCTCCAGCCCATGAGCAGTGCACTCTACAGCCGCCGCATGCTAGTCTTTGTAGTCTTCTCGAACTTCCTGCTTTACTTCGGGTTCCAGGTCTGGCAGACCCTATTCAACAACTACGCCGTGGAGACGGTGAAGATCGGCCCGGCCGAGGTTGGCCTGGTGCAGGCGGTGCGCGAGCTGCCGGGGTTAATGGGTTTCCTGGTGGGCTTCATTGCGATCTATCTCTCCGAACTGCGCATCATGGCCCTGAGCATCCTGCTGATGGGGTTCGGCATCGCATGGACCGGCCAATCCACGACCTTCCCCATCCTGCTCATCAGCACCTTCGTGATGAGCTTCGGATTCCACTTCTTCACGCCCGGCAGCAATGCCATCGTACTGATGCTGGCAAAGCTGAGCGAAGCCCCGAAGGCGTTAGGCAAGCTCGGGAGCCTCGGAGCGGCTGCGGCCGTGGTGGCGACCGTAGGCGTCTACATCCTGGTAGCCCCGCTGGGGTACCAGGCGCTCTTCGCATTGACGGGCGTGCTGGTGATGCTGGGAGGGTTGGCGCTGTTGTTCATGGGCGGCAACGGCGGTGGCCTGCCACCGAAACGTCGCGTCGTGCTCCGCAAGCGTTACTGGCTGTTCTACCTGTTGTCCTTTCTGCTGGGCAGCCGGCGTCACATCTTCACGACGTTTGCGATCTACCTGCTGGTGCGCGAGTACGGCATCAACATCCAGACCACGGCGATTCTGTTTTTCGTAAACAGCCTGATCAACATCGTGACGCTGCGCTGGGCGGGACAACTGATCAGCCGCTACGGTGAGCGCCTGATGCTGAGCATTGCATTCGGCGTGCTGACGCTGGTGTTCGTGGGATACGCATACGTCACCGTTTTGCCGGTGCTCTACGTGCTCTTCACACTCGACAACATCTTCATTGGCTTCAACCTGGGGGTGACGACCTACTTCCAGAAGATCGCGGTTTCTCCTGAGGAGATCACCAGCAACTTGTCGGTTGAGCTGACCATCAACCACATTGCGGCGATCATCATTCCGGTGGTGGGCGGTGTCGTATGGGTGACGTTCGGCTCGCAGGCGCCGTTCCTGTTCGGCGCCTTCATCGTGTTGGTGGCGCTTGCCCTGACTCAGTTCATGCGCACGGCTCCGGAGGCCGCCCCGGCGGCAACGCCCGCGGTGGGATGAAAGGCGCCACAGCCCCACCCTACCACATCCCATACGCCAGCGCCCGTTCGCCTTTCACAAACGCCTCGATCCGCCGCCGGATCGCCGGGGAGACGCCATCCGGTAGCCCGGCGAGGGGAAAGAGCGCAGCCTCCTGAATCTCGGGATTGGAGACCGGCGTCAGAGCAAACTCGGTGCAGGCAAAGACTGTCACATGATCCGACTTTCCCTCAGCAAAGCTGCTAAAGACGCCTACCAGCACCAGGGGTCCTAATGTGGCGCCGACCTCCTCAAACGCTTCGCGCCGCGCTGCCTGCTCCAGGCTTTCCCCACGCTCGACCAATCCACCCGGAAAGTGCCAGCCGCGCGACTGATAGCTGTGCCTGACCAGCAGCACCGCATCATCGCGCAGCATCATCACCCGAACGCCGAGCGTGAGCGGCTTGAACAGCATCCAGTAGGCCCGTGCGCCCTGGTAGAGCGCCTTGCGCAGAAGATTCATCCATCCCCCAGCAGCGCGGTCAGACCGAGCCAAAGCTGATATAGCCCGAAACCGGCCAGTGCGAAGACCGACGCTCCCAACATGAAACGGGTCACCACGGGGCCAAGGCGCCGCGCTGCACCGAACAACAGGATGGTCAGGGCGAGGCAGCTCACCATCGCGATGTAAAAGCCGGCAAGAAAGCTCAGACCGCTTCCCGGCGAATTGCGCCATGCTGAGAGCAGCAGCGGCCCCGTCACCAGGCTCCAGAAGATGTACGGCCCGGGACTGAGCGCGTTCATCATCGCCGCCTGCCAGACGCTCCGCTGCTCCGCCGCCCCCCGCGTCAGAGCCGCCTCATCGAAGCTTCGCCACGCTCGAAACGCACCGGTCGCCAGGTACAGAATAAAAAGCCCACTGGCAAGGTGCAGAAACAGCACCAGACTCGGCGGCACCCGGGTCAGAACGAACAGCATCAGTAGAATGATCGGCCCATCGCTGATAAGCGGCGCGCACGCAGCCGACAGGGTCCGGCGCCAGCCCTGCTCCAACGCCCGCGAGATGATATAGGCCTGGAACGGACCGGGTTGAGCAGCTGCCGCCAGGCCAAAGCCCGCGCCGCGCAACAGGAAGATCATCATCGTGTCCACGGCGCCTTCACGGCGCGCCCGGCAAGCGCGCCAGGACTTCAGCTACTGTGATCCAGCCCTCCCACCCGAATAGGCTATCATCGATGTCCCACGCTGCGGACAGGACCGCCTGCGCGAAGCCCCAGCCGATCAAGCGCTGGCGGTCGAAGCCAAGCCTTTCCGCGAGCAGGTCGACACGGCGGTCCAGAATGTGCCGCGCATCGGGGCGCCTCGCGATGCCGGGCATCGGATTGCGCAGCAGCGCGCCGGTCTCATAGGCTGGCTCTCCGATCACCCCTTTCGGATCGAGCGCCAACCACGGCTGGCGTTCAGCGGTCAGGATATTCCAATGATGCAGGTCGGCATGGAGCACCGTCGGCGCGGCCGATGACGCGATCAACTCGTCGTGGAGGTGCACGGCATGGTCGACCAGGCGTGGTGGCAAGGGCCCTGTCGCGCCACCGAAGCGTTCGCGCAACCCGTAGAGCGCCTGCGCCCAACGGCGCACGTCTGGGAAGGAATGCTCGGCCGGGACGCGACGCCAGAGCCGGCGCATCACTCCGGCGGCGATCTCCGTGGCAACCTCGTCGTCCACGACATCGGCCAGCGGTGCGCCCGGCGTCAGGCGCTCCATCAGCAGAACGCCTGCCTCCGCATCCGCATCCAGCAACTGGGCCGCGCCCGTGCCGTCGTAGAGCTGCAGCGCGGCAATTTCGTTCGTCAGCTCCGGGTTCGGCACACCGAGCTTCAGGACGATCTCTTCACCGCCGGTCCGGCGCGCCGGCGCCACGTAGTTGTACGAGAGCTCGAACGGCGGCAAGACCGTCAGCGACCACCGTCGCTCGCACTCAGCGATCAGGGCAGGCAGTCTCTGCAGCCACAGTACGCCCTCCGCACCGAAGACCTCGGTGATGGTGCGCGAGAACGCGGCGGAGACAGGTTGGTGCATGACGGGGAGTATACCTGCGAACCGGGCCTGAGCCAAGTGCGCTACTCCGCGTCCGCGGGTTGGCGCTCAGCCCCCTCCCGGCTGAAATGGATGATCGCGGCCAGCATCAGATACATTGCCGTCACACAGAGAGAGAAGAGACCGGAAAAGACGATGGTGCGGGGATGCGCGAGCGGATGGCGGGCGCGCTGCCAGATATCGCCGAGCAGCTCCAGAGGGCTGATGAACAGATCCCAGCTGTTCCAGCGGGGGAACCGCCCCAGATAGACACCGAATCCGGTCACAGCCAGCACAGCGAAGGTGAAGAGCCAGCCCGTAAAACCTCCGGCGGTGCGACGCACCAGTGTGTGCATCAGATAGAGCGAGACCAGCCCAAGGAATGTGCCCGTCCAGGCAAACGCGACCAGCATGATCAGGTCGTACCAGAGTGGCACGCCGTTACGTGGCCCCAAGTGCAGGATGTCGGTCAGGATGTACGGCGCGTTGGGAAAGAAGAGGAGCCAGAGGAAGGCGCATGGCGCGATCAGCAACCAGACCCCGCGCGCGTCGCGCTTCTTCAGGTTGTATGCGGTCAGGGCCGCGACCATCGGCAGCCAGGCCAACAGGAGGTTCCAGGCCAATCCGATGTACGCAAGCGAATCCGCATACACGGTGCGCACCGCAAGCATGGCGCCGCACAGCACTGACGCAAACGCCAGCGAGGCCACGACAGCAATCTGGCGCGCAGCGTGCGTCCACAGGCGGGTAAGCTGAGTCACGCGAAACTCCTCGAAGAGCGGATCGATGTGCAACGCGCGAGACGATACGCGCAAGCGCGCAGCTTCATCGCCCATAGACGCCATCGGCAGCCAATAAGTTCGCCTCGAATCACTGCTCGCCGTTCTCGCACGCGCCGGCGGGCAAACGCAACAGCGCAAGCGCTACGATGGCTGCCCACGCGAGCGCCTTGAATTCGCCGGCGGCTAGACCGGCGGCCAACTCGGCGCGCGTCAGTTGCAAGATCTCCTGCTCCTCCAGGTCGTCGACGATCGGATCGGTCACCCGGGACGCGCGGCGCGCCAGGAAGAAATGTGCCGTCTGAATGCCGCGGTTGGCTTCGACCGGGAATGTGCCCAGGTTGATCCACTCCGGGGCTGCGAAGCCGGTCTCCTCACGCAGTTCACGCTGCGCTGCTTCCAGGGGCATCTCGTCCGGCTCGAGGTAACCGCCGACCACCGCCAACGATGTCCCCTGGATAGCGTACTTGGTTTGCCGGAAGCACAGATAGGCGCCATCGACGGTCTCGGCGACGACATTGACGTAGTCCGGCGAGATCACCCATGTCCAATCGTCGATTACCCGGCCATCGGGGAGCTCCACGATGTGCGTTTCGACGCGCAGGAACTTGCCACAGTCCAGGATCGTGCGGCGTGCACGCGTCTTCCAGGGAGCGAAGGTGCGAGTTGTCATGTTGCCCTCATTCGCCTGACCCACGGCGATCGACGCCTCGAAGTCATTGACACACAGCACGGAAGCTGTCCGGCCTCGGCGGGCGGCCGCCAGGCGTGAATGGGTAAGACGCGCCCGAACAGCGTCAGTATACACGACTGTAGTTTCTTTGAGGGGAGATGTCAAGTTCGACCGGCGAATTGACGCGTCTTGCCCTTTGTCGTATACTTGCGCCGACCTGATGGGTGACTCCGTCGGCAACACTCCGGAAATGAGGCGCTTCATGCGAATTGTCTCGCTCAACGTCGGCATGCCTGTTGCAACAACCCACGGCGACAAGACCGTTCTCACGGGTGGCTACAAGTCACCGGTCGCTGGGGCAGTGCTTCGCAAGAGAGGCTTCGAGGGGGATGGACAGGCCGACCTCGTCAATCACGGCAGCCCGGATCAGGCTGCGCTCGTCTTCGCAGCAGACCATTACCCGGCATGGGAGAAACGGCTGGGCCGCACCCTGACGCCCGGCGCGTTCAGCGAGAATCTGACGGTCGAGGGCGCGACCGAAGAGGTGCTCTGCATCGGCGATATCGTCCGGCTCGGCAGCGCCATCGTGCAGGTGACGCAGCCGCGCCAGCCGTGCGGGAAACTGGCGCGCAAACTGGGTGAACCGCGACTGGTAGATTGGATCGTCGAGGCGCGGCAGGGGGGCGCCTATCTGCGCGTGCTGAGCGAAGGCAGCGTCGCGCCGGGGGACGCGTTCGAGTGGATCGAGCGCCATCCCGACCGCATCAGCATCGCGACCGTGAACGATGTCATCTACGATCGCCTGCGTGATCGCCCGTTGCTCGAACACCTGGCCGCCCTGCCCGAATACTCGGCTGCGGGGCGCGCCAGCATGGCGAAGAAGCTCGCACGCGGCGTATGGGCTTGATCGGTGCGCTCTGGGGCATCGGCGGCATTACGCTCGTCCTGACCGTAGCCATCTACCGACTGGCAACGCGCGGCCTGCAGGCCCTTTCGTATGACCTGGAATGGCATCACTGGGTCGCGCTGGTTCTCAGCGTGGCCGTGACGGTTTACGCGGAGGGCTACCGCGGCTTCCAGTTGCGCTTCTCGCCGCGCACTGCGGCGCGCGGTCGCTATCTGCGCGATCATCCGACTCCGCTGCGCCTGGTGGCGGCCCCGCTCTTCTGTTTCGGCTACTTTCAGGCCACGCGGCAGCGCCTCCTCAGCGCCTGGGGCCTGACGATCGGCATTGTGCTGCTGGTGGGCCTGGTGCGCCTGTTGCCGCAGCCATGGCGCGGCATTGTGGATGCCGGCGTCGTAGTTGGACTGGCATGGGGCGTAGCCTCGCTGATCTGGTTCAGCGTCCAGGCGCTGACCGCGCCCACGTTTGCCGTCTCGCCGGAGGTGGTTGAAACTCCCAGAGATGAGTGAGCTGCGACAGTCGATCGACGCGACCATCGCGCTGGCGGAACTGAGCTCCGCCACAGCCGCGGCCTGACGGTTCCCGGCCGGCCTCAGCGGGGCGGCGGCATCGCTTGCGTGGAAAACAGAGGACATGGTAAACAACCACTCCGTCACCGTCACCGCAGCATCCCGGTTCGGCCCCGACTGGGTCAAGCCCATCTATGACAGCTATGGCTTCGCGCGTATCGCGGACACCCTCCGGCGGCTTCACGGCCTGCCCGCCCGCGCTCCGCTCCCCTCCGACGTGCTGCCGTCGAGTGGCGTCTACGATCGGATCGTGTACGATCGAATCGTCTGCTTCCTGATCGACGCCTTCGGCTGGCGCTTCCTCGAGCAGTTCGCCGGCGCGCCCTTTCTGAAGGAGGCGTTGAGCGATGGCGTCGTGTCGCGGCTCACCGCGATGTTCCCCTCCACCACAGCGGTCCACCTGACTGCGATCCACACCGGCCTCGATACAGTCGACAGCGGCATCGTCGAGTGGTTCTACTACGAGCCAGCGCTCGACGAAATCATCGCGCCGCTGCTTTTCTCGCGCGCCGGCGACAAAGAGCGCGAGAGGCTTGCCAGCGAGGGCGTTCGCGCCGAGCGGATCTTTCCGCAGCGCACCCTCTACCACGAACTGGCCGAGGCCGGCGTGCGATCGTACGTCTTCGGGCATCGCGACTATGCTCAGTCGTCCTACTCGGCCGTCGTGACGGCCGGAGCGCAGCAGATGCCCTATCGCACCTGGCCCGAGGCGCTGACCAACCTGACACTGCTGCTGGATCGAGATGACTCTCGGAGCTACTACTTCCTCTATTTCGGCGAAGTGGATGGACTGGGCCACCAATACGGACCCGGTTCGCCGCAGCTTGCCGCCGAGTCCGAATGCCTGCTGATGCTGATGGGGCGCTTCCTGGCTGAGTGCCGGCGCAGACACCCTCGCACGCTGATCCTGCTCACGGCGGACCACGGCCTGTGCGAGACCGATCCGGCCACGACAATCTACCTCAATCGGCGCATTGCCGACTTCGAGAGCTTTCTGAAGACCGATCGGCGAGGCCGCTCGCTGCTCTTCGGCGGTTCGCCGCGCGATCTCTTTCTCTACATTCGCGACGAGTTGCTGGAGGAGGCGGAGGGACGACTGGCCCGCGAGCTGGCCGGTCGGGCCGAGGTCTGGCGCACGGCCGAGCTGGCCCGCCGCGGCATGTTCGGCGCACCGTCGCGGGCTGCCGGCCTCCTGGCCCGCACCGGCAACTTGATGGTGCTCCCTCACCGACACGAGTCGGTCTCCTGGTACGAGAAAGGTCGCTTCGAGCAGACGTTTTACGGGCATCACGGTGGGCTGACAAGCGAGGAGATGCTGATCCCGTTCGTGGCGGTGGCGACATGAGTCGCTGCGGCAGACACGACCGCTGGTGGCTCGTTGCGATCGCAGTGTGCGCCGCGCGGTTCGCTACACGAATAACTCCCCTAACCGCTGCGTCTGCTTCAGGCCGCTGCCGGTAAGAATCAGCACGGCGTCCGTTCGCTCGGCAGCTGGCAGCTTGCGCCAGCCCGCTAGCGTCGCAGCCGAGGTCGGCTCGGCAAACAGGCCGTGCGCCAAGAGCGTCTTCGTCGCATCGACGATCTCCTGCTCAGTCACACCCACCGTCATCCCGCCGCTCCGCCGGAGCGCCGCCAGTACGGCAGGAGCGCGCGGCGGTCGCTGAACGGCGATCCCCTCTGCAATGGTTGGCTGGGGCTCGACCGCAGCGTAGTCAGCCAGCCCGCGCGACCAAGCGAGGTGAATCGGCGCGCAGTGGTCCGCCTGAACCCCGATCAGTCGCGGCAACGCATCGGCGTAACCTGCCCGCACCAGGGCGCGAAATCCGATCGACAACCCTTCCAGGTAACCGCCGCTGCCGACAGGCACGATCACAGCCGGCGGGATGCGCCCCCCCATCTGCTCCCAGATCTCATAGGCTGCCGTCGCCAACCCCTGGCCGAAGAACGGATTCCAGAGGTGACTGGCATAGAACGCAGTTGCAGCGGCCCTGATCGCCGCATCGTTGGTGTCCTGTCGCGTTCCTGGGACCTTCACCACCCGTGCGCCGTACAGCCGGATCTGCACAAGCTTGCCGCCGGGTGTGTATTCGGGCGAATAGATGGTACAGCCGATCCCTGCCGCTGCAGCGTAGGCCGCCATCGCTGCCCCGGCGTTCCCTGATGAGTCCTCGATGACCTCGCCGATGCCGAGG
>CAYRFV010000071.1:17109-21261 GCA_964423545.1 uncultured Anaerolineales bacterium | reverse complement strand
GCTCCAGCCGTTGTCGGGCGCGGTGCTCGTGCAGGCCGTCATCAACGCGATGGAGAACGCCCCGGCCAAGTCGGCGCGCAAGCTCTACGACCTGTTGCTTAACGACGAAACGTTGTTGGTGGATCTCCTCGCCAACGCCACGACCGAGGCTGTGCGCGACATTGCCCGGCGGATGCTCGCCACCCCGGCATTCGAGGAACACGACCGTCGTTCGTTGATGGCCCGGCTGGTGAAGGAGTTCCCGTTTGTGCAGGAGTTCCTCGTCACGCGCACCTCAAAAGAACAGCCGCTGGTGGTTTCGTGGTCGAGCCTGCGTCGCCGTCAGGCTGAGTTGGATGAGTTGATCCAGAAAAAGATTCCGCAGAACAGCAAGGAGATCGCCGTGGCCCGCAGCTACGGCGACCTGCGCGAGAACTTCGAGTACAAAGCCGCCAAAGACATGCAGAAAGTCCTCATGCGCCGGCGGGCTGAGTTGGAACGACCAGGCGAAGCCGGTCGATCTGGACGCGACCCGCCTGCGGGCCATCCGCCAGGGGGTATGCCAGTGCGGCAACCACCGCAAGTTCGAGATGGGCATGGCGGCGCTCGCCCTCGCTCAACTGGACATCAGGCACGGCGGCCATCAGCTTGAGCGTGTAGGGATGCAGAGGACGATGGAAGATATCGCGTACCGGCGCTTCTTCAACGATCTTGCCGAGGTACATGACGATCACGCGCTCGGCGATCTGCGCGATCACTGCCAGATCGTGCGTGATGAAGATGATCCCCATGCCGTATTGCGTCTGCAGCTGCTTCAGCAGGCTGAGAATCTGCGCTTGCACGGAAACATCCAGAGCGGTAGTCGGCTCATCGCAGATCAATAGATGGGGCCTGGTGGCAATAGCCATCGCAATCATCGCCCGCTGCCGCATACCCCCTGATAGCTGGAAAGGATACTCGTCGATCCGCTGTCCGGGATTGGACATGCCCACATCCTCTAGCAGCCGAATCGCCATCTGGCGCGCTTCCTGTTTGGTGACGCGACGGTGCAATAAGATGCCTTCCATGATCTGATGGCCGATCGTATGCACCATGGAAAATGCGTTCATCGGCTCCTGAAAGACCATCGTCACCAAGTCACCGCGCGTACGCCGGATTTCCGGACCATCCGGCCGGAGATCAAGGAGGTTAACCGCTTCGCCGTTGCGGTAAAACCACACTTCTCCCATCGGCTTGCCCGGATCACGCACCATGTTCAGGATCGAACGGGCCGTGATGCTCTTCCCACAGCCGGACTCACCCACCAGCCCGACGAGCTCGCCCTTGTGAACATCGAAGCTGATTCCATCAACCGCCTTCAGCACCCCATGCCGCAGAAAGAAGTAGGTCCTCAGATTCCTGACCGAGAGAACGACGTCACGCTCCATGACTCAGAACTCCTTGTATGGATCGGCGGCGTCGCGCAAACCATCGCCGAGGAAGTTGAAGGCCAGGATGGTCAACACCACGAAGATGACGGGGCTGAGCATCCACGGGTACTGGGCCACCGTGCGCACGTTTTGGGCCGAATTGAGCAGCACGCCCCAGCTGACGACCGGCGGACGCAGCCCCAGCCCCAGGAAGCTCAGGGCCGTCTCGCCCAGAATCATATAGGGAACACTGAGCGTAAGGCTGACGATCAGATAGCTGGTGAAGCTGGGCAGCAGATGCCGGGCGATGATGCGGGCCTTGCTGGCCCCGGCCATCTCCGCGGCTCGCACGAAGGTTTCGTTCCGCGTACTCAGCATCTTGCCGCGCACCACGCGCGCCAGGCCGGTCCAGCTGGCCAATGCCAGGATAATGGTGATGGCGAAGTAGACCCGGGTCTGCGGCCAATCGCGCGGCAGCGCCGCCGACAGGGTCATCCACAGAGGCAATGTCGGGATGGCGATCAGGAACTCGATGACGCGCTGGGTGGCCATGTCAACACGTCCACCGTAGTAGCCTGAGACGCCACCTATGGAGCAGCCAAGGAGAAACGAGAAGAAGATCCCCACCAGGCCGATCGAGAGCGAAATCTGGCTGGCATACACGATGCGCGAGAACATGTCCTGGCCCAGTTCATCGGCGCCCATCAGCAGGACCTTGCCTGGACTCGGCACGAGGAAGAGATGAATGTCCGTCGGGATGACCCCGAGGAGCTTGTATTCCTCTCCTTGGGCGAAGAACTGGAGATAGTATTTTCTCGTCTCATCCGGGGTGTATTTGCGCTGCAAGGTGTTGGGGTCGACCTCCCGTTTCATGCCGTAGACATAGGGCCGGATGCCGAAGCCACCCTCCCCGTCGTCGAGGTGGAGCGGGGTCGGGGGCGCGTTCAGCGCATCATTGAACTTCTTGTTGGCCGTGTAGGGCGCGATAAAGGGGGCCAGGATCGCCATCGCATACATCACAGCCAGAATCACCCCTCCGATCATGGCCAACCGATGCCGGCGGAAACGACGCCAGATCAGCACCCATTGCGAGGCAGTGTACAGGCGCTCTTTCGCCGACAAAGTGGCATTCTGTGCACGGCGAGTCGTTGGTTGGAGAACATCATCTGCCTGAGCCATCGCATGCTCTCCTTGCAGCTATTCGTAGCGGATGCGCGGATCAGCAAGCGCCAACACCATGTCGGACACAAACATGCCGATCAGCGTCAACGCGGTGAGAATGAACAGAATGCCGCCTGCGAGAAACATATCCTGAGCCAGCAGTGCATTTACGAGGAGCGGACCGACGGTAGGCAGGTTCAATACGATAGCAACAATCGTCGAACCGGAGACAATCGCAGGCAGGAGCCAGCCAATGCTCGAAAGTATCGGGCTGATCGCGATCCGCACCGGATACTTGAATACCGCCCGCCAGTAGGGCACCCCTTTCATCCGCGCCGTGTCCAGGTAATCCTTGCCCAATTCATCGAGCAGCGTGGCGCGCATGGTGCGGATCAGGCCGGCCGTGCCTGCCAGACCGATGATCACGATGGGAACGATGAGATGCTGCGCCAGATCGGCAACCTTTGCCAAGCTCCATGCCGCGTCCTGGTACTCCTGAGAGAAGAGCCCGCCCGGCGAGACGCCGAACTGGGTCAGCAAGGTGTACATCAAGATCAGCGCCAACAGAAAATCCGGGATCGCAAGCCCAATGAATCCCATGCCGATGAACAGGTAATCTCCGCCGGAGTACTGGTGGGTGGCGGAATAGATGCCTATCGGGATTGCCATGAGGTAGGTGAACGTCAACGTCAGAAGCGAAAGGATGACCGTAAAAGCCAGACGGTCCTGGATCATCTGCGACACCGACTTGTTGAATACGATGGAGACGCCGAAATTGCCGCGCAGAACAATATTCGTGATCCAGTCGGTGTATCGTCTGAGAAAGGGCTTATCGTAGCCGTACTGGCGCTTCAGATTGTAAATGAGGTTTTCGTCGACCTGGGTGCCCGTCGTCTCCAGACGCTTGATATACATTTCAGCATAGTCACCGGGCGGCAACTCGATCAGAACGTAGGCGACAAATGAGAGGGCAAACAGCGAGATGATCATGAACAGAAAGCGGCGGATGATGTACCGGAGCATACTTGGTCTCCTCGATGACGGCCCTGCTATAGGTCCCAGCGCGCCCAACGGTGTCATGCCCGGTGGTCGAGGAAAGGTGACCACCGAATGCCCGTCAGTGTTATGGATAACACAGACGACGGGAATCTACCACAAGATAGAACATTTGTCAAACTTGCCGAGTTCAGCGCCGACCGAACCGGCTTTGACAGAGGCCTGCGCGCCTGCTAGAATATCTATATCGTAACCCATCCCCTTTGTCGGCATCATGTTGCGACAAGCCATTCATCGCGGAGGAAGTATCTCATGTCCAGGACCTACAAAGTCGGCATCATCGGCGTGGGCGGCATCGCCAGGACACATATGCCCGGTTGGAATGCTTCGGGCATCACGGAGGTCGTGGCGGCGTGCGATATCGACCAGCCGACCGTGCAGCGGTTCGGCGCGGAATGGAAGATCCCACACCTCGCCACCGACGCTGCGGAGCTGTTCCGTAATCCCGACATCGACATCATCGACGTGTGCACGCCGAACAACTACCACGCACCGCTGAGCATTGCAGCGATGGAGGCTGGCAAGCACGTGATCTGCGAGAAGCCCC
>CAYRFV010000071.1:0-17099 GCA_964423545.1 uncultured Anaerolineales bacterium | reverse complement strand
CGACTACGACGGCGTGCTCGACCATCCCAACGTCCTGGCCCCCAACCCGGCCGCTATCCGCGACATGATTGCGGCTCGCGATCGCACGGGCAGGCTGCTGATGACTGCGCAGCATTTCCGCTTCCGCGGCTCCTCGAAAGCCATGAAGGCTGAGATTGATTCGGGCACGCTCGGTGATATCTACCATGCCCGGAGCTGGATGCTGCGCCGCGCGGCTGCGCCCAACCGCCCCGGCTTCATCATGAAGAAACATTCGAGCGGCGGGCCGTGCATCGACATCGGGGTCCACATCCTCGATCTGACCCTCTGGTTCATGGGCAATCCGGAGCCACATTCGGTCACAGGCGTCGCACGGGCCGAACTGGCGCACCTGCCGGGGGTCTTTACGAACATCATGGGTGGCGGACCGATTCCGCAGGAGTTCGATGTGGAGGATTTTGCGGCCGCGTTCGTGCGCTTCAAGAACGGCGCGACCCTGGTCCTCGAGGTAAGCTGGCTGCTGCACCACGACACCCAGGGTGAGGATATGCAGATGTGGCTCTATGGCACGCAGGCCGGGTCGCACTGGCCCAAGTGCGAGATCTACCGCTCCAACTACGCCACGCGCCAGCAATACAACACCGCCCTTAAGCTGGTCGCTGACACCCTGGAGCCGCATGCGTTGGAGTGCGTCGAGTTCGCCAGGGCGGTCGACGCCGGCGCTCCGTCCCCGGTGCCGGCCGAGCAGTCGCTCCAGGTGATGACTATCCTCGACGGCATCTATCGCAGCCAGACCGTCGGCAAGGAAGTCGTGCTGGACTGATGGACCCAGACCACGGAGTGCGGAGCGCCTGAACGGCGCCAGCACCTCCGAGTCTCGGTGATGCATGAGGAGTGTATCATGGCAACGGTGGCACTGGTCGGTTGTGGACACATCCACACGCCAGGATTCGTCAAGCGACTGCAGGCGCGCAGTGACGCTGCGGTGAAGTACGTCTGGGATCACCAGTCGGAACGCGCCGCCAAACAGGCGGAGGCGCTCGGCTCCCGCGCCATCGGCGAGATCGGCGAGGTGTGGACCGACCCGCAGATCGAGGGGGTCATCATTTGTTCCGAGACAGACCGGCATGAACCGTTGGTGCTGGCGGCGGCGGCGGCGAAAAAACATATCTTCGCCGAGAAGCCGCTGGGCCTGGGTGCGGTCGACGCCTATCGCATGGCGGATGCCATCAAGCGGGCCGGCGTCCTCTTTCAGACCGGCTACTTCCAGCGCGGCAATCCGATTCATCTCTTCCTGCGCGAGCAGATCGGCGCGGGCGCATTCGGGCAGATCACCCGCATCCGGCACACCAATTGCCACGCCGGATCGCTCAAGGGTTGGTTTGACACCGAATGGCGGTGGATGGCCGATCCGAGGCAGGCCGGGGTGGGCGCGTTCGGTGACCTTGGCACCCACTCGCTGGACATCCTGCTGTGGTTGATGGGCAGTGTGAAGGATGTGACGGCCAGCATCCGAGTCGTCACCGGCCGCTACGGCGACTGCGATGAGACCGGTGAGGCGCTGATCAACTTTGCCAACGGCGCCATCGGCGCCCTGGCAGCCGGCTGGGTCGATGTGGCGCACCCGGTCAATGTGATTGTCAGCGGCACGCAGGGGCATGCCTACGCCGCCAACGGCAAGCTCTTCTTCCAGAGCGAGCACGTGGCCGGGGCCGATGGCAAGGAGCCATGGGAGAAGCTGCCGGAAGCATGGCCCCATGCGTTCGAGCTCTATCTGGATGCGCTCAACGGCAAGAGCGTGCCGCTGGTCGATGTCCGGGAGGCCGCGATCCGCAGTTCGGTGATGGAGGCCATGTACGAGGCGTCCCGCCGGCAGACATGGATCACACCGCAATAGCGGATCGGGAAGACTCGCGGGAAGATGCCGCACGGCCGCCGCGGCGGCCGTGCAGTCAATCTCACAGGTTGGGGAGGCGCCGATGCAAGCTCGAATTGCCGTCCTACTCGCACTATCCCTGATGCTGCTTCTGGCGGGCTGTGTCCCGGTGCCGACTGAAGCGGAGCTGGCAGCGCTCCAGGGCAGCCCCGTCGCACAGCCAGGGACAACCGGCGCCAGCCCTACAGCCGCGGCGTCCAAGACACCGGAACGGACTGCGGCCCCACAGAGCGCGACCGCAATCGCGGAGGCGCTGCGTCCGACAAGCGCTGCAACGGCCCCGCCGCCTCCGCCCACTCCCGTGGCTCCCACCGCCACGATGATGCCCGCGACGCAAACAGCTGCGACCGTTGCAGTGACGGTGACTGCGGCTGCGGTGAGTCCGCCCACAACAACCATCTCCGGCACGCGCATCTTCCTGCCCGCAGCAGCCGCTCAATCCTTAGAGGCCATCACGGTGACGCGCACACCGACGCCCACGCTCGCATCGGCGGGCGGCGCAGCGCCTGCCGCCCCGCAGGCAGCGCCCGTCCTGACGGTGACCGCTGCGTTCACCACCGCGTCTCCGATCACCAGCACACCGCCGATCGTTCCCGTGATCAGCGCCACACTTCCGGTGACGGCGGAGTTCAAGTCCACCACCACGAATCTCCGCGGCGGTCCGGGCGCTGAGTTCGATGTCGTGAGCACCATGAGCCAGGGAAAGCAGCTCCCCGTCACAGGCCGCAACGCCGACAGCAGTTGGTGGCAGGTGTGCTGCGTGGACGGCAACCCGGTCTGGGTGAGTGACAGCGTGGCGACCATTCTCGGCGCTCGCGAAACGGTTCCCGTTCGATCTCCACTGATGCCGGACAAACTTGAGGCAACCTGGGCCATTCATTGGGTGTGCTCCGCCGAAGGCTGTCCGCAGCCGGAGTGTTTCGGTGAGAGCAAGGCGCAGACGCTTCAGGTGCGCAACGCGCGCTGGCTGGAAGTGAAGCGCGAAGCCACCTGGCCGGAGCAGTGCGGCAAGAAAGAGGACTGGCTGACTCAGATCGACCGCTATTCCGGCCGGGAGGTCCAGGCGGCTGCCGATCCACCGCTGTTCTACATGTGGATGGGCGCGAATCCGGGACCGGAAAACCGCACGATCGAGCATCTGGGCCGCACGCTGTCGCTCTGGTGCACCGGCCCACGCGTTCGCGAGGTTCCGCAGCCCAGCGGCTGGACCGTGCAAATCGAGGGCCAGGCGTGCTATGATCGAGGGTCCGGCATCCTGGTGACGATGGAGTACACCAAGCGCTGGCTCTTCACGGGCGTCAGCGGCGGGAAGAAGTACGAGCGACAGTACTTCGGCGACAACGAGGTGTATCAGCAGATGCTTGCGGACACGAATGTCCCGATGAGCGCGAAGTGACGCACGACCGCTCCCCTCGCGTGTAGATACGGGCGGCACGCAACGGGCACTCGCTCTCCACACGAAAACAGGCCCAGGCGTTTCCGCCTGGGCCTGTGCGCGATGCGCTCACGCTACATACGGGAGCGGCGTCCCTCAGCCTGCGTAAGGCTTGCCGTCCACCCACACCTGCACGTTGTCGAAGTAGCCGTTGACGTTCTCGGCCAGCGGGCTGATGACCTGCAGAAAGATCATGATCCGTCCGTCTTTGCCCGCCGTCACCGTTTGCTCCAATGGCAACCATTGGCCATGCCACGGGCCGTTGACCCACGTTGCGTCGCAGTCATCGACCTTAACGCCCATCGCCGCCCAATCGTAGGTGAGGACGTTGCCGCCGTGCGTCCCGCCATGATCGTAGAGCGCGTACATGACGCGCACCCGGACTTGGGAGCCGGCGGGCACCTTGATGGTGCGCGACACCCCGGCCTCGAAGGGCACCGAACCGGCGATCTTCAGCGAATAGGTGCCATCGGTCGGCGCCTCATTCTTGATCACCTGTTCGCGATCGATGGTGACGCTGTCCGCGCCGCGGTACGCATAGGCCCCCCACTTGTTGGGAACCATGCGCCACGTCTCACCGTACCAGCTGTCGAACGTCTCGAAGAATGGGCCAGGATTCAGATCCTTGCGCAACACGCCTCCGGTTGCCCAGGCGTTCGTGTTCCCAGGATAGTCCTTGGCCGGACCGTGCCCGATGATCGTCGAATGGTTGGGGCCACGCGCCACTTCTTCGGCATGCGCGGCATGCGACACCGGCGGCAAAGAATCAATCGAGTTCACCCAGGCCATCAAAAGATCGTTGGAGGGTGACTTCGTGGGGATTGGCCGTCCGGCCGGATTGCCCGGACCCTCTGGCCCCGCAGGAATGATCGGCGTGAAGTACTTCTGCCACTTCGACCAGTCGGACATCGTACATACGCCGTCGGCGCTGATGCCCAAGGTGGAGAGCACCAGCAAGAGAACTACGGACAATGAAGTGAATGCAGCTACGCGGCGACGTCTCATGAGATCCCTCCTTGTCGGCGTGAGACTTCCACAGTAACTACCGGGAGAGGCAGAGAAAACCACGTCCGCTTCACGATCCGCTCTGCAGTGGCATCAACGGGACGCTCACCGGACGGCGGAATCGCCAGCACAAATCAGCCCGAGTGTGTAGGGTTTACTAGAAAACAGTATATGGCGAATCATCTGAAATGTCAAGCCGCATCGCGGCCCGCGGCCCCGCCGCCAACGCCGTTGACAGCATCGCGCGCGGGCCGCCCCGCACTCCCGGATCGACGGCTGTCACCGCATCTCCTGCCCGCCCGTCACGTTGATGGCCTGACCAGTCATATAGCTCGACTGGTCGGAAGCCAGGAAGATCAGCACATTGCACACATCCTCATACGTGCAAGCGCGTTTCATCGGCACCTGGCCGATATACTTCTCGCGCACCTCATCCTCCGTGAGGCCCTGCGTGCGAGCGTACTGCTTGAACAGCGAATTCGGCCCTTCCTTCCACAGGCTTCCTTCGAGCAGGTTGCCGGGGCAAATGGCGTTGACGCGCACGCCGTGCTCGGCCAACTCCAGCGCAATGCTTTGTGTCAGGCCAATGCCCCCAAACTTGGATGCAGCGTACGCCGAATTCTTGAAGCTGCCCTTCTTGCCCGATTTGGAGTTGATCTGGATGATGACCCCGCGCTGCTGCGCCTTCATGATCTGCGCCGCGTACTTGGCAGTCAGGAAGTAACCGAACAGGTTGACGTTCATCACCGCCCGCCATTTGTCGGCGGGGAACTCCGTGACTTCATCGGCGATGAGGATGCCGGCATTCGACACGCAGATGTCCAGTCGCCCATATTCCTGCATCACCCGTTCGAACAGCGTCTTCATCTGCACTTCGTCGGTGACATCCGCCTTCAGGCCGATCGTTCGCCGCCCCGATACCGCGGCCAATTGCGTCGCGGTGGCCTGCGCCGTCTGCTCGTTGATATCCGCAACGACGACATGGCACCCCTCGGCAACCAGCCGCTCACAGATCGCCTGCCCTAGCCCCTGCCCGCCGCCGGTCACAAGCGCAATCCTATCTTGTAGTGCACCTGCCATCTTCGTCTCCCTGGAAGAGTTTTGCGAGATGCGCGACGAGGAACGAACTCGACGCTCCGTAGTCATCACGCCCCGTTCACGCAAGCATCAGCCTCAGCAGCTCGGCTTCGGCCTCGTTCGTCCACTCCCGCCCATCCTTCAACGCGGCGTAAACGGTGGGCAGCTTCTCCTTGAGCTCGGCGAGCGGCGTCAGGGGCAGATCGCGGATATGGGGATAGATCACGATCTTGCCCGGAAAGGTCTGCTCCTTAACCGCCTTGATCCCGTCCCATGCCGCGCCCAACGAACCGATGGCCGCGACCGAGCGGTTGGGCGAGAGCGTCCCCGTCTCGGCCTGGTACAGCATCAGCCGCATATCATCGATGCTGGAGCCCGATTGGCCGATATAACGCACGTTGCGCAGGTAGACATCGCTCAATTCGAACGTCGCCATCGTGCCGCGCGCCACGCCGGCAAAGATATTCATGACGCCGCCATCCGCCAGCCAGGTCGCGCCGTCGGCAATCAGCGCCGCGACCGGCGCCAGCACGACCACATCATCGAAGCCGCCGGCCCGGAACTGCGCCATGTTCGCCTGGTATGCTTCCTGGTTCATGGGGTTGAGACAGATGAACTCGATGCCTTTGGCAGCGGCCTCCGAGGCATACGAATCGATCAGATCTTGCAGGCGCATGTCGCTGACATCCGTGCAGACGATGCACTTCGGTCCGTCCGGCACCTCGATGGCGCGCTGGACGTGCATGCGACCCATGGGACCGGCTGCGCCGATGAACCAGGCTTTTCCCCCCGGCTTCAGCTCGGAGCGCACCGGAGCGTCGCCGTACACCGCAGCGATGTCGAGGCCTTTGCCGCCGACATACACCCAGTTGTTATAGTGAATGCGGCCCGCGTCCAGGCTCACCTTGCGGGACATCCGCCTGTCGGCAACGATGGCGAAGACGCCATCCTTCGCCAGCCGCGGGCTCGCCGCCTCCACCAGTTCGGCGTCTGCGCCCAGCAACACGATGTCGTCCACCTCCGGGATCGGCGGCTCAGCCACGACTGGCGCATCGAGCACCTCCACCCCGAGCGCGGCGGCGCGTTCGCGCAGCCAGACAGCGAACGACGCCGGCACATGGGTCAAGATGAGACGCGCCGGATGGGCCGCCGCATCGAAGCCGGCGCTGATGGTGTAGCCGCTCCCCGATCGCTGCCCCCCACCCTCTGCGCCGATGATCCACGTCGTACCACCGGCCTTCAGGCCGGTGCGATAGTGAAGACCATATGCGGCGGTAACGCACGCCCACGGCTCAGTCAATGCGCTTTCGGCAAAACCGGTGCCCGCCTGCACTGGGATAAGATAGACGCCGTCATCCCCGTTAAGCACGCGCTCGTCGAGCACGCCGTAGCGAGACAAACCGCCCTGGAGCATATAACCGTAGGCCCAATTGACGCCCTTGTAGTAGATCTCAGCCTGCACGATGAAACGGTCGCCGATATGATAGCGATCAGACAGGTTCGCGCCCACGCCGACCACGGTCAGCGAGACTTCGTGGCCCAGCACCACGGGCTCCTTGCTGATATCGCGAAAGATGCGAGGATGTCCCTGGCCCAGGTTGATCACCTTGGTGTCGGAAAAGCAGAGCCCGCACGCATCGTGCCGCACCAGCAGCTCATCCGGCCCGTACTGCGGCATAGGCGCCTCGATGGGCTTGCCATTCACGCCCAGGTTCTCGAGGCCGGCGCCGTAGAGCGGCCACAACTCGTTCGAGCCGGCGATCGGTTGGTCGCCGCGCTTGTATTCGGCCAATCTGTCAGTCACGCTCATGTCTCCCCTCGGTTTCAGAAGATGCTCTGCTGGATGTTGAATGCCGCGCAGATGGCGCGGATCTCCGCGTCGGACAGCCCTTCGCCCTGCTCACTGTTCGCCAGGTTCATGTACTCATACCGCGCGCCCGTCTCAGCATATTCGATGCGATCGGCGGCGCGCTTGACCGACTGGTCGGAACGAGCCATGACGCCGTGTTTGCTCCAGAGAACCACCCGATGCGCTCGCAGCGACTCGACGGTGGCAGCCATCAACTCGGGCGAACCGGGAAGCGCAAACGGCACACAGCCCAGTCCCTCCGGGAGATTGACGATCATCTCCGGCTGCCAGCGCAGCAGGTGGCGGTTCAGGTAGCTCTCGTCCCGGTAACGGGCGATGTGGCTCAGGTAGGTCAGATGCGGCGGCTGCGCGTGGATGATGGCGTGGAAATTCGTGCCGGTGCGCTCGATCTGGTCGGCGTGCACCGCCAGGTGTGAATTGAACTCGCTGGTGAGCCGGGCGAACAGCCGGCGCGGCGAAGTGTAGAGCCGGCCGGTGCGGCCGCCCGCATCGACAGCAACGAAGCCGAGGTTGGCCGCCGGGTCGCGAAGGATCTCGCGCAGGCGGCGACCCGAACCGCTGACCAGAAACGCGCCGCCCGCTAACTCCGGAAGGGGCACAGGCAGCTCGATGGTTTCCGGGGTCGGAAAGCGACGCCGGGGATCAATGGGCCAGCCCATGTAGACTGAAATGTTGCCGGCCGCTCCCTCGCTGGCCTCGATCTCGGACAGCCGCTCGCCGGCCTCACCGATCAACAGCATCAGCTCATCGAGCTCGGGAAAGGGGGCTTCGATTGCCATCGGGATTCCCTTTCACACAGGATGGATCGCTTACGGATAGCAATAATTCGTAAGCAATCGTAAGTATTGCATCGGGACTCGAAATTGTCAAACTGCTCCACCCACGACCCTACGCGACCGGCGCGCCGCTACCGCTGCCCGTAGACGTGAGTGTATCGATAGTGCAGCGCAGCGATGTCTTCGGCTGCGATCTCCTGCGGCTGGCCGAGCTGCAGGGCCAGCCAGACCGAGCGCGCCACATCCTCGGTCATCACCGCAGCCTTCACCGCAGCCTGGGCGTCCCGACCGATCGTGAAGACGCCGTGGTTCCTGAGCAGACACGCAGCCGAGCCGCCGATCGACTCCACCACGACCTTGCCGATCTCCTCACCGCCGATGAGCGCGAAGCCACCGCAGGGGATCGGCCCACCGAATTCGTCGGCCATGGCGGTCAGCACACAGGGGATGGGCCGGCCGAGCGCAGCGAAGGCCGTGGCATAGGGCGAATGCGTGTGCACGACGCCGCCCACATCGGGCCGGTGGCGGTAGATGTAGAGGTGGCTGGCCGTGTCGGACGATGGGCTGAGGTTGCCCTCCACGATCTTGCCGTCCAGATCCACCACCACCATGTGGTCCGGCCGCAGATCTTCGTAACGCACCCCCGACGGCTTGATCGCCACCAGCCCGGTCTCCGGATCGCGGCCGCTGACGTTGCCGCCCGTCCAGGTGACGAGGTGGTTCTTGGGAAGCTCGAGGTGAAGTTGATAGAGACGTTCGCGCAGAGATTCGAGCACCTTGCTCTCCTAACGGCTCAGTATTCCGACTTCCTGGAGCGCCAGCCGGATGGCTGCCTGCTGCGCCTCCGAGCTGCGCGGCATGGGCGCTCGTGGGAACCCGCCATCGCGGCCCTGGAGTCGCATGGCAAACTTTACATTGGCCGGCAGGTTGTCGCCCGACAGCGCGTTCCAAAGCTTCAGCAGGCGCCGGTGCAGATCGAGCGCAGCGGCGTGATCGCCCCGCTGCACCGCGTTCCAGAGCTGCACGCATTGCGCCGGCGCGGCGGTCAGAATGGCCGCGATCGCGCCCTGCGCCCCCAGGACGAAGGATGGATAGAGGAGCGCGTCCACCGCAGACATGACCAGACCCCTGCCGTCGAGAAGGAGCAACAGGTCGGCCAGCAGCTTCAGATCGCCTGCGCTCTGTTTCACGCCGATAACGCCGTCCACCTCGGACAGAATGCGGGCCAGCAGTGCGGGCGAGCAGTAGCACCACGGGACGACGTTGTAGATCATCACCGACGCACGGCCGGCCGCCGCAATGGCGGCGAAATGGCGCACCATCATGTCGTCGGAGGGCCGGAAGAGATAATGCACCGGGGTCACTTGCAGCGCAGCTATGTCGAGATCGGCCAGCGCCCGCACGCGCTCGACCGCCTGCCGCGTACTGTCCACGATCAGCCCGGCCAGCACCGGCACGCGGCCGGCCGCCGCTTCGACGGCCGCGCCGACCACCAGCCGCAGCTCGTCCGTCGTGAGCGTGTGCCCCTCCCCCGTGCTGCCGCCCACAACCACGCCGTGGACGTCTGCCTGTTCGATCAGGTAACGCACATCGGCGCGCAGCGCAGCCTCATCCACCGATTCATCCGCGGCAAACGGCGTCACCAGCGGTGGGACGATCCCTGCGATCGGGTGCTTCATATCGCCTCCTTTGGCCGGCGAGCCGGCGGCCAATCGTTCGGTGCGTTGCGTCCCACTCCTCTGCCGGCCCGCGCACCGCCCTCGCGTCAGCCTCGCGTCTCCACCTTCAGCGCCTTCAGCCGCTTCATCACATCATTTGCCCCGCGGCCGTAGTAGTCGTGCAGCGTGACGTATTCGGCATAGAGCCGATCGTAGACGGCCTTCGCTGCCGGGTCGGGCGCGTACGACTCATCCCGCAGATGCGCCATCCGTCCTGCGGCCTCGACGATCGAATCGTAACCGCCCGCCGCCGCGCCGGCTGCCACGGCGCCGTGCATGGCGGAGCCAAGCGCGCCGCCCTGGTGCGTCCCTGCGATATGAATCGGCCGGCCGGTGACATCGGCGTAGATCTGCGTCAGCAGCTTGTTGCGATCGGGAAGTCCCCCTGTGGCGACGATTTCGTGGACCGGCACGCCGTTCGCGGCAAAGGTCTCGATGATCATGCGCGTGCCGTAGGCCGTGGCTTCGATCAAGGCCCGATAGATCTCCTCCGGCTTGGTCGCCAGGGTCGCGCCGAGCAGCAGGCCGGTGAGGTCGACATCCACCAGCACGCTGCGGTTGCCGTTCCACCAGTCGAGCGCCAGCAGCCCGCTTTCTCCGGCCCTGAGCCTGGCGGCGCGCTCCTCCAGCAGCTCATGGACGCCAACCCCGCGCTTCTCGGCTTCCCGCTCGTAGGCGGCCGGGACGCAGTTCTCGGTGAACCAAGCGAAGTGATCGCCCACGCACGACTGTCCCGCCTCGTAGCCGAAGAACCCGGGAATGATGCCGTCCTCGACGTAGCCGCACATGCCGGGCACGACACGCTCCTCCGTGCCCAGCACCATGTGGCAGTTGGAGGTGCCCATGATGATCACCATGCGGCCTGGCTCGACGACCGTGGAGGCAGGGACCGCGACGTGCGCATCGACATTGGCGACGGCGACCGCCGTGCCCGGCCGCAGGCCGGTCCACTTCGCCGCTTCGGCGGTGAGGCCGCCCGCTCTGCCTCCCAGCGGAGCGATCTCGCGCGACATCTTGTCGTCCACCACGTTTTCGAGCCGCGGATCGAGCGCCGCGAAATAGGTGTTGCCCGGAAATCCCTCCCGCTTCGACCACATGGCCTTGTAGCCCGCGGTGCACGAGTTGCGCGTCTCATGGCCGGTCAGTTGCCAGATCACCCAATCGGCTGCCTCGATCAGCCGATCTGCGGCCTCATAGATCTCCGGCGCCTCGTCCAGGATCTGTAGCGTCTTGGAGAAGAACCACTCGGACGAGATTTTGCCACCGTAACGGTCGAGCCAGCTTTCGCCCATCGCGCGCGCGGTGGCGTTGATCTTGTCCGCCTCGGGCTGCGCGGCATGGTGTTTCCACAGCTTCACCCAGGCATGCGGATTGTCGCGCCACTCCGGCAGGAAGCAGAGCGGCGCGCCATTAGCTTTCACCGGCATCATCGTGCAGGCGGTAAAATCAATGCCGACGCCGATCACATCATCGGGCGAGACGCCGCTGTCCCGAAGCAAAGCGGGCACGGCATGGTGAAACACCTCCAGGTAGTCGTTTGGGTCTTGCAACGCCCAATCGGGCGGCAGGCGCAGGCCGGAGCCAGGCAGCCGCTCGTCGATCACACCATTGGTGTAAGGATGAACGGCGGTGGCCACCTCACGCCCATCTGAGACATCCACCAACAGCGCACGCCCTGACTCGGTGCCGAAGTCAATCCCGATCGCGTACTTAGCCATGTTTGAGCCTCCGTGACGGACGACCGACGAAGGGCCAACGCCGAAAGAAAGCCGTCCTTCCGGGTTCTCTACGGCCATTCGCCGGTCATCCCTGGTCTACTTGTGGTGGTAGACGCCCCACCCCATGTACTTTCCGAACGCCTCACCCACTGCGCCGGCCACCTGGGACAGGTTGATGGCGGTATGGTGTTCGTAGCCGTTCTCGCAGATGTGGTGCAGCAGGACCTGGAGATTGGGAATGCGCGCCACGCCGAAGCCGCCAAAGGTATCGAGCGAATCGTTGGTCAGCTCGCCCTCACCCAGGTAGGCCAGGATGCGACCGGAGTAGTCGTCGGTCGACACGCGGCAGTAGGTGAACGGCTCGGCCCTGACGCGGCCAACTACCGTGCCGAAGGTGTTCTCCTTCCCCACCGTGCCGGCGATGATCGCCTGATAGTCCATCACCATGATGTCGTCCGGCTTGATCGGTGCAGGGGAGAACACATCCTTGGGCAGGTTGGAGCAGTGGAAGACCACGCACTTGTCGGGGTCGTCACCGAAGTTGTTGTTCCAGTCCACCAGCGCGCTGGGCTTGCCGGAGGCGAGCGCCATGGCGTACATACCGATCACACCGGCGATATCGGTTTCGCAGGCCGACGGCGTCAGATTGTTGCTCATCATGCTCATGATGGTGCATGGAACGACGCCATAGAACTCCTCCATCGCGGTCCAGCATTGGATCGCACTGGCCGAGAGCTTGTTGGCCGCCATCCAGTCGTCGATCACTACGCCGAGCTGCGCCATCTTGACCAACGCCTCCACAGGCGTGTCCCTCACCGGCACATACGCACGGATCTGCTCGACCTTAGCCTTGACTTTGGCGTCATGGTCGGACAGCTTCTGCGCTTTCCCGAAAATCTCCGAGAGGTCGATGGTCTCAACCGAGATGCCGGCGCGCTCGAAAAGCTTTTCGCTGAAGCGCACGGTGATGAAATTCGCGGGCCGCGCGCCGATCAGTCCGACGCGCGCACCCTTCAGACCGCGCACCGTCCGGCACGCGCCCACGAACTGCCGCAGGTCAGACAGGAACGCCGGGCTGTCAGGCGCCACGGTGTGTTGGCTGGTCAGAGAGTACTTAATGCCGTATTGGCGCAGGTTATTGCACACCGACATCTTGCCGCAGAAGGAGTCGCGACGGTCGGCGACCGTCATCTTGTTCATGTCATCGGGAAAAGCGTGAATCAGCACCGGGGCATCCAGCCCGCTCCAGCGGATGGCATTTGCCACGGCCCGCTCGTCGCCGAAATTGGGCAGCGTGACCAGGATGCCATCGATCTCTGCGGCATGTCTCTTGAAGAGCGCGGCGCACTTCTCGGCGTCGTTCACGCTCTCCACGCTGCCGTAGGTGGTGTCATCCGGCCCCAAGGCCACCACGTTGATGCTCTCAGCCTTGAGCACCTTCAAGACGGCCTCGCGACCAGCCTCACACAGATGCGCCGGGAAGAAGCCCCGGTTGCCGACGATGAGTCCGAGTGTGACCTGCTTCATAGTATTCGCTCCTGATTGGTATCCACAAGAAAGCCTCGCTACGAGGACGCAAAGAGCGGAAACGGAGCCTTCGGTTCTTCGAACGTCTCCGTCTTCCCCGGCGCCGTGCAAGACGGTTGGCTTCTAGCGCTTGTAGCCCGGCTGACTCTGAAGCACCTCGATGAAAGCCAACATATTCTCCAGCGACACATCTCCCTCGACCGCGTGCGCGGGCGCGAACACGTAACCGCCGGCGCGGCCCAGCTCCAGCAGACGGCGCGTCTCAGCCCGCACCGCATCCGGTGTGCCGTACGGCAGGGTCCGTTGGGTAGAGAGGCCGCCATGGAACGCCAGCCGGCCGCGGTAGCGCTTCACCAGGCTGTACACGTCCATCACTTCGGGCTGGAAGGGGTTGAACAGGTTCAACCCGATGCCGATCAGTTCGTCGAACAGCTCGTCGACATCACCGCACGAGTGGATCGACACAAACTTGCCGGCGTCGCGCACGACGCGGTACATGCGCTGCAGTGGTGGATAGATGAAGCGCCGCCAGAGTTTGGGACCCATCTGAAGGCCGCGCTGCTGGCCCCAGTCGTCACCGAAATGCACCGCATCGATATCGTATTTGAGCGCTTCACGCGTCTGGGCGATGTTGTAGTCAGCAATGGTGTTGAGCAGCTCATCCACGAAAGCGGGATGGTCGTGGAAATCGATCATCAAGTTCTCCATGCCGCGCAGCGTCCACGCGCGCTCGTAGAGGGAGAAACCGATCGAGAAGACCCGAAACCGGTCGCCGTGGCGGGCGATCCGTTCGGGGATGTCGGAGAAGAAGCGGCGGTCGAGCGGGTCGGGGAAGGCATAGTCCCGCAGCGTCGGCTCGGGCAGCACACAACCTTCCACCTGGCCGATGTCCTTGTCCACGCTGCGATCCCAGACCACGCCGAACACATCCTGCACGCGAGCATCAGGCAGGTCGTTGAAGAAACCAATGCCGTTGCCCAGACCGAGGAAGTGGTTGTCGAGGGCGTCATCGAGATCGACGTCGCCGTAGTGCGCCCGAAGTTTCTCGGCGGCTTCCAACGTGAACCCGCACGACCACGGCACATAGGGCGGCTGTCTGCCGTCGAGCACGGCGCGGATGACGTCGCGTTGAGTCATAGATTGAGCCTTTGACGGATGAACGAGGACATACGATGGAACACGGTCCACCTCGACAAGTGGTGATTGGGATTATACGTCGCGTAGGGCGCTTGAGCAAACGGGAGATGCCGGGCGCGAAAGCCGTGTCTCAATCTTGACATCACCTTCGCCTCGTAGTAGAATGAAACTAATCGTAAGTATTATGCATAAATTCGTAATCCGACTGCTGACCCACAACCATGCCCGACGCCATCCGAGACCTCTTCCTTGAAGAACGCCGCCAGGAGATCCTGGATCGGATCAACCGGGCAGGTCGGGCGTCGGTGACCGATCTGAGCCAGCAGTTCGGCGTGTCGGAAGTCACGATTCGCGCCGACCTCCAGGCCCTTTCCGAGCGCAACCTGGTAGTTCGCACCCATGGCGGCGCCATTTCGGCCAGCCGCGGCCCCTATGAGCTTTCGTTGGCCACGCGACGGCAGCAACAGGTGATCGAAAAGGGTCGCATCGGCGCGGCCGCTGCGGCCATGGTTGCGGACGGCGATGCGATCTTCCTCGACAGCAGCAGCACCGCACTGGCGATTGCGCAGAACCTGAAGAACGGTCGTGATGTGACCGTGATTACGAACGGTCTGACGATTGCCCAGGAACTGATCGACGCTCATGGCGTGATGGTCGTCTTGATCGGCGGGACGCTGCGCCGAGAGACGGCCTCGCTGGTGGGCGGCGACGGCTTACACGGGCTGCGCCGGTTCAACATCCGCAAGGGGTTTTTCGGCGCCCACGGCTTCAGCCTGGCGGAAGGTCTGACCGACGTGAGCCTGGCGGAGGCCGAAGTCAAGCGTCCCGTGATTGCGATGTGCCGCGAGGTGATCGCCGTGTTCGACGCCACCAAGTGGGGCCGCGTCGGCCTGGCATCTTTCGCCGAGCTGCGACAGGTCAGCCAAATCATCACCGACACGCATGCGCCTGCCGAACTGGTCGCGCAGACACGCAGCGCCGGCGGCGATGTCGTTCTCGTGTAACAGCCTTGTCATTCTGCTTCAAAGGAGCCATTCAGCCATGCCACCTCTCAAACCGTTGACCGCCGAGCAGGTTTCGGCTCTGATCGAGGAACAACAGCTTTCGCGCGAGGACCTGCTTACCTACTTGCGCCAGGTCATGGAGATTCGCGCGATCGAGGATAACATTTCCGGACTGCTGACCAAGGGCGTGCTGAAGGGCGCATCGCATCTGTACGCCGGACAGGAAGCAGTGGCAGTGGGCGCCGTGGCGGCGCTGCGCGATGACGACTACATCACCAGCACCCACCGCGGGCATGGTCATGCCCACGCCCACGGCGATAAGGCCGCGAAGACGCCCGAAGCCAAGCAGGACCACTACAACAAGATGATGGCCGAGGTGATGGGAAAATCGGGGGGCTACTGCAAGGGCAAAGGCGGTTCGATGCATATCGCCGATGTCGCGCACGGCAACCTGGGCGCTACGGGGATCGTGGGCGGCAACCTGCCGGTAGCCGTGGGCGCGGCGCTGGCGCAGAAGCTGATGGGCGCGGACCGGGTCGTCGTCTGCTTCTTCGGGGATGGCGCGGCGAACGAAGGCACCTTCCACGAAAGCCTGAACATGGCGAGCGCGTTCAATCTGCCGGTCATCTTCGTGGCCGAGAACAACATGTACGGCATGTCCGTGCCGTGGAACCACGTCACCAAGCTGCCCGATATCGCGGAGCGCGCCTGCGCCTACGGCATCCCGGGCGAAGTGGTCGACGGCATGGACCCGCTCGTCGTGCGTGAGGCAGTGGCGCGTGCCGCCGCCCGCGCCCGTCGCGGGGAAGGCCCGACGTTGATCGAGGCCAAGACCTACCGTTACTATGGCCATTCCCACTCCGACAACCGGGCGTATCGCACCCGCGAGGAGGAAAGGGAGTGGAAAGACGCTGACCCGATCGGCCGCATGAAACAAGACATGGAGATGGTCAACTGGCTGACGGACGAGCAGTTCGCGACGGTCGAGCAGGACGTGCAGGCGAAGCTCGCTGCGGCGATGGCGTTCGCCAACGGATCGCCTGCTCCAGACCCGGTCGAGGCGCTCACCGACGTGTTCGCGCCGTCAAAGACCACGGCAGCGGATATCGAGGCCGAGCGCAAGCTGCGTGAGCGCGTGCGCAACAGCCCGGACATGCGCCAGCTCTCCTATGCGCAGGCGCTGATCGAAGCCGCACGCGAGGAGATGCAGGCCGATCCGAAGGTCTTCATTATGGGCGAAGACGTCGGCCTCTACGGCGGCGCATACGGCGCCACGCGCGGCCTGTCGAAGGAATTCGGAGACTGGCGCGTGCTCGACACCCCGATCTCCGAGGCGACCATCGGCGGCGCGGCTGTCGGCGCGGCCATGGCAGGCATGCGCCCCATCGCCGAGATCATGTACGTCGACTTCACTCCCCTGGCCATGGACCAGATCGCCAACCAGGGCGCCAAAAACCGTTACATGTTCGGCGGCAAAACCAGCGTTCCGATGGTGATCCGCACTGAGGGCGGGGCTGGCCGGGCCATCGCTGCCCACCACAGCCAAAGCCTGGAGGCGCTGTGGACGCACTTCCCCGGCATCTACGTCGTCATGCCCTCGACCCCCTACGATGCGAAGGGCCTGCTCAAGGCAGCCATCCGAGACGACAACCCCGTCATGTTCATCGAGCACAAGATGCTCTACGGACAGAAGGGGCCGGTTCCAGAGGAAGATTACATTATCCCGCTCGGCGTCGCGGATATCAAGCGGCCGGGCAAAGACATCACCCTGGTCACCTACTCCCGCATGGTGCTGCGCGCGCTGGAGGCCGCAGAGATCCTGGCCAAGGAGGGGATCGAGGCCGAGGTGATCGACCTGCGCACGCTCAAACCGCTCGACATCGACACGATCGTCGCTTCGATCAAGAAGACGGGGCG
>CAYRFV010000070.1:0-21324 GCA_964423545.1 uncultured Anaerolineales bacterium | reverse complement strand
CTGTAGCTCAATTGGGAGAGCGCTTGAATGGCATTCAAGAGGTAAGGGGTTCGAATCCCCTCAGGTCCACCTGAACCGACAACCAGGGTGGTACCGCGGAGTCCTCTTCGTCCCTGTCGTGACGAAGAGGATTTCTGTTTTTCGGGGACTCGTGCACATGAACGTCGGCGGCAGACCCTCCGGGCAAGAAAGCATCTTCCTGCCGATCCTACCGGACGCAGGGGACGTGCATGTGCGCGCCGCCGGCAAGCCGCGCGCCTGGCCGCTGCTGTTGTTTCACGGCGCAGGGGCCGATGTGACCTGGCGCACCTGGGAGCCGCAGATGGACGCGTTCGCCGCCGTGCGCCGCGTCTACGCGCTGGATTGGCCCGGCTGGGGGCAGTCGGCCGGCGAGCGACCGGGTGGAATCGATCGACTGGCACCGGAGCCGATGGTGCAGGTGGCGTTGCGGACGATGGACGCGCTGGAGATCGACGCGGCGGACGTTGGCGGCGTTTCGTGGGGCGGGCTGATTGCGTTGGAGCTGGCGCTGGCAGCGCCGGCGCGCGTCAGGCGCCTGCTGCTGGTCGATGCGGCGCACCCGCCGGACGCCGTGGCAGCGGGCCGCTATGGCGCCCTCGTACAGCCCACCTGGCTCGTCTGGGCCGAGGAGGATCCCATCCTGCCACTTACCAGCGGCCAGGCGTTGGCGGCCTCCCTGCCGCATTGCGAGTTGCATGTGTTGGGAGGTCGGACGCACTGGCCGCACCATCTGCACCCGGAGGCATTCAACGAGATGGCAGTGGCGTTCTTGGTAGGAAGCTAGAACCTGGAAGCTGAGGGCCAGCTTCTGGTTGCTGGCTTCCAGGTTCCAGTGAGGTGACATCATGGCAGACAGGTATATTCCTCAAGAGATCGAGGCCAAGTGGCAGGCGCGATGGGACGAAGTCGGGCTGTATGCGACGAAGCAGGACCCGACGCGGCCCAAGTTCTACTTCCTGACGATGCTGCCCTATCCGTCCGGGGACCTGCACATCGGGCACTGGTATGCGATGACCCCGTCCGATGCAGCCGCTCGCTACAAGCGGATGAAGGGCTACAACGTCTTCTTCCCCATCGGGTTCGACGCGTTCGGCTTGCCGGCCGAAAACGCGGCGATCAAGCACGGCACGCACCCTCACGCGTGGACCATGGCGAACATCGATCGCATGCGCAGCCAACTGCGCAGCATGGGCGCCATGTGGGCCTGGGACCGCGAGGCGGTCACTTGCGATCCGCGCTACTACGCATGGTCCCAATGGTTCTTCCTGAAGCTGTACGAGCACGGGCTGGCCTATCGCAAGCTATCGCCTGTGAACTTCTGTCCGAAGTGCAACACCACCCTGGCGCGCGAGCAGGTGTGGGGCGACGATCGCCACTGCGAACGCTGCGACACACCCGTGATCCTGAAGGAGTTGGAGCAATGGTTCTTCAAGATCACCGACTACGCCGAGGAACTGAAACGGTTCGACGGCATCGACTGGCCGGAGCGCATCCGCACCGCCCAAATCAACTGGATCGGTGACCGCAGCGAGGGCGCGGAGGTTACGTTCCAGTCTGAGATGGGCGACGACATCGTCGTCTTCACCACCCGCCCCGATACGCTGTGGGGAGCCACCTTCATGGTGCTGGCGCCAGAGCATCCGCTGGTTGACAAACTGACGCCCGAGACCCACCGAGAGGCGGTGCGCACCTATCAGTTCCAGGCCGGTCGCCAGACCGACATCGAACGCACCGCGGCCGAGCGGGAGAAAACCGGCATTTTCACGGGCGCATATGCGATCAACCCGGTCAACGGTGCGCGCATCCCGATCTGGATCGCCGACTATGTATTGATGACGTATGGCACCGGCGCGATCATGGCCGTGCCCAGCCACGATGAGCGGGACTTCGCCTTCGCGCTGAAGTTCGGCCTGCCGATCATCCCCGTGATCGAACGGACTGACTCAATCGCCAAAGGCGCGGTATGGCAAGGCTCGGTGCGCAGCGAGTTCGCGGGCGCGCTGACCGATGCCGGCCTGACGTGGGAATGGCTGGAGATCGCGGGCCGCGGCCATTTCTACGCAGTGACACTGAGCGGTGACGCGCAGGTTGCAACCTATGCCAGGCTGCTGCAAGAACACCTGAAACCCGGGCATTGGGGCGACATTGTGGGCCGCGCATGGCAGGTCGTGTTCGAGGATGGGCCGATGACGCTGACCTCGGCAGCATCAGATGCCGAGATCATGGCGCGCTGCCACGCCGGTTACGAATACATGCGCCGGTTCCGCACAACGATGGAAATGTGGTGGGCCGTCGAGTGGTATCGCGACGTGTTGTACCATCACGAATACGGCGCCATGATCAACTCGGGCGCGTTTACGGGCACGCCCGGCGCCGTGGCGAAACAACAGGTCACCGCGTGGCTGGCGGCGCAGGGCAAGGGCCAGGCGGCGATCAACTATCGGCTGCACGACTGGCTGATCAGCCGCCAGCGCTATTGGGGCGCGCCGATCCCGATGATCTACTGCGATGCGTGCGGCATCGTGCCGGTGCCATACGAGGATCTGCCGGTGCTGTTGCCCATCGACGCGGAAATCCCGTCCACGGGCGAGAATGCGCTGAAGTTCCACACCGGATTCCTAAACGCAAAGTGCCCCAAATGCCAAGGCAACGCGCGCCGTGAGACCGACACCATGGATACGTTCATGTGCTCGTCCTGGTACAATTACGCCTACGTGTCCCCTTACTGGAAAGCCGGGCAGAAGCTCAGCCGGGACGACTCGCCGTGGGATCCGGCGCAAGGCGCCTATTGGCTGCCGGTCGATCAGTACACCGGCGGGCCGGAACACGCCACGATGCATCTGCTGTACACACGCTTCTTCACGAAGGCGCTGTGCGATATGGGTGTGACATCGTTTCGGGAGCCGATGTTGCGCCTGTTCAACCAGGGGATCATCCTGGGGCCGGATGGTCAGCGCATGAGCAAGAGCAAAGGCAACGTAGTGGCACCTGACGAGTGGGTGGAGAAGTACGGGGCTGATGCCGTGCGCGCCTATCTGATGTTCATCGGTCCGTGGGATGCGGGCGGCCCATGGAACTTCCAGGGGATCGAGGGCGTGCGCCGCTTCCTGGAGCGCGTGTGGAGCGTCGTGACAGATGCAGGAAACAGAAGTCAGGTGCCAAGAGACATCGAGCAAGACACGGGCCTGGAAGTTCAGATTCGCGATCTGCGGCGGATGACGCACAAGACGCTGCAGAAGGTCACGGAAGATATCGAGGCGCTGAAATTCAACACCATCATCAGCGCGCTGATGGAGTTCAACAACTACCTGGTCAAGGCCAGGGAGACCGCTGTCTATGGCACGCCAGCCTGGGACGAGGCAGTCAACAGCCTGCTGCTGATGCTGGCGCCCGAAACGCCGCATATTGCTGAGGAGCTATGGCAACGGCGGCACAGCGTGACTGGATTCAAGGCGGAGAGCAGCATCCATGTACAACCCTGGCCCGGCTACGATGCGGAGCTGGCGAAAGCTGACACGATCACCCTGGTCGTGCAGATCAACGGCAAGCTGCGCGATCGGATCGAGGTGGCGGCCGACGTCAGCGAAGAGGCTGCACGCGAGCTGGCGCTGGCAAGTCCAAGCGTCCAGAAGTGGATCGAAGGTAAGCAAGTCCGCAAGGTGATCTTTGCCAGCGGAAAACTGATCAACATCGTCGTGGGGTAGGAGACGCGTGACGAGTGATGCTGACGAGCGACATCGTCAACCCATCACTCGTTTGTCGACGCGCATCACGTATCACATCAAGGACACCATCATGAAAAGCGCCATTGCCACGCCCGCCGCCCCGGCTGCCATCGGGCCTTACAGCCAGGCCATCCGGGCCGGCGACTTCATCTTCTGCTCCGGACAGACCGGCCTCGATCCGGCCACCGGTGCTCTGCGTGAGGGCCTCGTCGCCCAGACGGAGCAGGTGCTGGACAACCTCGCGGCCGTGTTGGCGGCGGCTGGCGCCAGTTTCGCCGACGTTGTCAAGACGACCATCTTCCTGGTGGATATGGCCGACTTCCAGACCGTGAACACCCTGTACGGCAAGCGCTTTACGGGCGTGTTGCCCGCCCGCACCACCGTACAGGCGGCCGGCCTGCCACGAGGAGGGCTGGTCGAGATCGATATGGATGCCTACGTGCCACAGCGCTGAGGCACGATGCGTTGCCGCCTCCTGTCGCGCCTCTGGCGGTCGGGCTCCTGACCCGACTTCCAGGGGCATATTCTGATCATCTCGGAGGACACCATGGCGCTCCTGCTCACCCGCGCAGATGTCGAGTCTGCGCTCACGATGACCGACGCTATCACTGCGGTCGAAGAGGCCTTTCGCCAACAGCAGTTGGGCACGGCGCAACTGCCGCTGCGCACCCCGATCCGCATTCCACAGCACAAGGGGGTCGTGCTCTTCATGCCGGCCTACATCGGCGGGATGGACGCGCTCGGGATGAAGGTGGTGACGGTTTATCCCGACAACCCCGGCCAGCACGGACTGCCTACCATCCTGGCGACCGTGCTACTGAATGACCCGCGCACCGGCAAACTGATCGCGCTGATGGACGGCGCGTTCCTCACAGCCATGCGCACCGGAGCGGCGAGCGGCGTCGCCACCAAGTATCTGGCCCGCAGCGATGCGAAGGTTGTCGGCATTTTCGGCGCCGGCATCCAGGCCCAGACGCAGCTCCGAGCCGTGTGCGCTGTGCGGCCCGTGGTCGAGGCGCGCGTCTACGATCCGGTGACGGAACTGGTCGGCCGCTTCTGCCGGGAGATGAGCAGCGCGCTGGGCATCACCGTGCGCCCAGCGGCGAACGCGCGCGATGCGGTCGAGGGTTGCGACATCATCGTCGCTGCTTCGACCAGCAAGACCCCGGTATTTGATGGACAATGGATCGCGCCCGGCGCCCACATTAACGGCATCGGATCGCACTCACTCGATGCACGCGAACTGGACTCCCTTACCGTCCAGCGGAGCAAAGTCGTCGTCGATTTGCGCAGTGCAGCCCTGGCCGAGGCAGGCGATGTGGTAACGCCGATCAACGCCGGCGAACTGACCGCCGATCACATCTACGCCGATCTGGGTGAGATCGTGACCGGCAAGCCCGGACGCACTGACGCTGCCGAGATCACGCTCTTTAAGTCGGTGGGGCTGGCGATCCAGGATGTTTCGACGGCAATGAAGGTCTACGAACTTGCACGGCAGAAGGGCATCGGCCAGGAAGTCAATCTCTAGCTCGCTTCCGTGGAGAGCGGCTCCACCTCCAGTCGCTGACCGCTGACGGGCGATCGCTGCTTACCAGAAGCTGAGTGTCCGTCGCAGTCAGACGGTTTGCGTTTTTGCCCGTTCCCCCGTTATAATCGTGGGCAGTCTTCGCTGGAGGAGGAGCCCTTCTTCGCATGAAAAAACAGCGGGCAATGCAGTCAGCCCAGGCTGCAACGGAAGCTAATCCGATGGAGGCGCTGCTGGCAGAGGAGTTGGGCGTCCCCAAACTGCGTCCCGGCGACATCCGGGACGGGGTCATCGTCAGCATCAGTCCCGGTGAGATCTTCGTCGACATCCACTACAAGGCGGATGCCGTGGTTGACAGCCGCGAACTCGAGCATCTTGAGCACGGGTTCCTTAGCAGCCTCACCGTGGGCGACCCGGTGGTAGCGTATGTCATCCAGCCGGAAGATCGTGACGGCAATGTCGTGATTTCTCTCCAGCGCGCCCAACAGGAACAGGATTGGCGGCAGGCGGATGAGCTCCTCAAATCGCAGGACGTTTTCGACGGGGTTGTGACCGGCTACAATCGCGGTGGCGTGATCGTGAAGGTCGGCAAGGTGCGCGGTTTTGTGCCTGCGTCGCAGCTCTCCGGGCGGTGGCAGGCGCAACAAGACACCGATAGCGATCCCGAGGAACGCTGGGCCAAGCTTGTCGGCCAGAAGATGCGGCTCAAAGTCGTGGAACTGGATCGCCAGCGCAATCGTCTGATCTTATCAGAGCGCGCAGCCGCCAGGGATTGGCGCCAGGGCCAGAAGGATCGCTTGCTGTCCGAACTGAAGAAGGGCGATGTTCTCACCGGGATCGTCACGAGCCTGGCGGCGTTCGGCGCCTTCGTCGATCTCGGCGGTGCGGACGGTCTGATCCACCTCTCCGAGATTGCCTGGCATCGCGTCGAGCATCCGGCCGAGGTGCTGCACGTCGGGCAAGAGGTGCAAGTCTACGTCATCGGCGTGGATGAAGAGAAGAAGCGCATTGCGCTGAGTCTCAGGCGCCTCAGCCCGGAGCCGTGGAGTGTCATCGCGCAGACCTACAGCGTGGGCCAGGTGGTTACTGCCCGGATCACCAAGCTCACCAATTTCGGTGCGTTTGCCAAGGTGGATGACACCATCGAGGGTCTCATCCACATCTCTGAGCTGGCCGACTACCGGATTGGCCACCCGAAAGAGGTCGTTCACGAGGGCGATGAGGTGCAGGTGCGAGTGATCCGCATCGACCCGGAGCGACGGCGCATCGGCCTCAGCTTGAGACAAGCCGCCGATGAGGCCTACATGGAGGTCGACTGGCAGGAAGAGGCCGAGACAGTGCTGACCGCAGACGGCCCGGTTGCCGAGGCGGAGCCTACCGGAACAGTGTAGCCGCGGCACAGAGAGCGCCTCAGCTCAGGCGGCGCGGAAAGATGCCTGCCAACCGAGGCGTGCATGGAGTCAGGCGCAAACTGCGATCCCAAAGGGGCGAGGGCACTGAGTGCATCGCCCCTTTTTTGCCACTTGGGGATGCCCGCTTACGACGCTGCGATGAGGATGTGCTATAATTCGCAACAGATAGACCGAAGAGAGCATCGCGACCGACTCAGTGACTCAGGGATCGCATTCTCTAGTGTGACGCGGCCAAAGGATGAACGGAAATGGCAGACAATTTGGATCGCTTTACGAAGCATGCCCGCCAGGCGCTGACGCTTGCCCAGGAGCAGGCTGTCCGACTGAACCACAACTACATCGGCACTGAGCATCTTCTCCTGGGCCTGGTAATGGAAGAGAACGGCATCGCTTCTCGGGTGCTGCGCGATATGGGCGCAACCGCCGCGGAGGTCAGCCGCGCCGTCGAGCGAATGGCCCCACGCAATCCACGCCCGCCGTTCGGGAAGCCCACGCTCACCCCGCGCACCAAGCATGTCATCGAACTGGCCGTGGAAGAAGCACGGCAGCTCAGCCACCCATTTATCGGCACCGAGCATCTGCTGCTGGGCCTGGTCCAGGAAGGCGAGGGCATTGCAGCCGAAGTGCTGCGCAGCCTGGGCGTAGCCCCGGATCGAGTGCGCACGGAAACCAACAAGGCCATTTTGGAGACTCAGGCGCAGGAAAAGGCCACCAAGAAGAAGGAAAGCAAGACGCCCCTGACCGACCAGCTAGGCTTTGACCTGACCGTGCGAGCTTCAGAGGGGAAGCTCGATCCGGTGATCGGTCGCGAGAAGGAGATCGAACGCGTCATCCAGATTCTCAGCCGCCGTACCAAGAACAACCCCGCACTGATCGGTGAGCCGGGCGTCGGCAAAACCGCCATCGTCGAGGGATTGGCGCAACGCATCATCAGCGGCGATGTGCCCGAGCCGCTGATGGACAAGCGGGTGCTGATGCTCGATGTCGGCGCCCTCGTCGCAGGCACGATGTACCGCGGGCAGTTCGAGGAGCGCCTGAAGAAAGTGATCGAGGAGATCACCAACGCAGATGCCATCCTCTTCATCGATGAGGTGCACATGCTGGTGGGCGCCGGCGCGGCCGGCAGCAGCATGGATGCGGCCAACCTGCTCAAGCCGGCCCTGGCACGAGGTGATCTGCAGTGCATCGGCGCAACGACTCTCGACGAATACCGCCGATACATCGAGGGGGATGCCGCGCTCGAACGGCGTTTCCAGCCCGTGCGCGTCGATGAGCCTACCATCGAAGAGACGGTCGAGATCTTGAAAGGGGTGCGTCCGGCGTATGAGAAGCACCACCAGTTGAGCATCTCCGATGAAGCGTTGGGCGCAGCAGCTCGCCTCTCGGCCCGCTATGTGCCCGATCGCTTCCTGCCTGACAAGGCGATCGACCTGATGGATGAAGCCGCCAGCCGGGTGCGCATGTACAAGTCCCCGCACGCCAGCAGCCTGCGCGAGACGTTCCGTGAGCTGAAATCGACGCAGCGCCGCAAGGAGGAAGCGGTCGAAGCCAAACGCTACGACGATGCGCTCGATCTGCGCCATCATGAGTTGGACCTGGAAAAACAGCTCGAACAGCTCCGTCGCGGCTGGCAGGAGCTGGCCCCGCAGCCGACGGTCAGCGAAGAAGACATCGCCGAAGTGGTGGGCATGTGGACCGGCATCCCGCTTCAGCGCCTCATGGGCGAGGAGACGGCCAGGCTTCTGGAGATGGAAGGCTATCTTCACAAACGCGTCGTCGGCCAGGATGAGCCCGTGAGAGCGATCTCGAAGGCCGTCCGGCGCGCCCGCACGGGGCTGAAGGATCCCAAGCGCCCCATAGGCACCTTCATGTTCTTAGGCCCGACCGGCGTCGGCAAGACGCTGCTGGCGAAAAGCCTGGCGGAATTCTTGTTCGGCTCGGAGGAGGCGTTGATCAAGATCGACATGAGCGAGTTCATGGAGCGGCACAACGTGAGCCGCCTGGTGGGCGCTCCGCCCGGCTATGTGGGCTACGAAGAAGGTGGCCAGCTGACGGAGGCGGTGCGCCGTCGGCCGTACTGCGTCATCTTGCTGGATGAGATCGAGAAGGCCCATCCTGAAGTCTTTAACATGCTGCTGCAGATCATGGAAGACGGCAATCTGGCCGATGCAAAGGGACGCCGGGTCGATTTCCGCAACGCGATCTTGATTATGACGTCGAATGTCGGGGCAAGCATCATCAAGCACGGGGGCGCGCTCGGCTTCGCCACCTCCCGCGAGGAAGCCAAGATGCAGGAGGGCGAGTATCAGGCGATGCGCGAACGCGTCATGGAAGCGCTCAAGCGCACCTTCCGGCCTGAGTTTCTCAATCGGCTTGACGGCGTCATGGTTTTCCGCAATCTGAGTAAGGAACAGATCACCGAGATCGTGGATCTCGAGCTGAATCGGGTGCGGATCCAATTGACCGAACAGAATATTCGGCTGGAAGTCGGCGACGATGTCAAGCAGTTGATCGCCGAGGCCGGTTACGATTCCGAATACGGCGCGCGACCGCTGCGCCGGGTCATCCAGGACAAGCTGGAGGATCGCCTGAGCGAAGGCATGTTGGCAGGCGAGTTCAAGCCGGGAGATGTCATTACGGTGATCCTCGACGCGCAGCGACAGATCAACCTTGTGGTGCGACAACCGGAACTGCCCGCAGGCGACGCCGTCCTTATCGAACCGCTTGCCGCCTGATGACCGAGGCGAGCCGGAAAGCAATAGGGGAACAGATCAGCAGCCGTGTGCGTCAAGCACGCGGCTGCTGTGATTCTTGGGAAAGGCGTCCGGCCATGCGTATTCACCCTTTGTCGCGCAGTTGTCGCAGTTGCGGCGTGCTGCTTGCCGTGCTCGCGATCGTCGTTTCTCACCCGGCAGCAACCCTCCACGCAGTGCCGGAGTTCACTCGCGAAGTGCAGCCCGCCGGACACGCTCGGCCGCTTCTTGCGAACGGCACGCATGAGCAATCTGGCGCCTCACTGCCGGCGGCGGCCGGCGAGGTTGTGGTCGCCTGGCAGCCGGAGTCGAGACCCCCGGTGCAGCGGCCAACGGGCCGATTCGACGCCGATCGCGCAAGCAGCGAGTGGCGGCAGGCTGCGGACGCGCTGAAAGAGCGCACGGGCCTGGAAGTGCTCGACGTCCAGCCGGAATATGGCATGGGACTGGTTGCCGTCACCCCGGGCCGAGAGCAGGCTGAGAGCGCTCGGCTATCGGCGCTGCCGTGGGTGCGCTATGCCGAACCGAACTTCCTGGCGCGCGCGACGGACTACCCCGACGATCCCTACATCGGCTACCAGTGGCACATGCGCCGCATCGGCGCGGCCGCTGCATGGGACCTGACCTTCGGCTCCTATTCGTTGGTGGTAGCGGTGATCGACTCCGGCATCGATCTGGACCATCCGGAATTCGCCGGGCGCGTGGTGCAAGGTTATGACTACGTGCGGGGCGACTGGAACCCGGATGATGAGAACGGCCATGGCACGCATGTGAGCGGAATCATCAATGCTGCCGCCAACAACGGGATCGGCGTGGCAGGGCTCGCCGCACAGGTGCGTGTCCTGCCGTTGAAAGTGCTCGACGCGCAGGGAAGCGGCGACTACTACCACATCGGCCTGGCGATCCGACGCGCCGCCGACAACGCTGCGGCGGTCATCAATCTGAGCCTGGGCGGCCTCAGCGATAGCCAGGACTGGCGAGACGCCGTCGCCTATGCCGCCAGCCGTAATGTACTGATGGTTGCAGCAGCCGGCAACTGCGCTCAGGGCGGCGCCCCATGCGGCGGCATGAACAACCCTGACTACTATCCGGCAGCCTTACCGCAGGTGTTGGCCGTTGGGGCGACCGATCATTACGACAATTGGGCCAGCTACTCCGGATTCAAGCCGTATGTCGGGCTGGTGGCGCCGGGAGGCCAGGCCCCGGACCCGATCTGGAGCACCATCCCAGGCGGTTACGGTCTGGAATACGGCACGTCGATGGCGACGCCGCTGGTCTCGGCCGCCGCTGCGTTGGTGCTGACATTCATGCCAGCAGCGACAGTCGCGGAGGTCACCGAGATTCTGAGAAACACTGCGGACAAGGTTGGGCCATACGCCTACATCGGTGGGCGCAATGACTACTACGGCGCGGGCCGGCTGAATGTGGGACGCGCGGTGCGATGGGCGTATCCGCCTTCGCTGAACCCAATCGCTCAATCCCCAGCCTTTCTGCTGGGCGATGGAAGACAGCAAGCGCAAATGACGCTTCCGCTCACCAGCGAGAGCGACCGGCCACTCACCTGGGAGGCGACCGTGGTGCATGGCGCATCCTGGCTCCAGACGCAGCCTGGCAGCGGCGTCATCTCATCCAGATCGGCAGGCCAGCTCAGACTCCAGGCAGACGCCTCCCAGCTCACCCCAGGCGTGTACGATGGCGTTGTTGAGGTGAGAGCGGTTGCACCCCTTGCCGGCGCTCCCCAGGTCGTCTTCGTGCGTCTGCGGGTTGTCCCCAGCATCCACCGGCAATGGCTGCCGTCCATCAGCCATCAACATGATCCGACGCAGTGGGTCGATCCTGCGGCCGGCGGCGCGCCTGTCTACCCCACCGACGACACGCCGAGTCGAGTCGCGCTGCCTTTCCCGGTGTCGTTCTACGGCAACACGCACAGCGCGGTCTCGATCTCCTTCAAGGGGTTCGTTTCTTTCACCCAACCCGGTTCGGGAGGTTACGCCACGCAGAGCGCATGCCTTCCCACCGCAGCGCAGCCCAACGACGCGGTCTATGTCCTCTGGCAGAATTGGCTCTCCTCCTTGGGCGGCCAGGTCTACGTGCATACTCCGGATATCGACCGGTTTGTCGTGACATGGGCAGGAGTGCGCCGCTATGCTGGCGACCTGCCGCACTCCTTCCAGCTAGTCTTCTTCCGCAACGGCCGCCTGCTATTACAGTACCAGTCTGTTCAGTCCCCAGTGATGGGTGTCGTCGGCATCGAGGGCTGGGATGGCACGTTCGCCCAGCAAATTGCTTGCGAAGGCGCAGGCCAGCCGCCCGCCAGTGGGGACGCGTTCACCCTCGAAGCCACGCTGCCCTGGTAACTCGCCCTCTCGATGCACACATAACTGGTTTCGGCAACCTGCGCGTCGTTTTCACGCTTCCAACGTCTTGATTCATGCTCAGGACAGGGGAATAATGACTCGCGGGGCGCCGATTTGGGCCGTAACAGCAGGATTGCTTGTCATCCTGTCTGTCGGCGCGCTCGGCTTCGCAGAAGCCCGGACGGCCTCCACGGCGTCGGAGCCTGTGCTCCGCCCGGCGCCTCGCCAGGAGACTGCCACGGTGAGTGGCGCGTGGCGCTCGGCAGGGCCCTATGGAGGCCTTGCGCAGGCGTTGGCAGTGTCTCCCAACTTCGCCGACGATGGAATCGCCTTCGCTGGCGGCTGGAAACTGGGCCGGACCGGCCGAACTGGCGGTTATGGCATCGTGCGCACTGCGGATCGAGGCGCAACGTGGGAGTCGCTTCTGGCGGCATCGCCCTGGGCAGGCCTCGCGGTCATGGACCTGGCGATCTCGCCCGACTTCCGCTCCGATGCGACCCTCTATGCGGCCACGGAAGAGAGCATCCTGCGCAGCACCAGCCGCGGGGACACCTGGGAGCGCTTGCTCGGCGGGCTCCCTGAGCCCGCGGGCGATCCGGCGCTGGACGATATGGCGCGCGTATCGCTGTCGCCCGGCTTTGCCCAGGACGGCACGCTGTTGGCTCTCCAGGCGAACGGCGACCTTCACCTCTCAGTCGACCGCGGGAATAGCTGGCACCGCCCATCCGTCATCTCCCTCACGGTCGCGACCTTCTCGCGCGCCTTTCCGGCCGATGACACACTCTTTGCGGTGACAGCCGATAACCGTCTGATCCTCACGAAGGATCGGGGCGCAACCTGGGCCACGATCCAGGCGCTACCCGTTGGGCCCGTTGTCGACATGGTGCAAGCAGTCGACGGTGCACTGCTGCTCGCCACTGAGGAGGGCGTTGCTCGCCTCGCACCTGCGAACGGCAGCTACGTGATCGAAGAAGCAGCGCCGAGTCTCACCGGCGCAGTCCACCGGCTGGCGGTCGCCGGCGATCGCATCTACGCCGCTGCCGAGCAGGGGCTGTACAGCACGTCAACCGATGGCCGACATTGGGATCGCTATGCAGACACGCCCGTGATGCCTGTCCGCGCTGTCGCGGCCTGCGCCGAGCGGAGCCGATGTCGCGCGCTCCTGGCCGGCGCCGATCGCGGCGTCCTGGGCACGACCGATGATGAGCTGGACTCATGGCGCTGGCTGGCCGGACTTCACTCCGTGGCCGCTGCCAGCATCGCAGCGTCACCGCTCTATGCGACAGACCGCACCCTGTTCGTCGGCACCGATAACGGCCTGTTTCGCAGCACGGATGGCGGCGGCCGCTGGCAGATCGTAGCCATAGGCGAAGCACCCGGCCACGACGCAGTCTTTTCCCAGGTCCGTCTGTCAGCCTCGTATGCCGTCGATGGCGTCCTGTTCGCCGCTTTTGAAGACCGCACCAACGGCCGGCGCCTCTTGTACCGATCAGCCGACCACGGCTCGACCTGGGCGGTTCAAGCCGGCCCGTTTGCCCCTGGTACGTCCATGGCACTGGCAGTGTCACCCGCCTACCGCACCGACAAGACGGTATTCGTTGCCCAAGATGACACCCTGCACAAGTCGACCGATGGCGGAGCCACCTGGCGCAGCTTCGAGTTGGCGCCGCCGGGTTCGCATTTCCAGACGCTAGAGCTGGAGATTTCGTCCGCGTTCGGGGCCGACCGCACCCTGTTTGCCTCAGGCCATGAAGGCGTCCGTTACTCCACCGACGGCGCGGTGACCTGGAACACATCAGCCACAGGCTCTGCCGGATACGGTCTGGCGATCTCACCTGCGTACGCCAGCGATCGCACCGTATGGCACACCTACCGCAGCTTCGAAGGGATGGATGGAAGCGGAACGGATAGCGGCGTGCGGCGATCGAAAGACGGCGGACGCACCTGGGAACAGGCAGCGGCCGGATTGCCGGGCATAAACGAGCCATACCCACGGCCGCTGGCGGCTTCTCCCAGCTACACGGCGGATCGCACCCTCTACACTGCCCTCGGCGGCCCACTCACTGTGAGGAGCGACCACACCCTATACCGCAGTCTGGATGGCGGGCAGAACTGGCAGATGCTCAGCGCCGCGCCCGGGAACCCCGATCCGGCCGATCTCGTCGTCACAGTGGATGCGCTGGGACGGTCGATCGCACATATGGCGACCGACTCGGGCGTCTGGCACTATGCACCGCAGTGCGAGGATCGCGTCGTCAACGGTGACTTCGAGTCCGATGCCGCCTGGGTATTCCCGTCCACCCCGCGTACCGCAGGCTACAGCGACACCCTGGCCAACGGTGGTCACCGCAGTGTACGCACTGGCATCGTCGCGCCCCCCGATGTCCACAGCTACTCGACGGCCCGGCAATCTGTAACCATCCCTGCCGGCACGACCAGCGCTGTCCTGCGCTATGCGTGGTATCCACTTTCCGCAGAGCCGCCTCCGCCCGCCTCGATCAGCTCGGCGCCGGCCCTGGAACTCCTCCAGGCTCTGGTCGACGGAGTGGCGCCGCAAGCTGCGTTCTCAGGGGACTGGCAGTACGTGCTCTTGCTCGACCCTGGCGGCAGGATCATCCCGGATGCGCCGCGCATGTGGACTCGGAGCAACGCGCAAGCCTGGCAGATCGTCTCACTCGATCTGTCTGCACAGCGCGGCAGATCGGTGGAGATCAGCTTCGGCACGCTGAACGACGGCGACGGCCGCAGCGCAGCAATGTATGTGGATGATGTCTCTCTGACTGTCTGCTGGCCGGCCAGCCCAACGCCGGCGCCCGAACCCTCCCCGACGTCTACACCGTCACGCACCGCCACTCCTGGGCGTTTCTGGCGCACCCACTTACCGCTCGCTGCCGGACCCGGCGACTCAGCCTGGTGGACCGAGACCCCCACCGCCACGCCGACACCGGCAGGGACACTGACTGCGACACCGACCGATGCGCCGACCAGCGGAGCCAGCCCGACGCCGACTGCTCCGGCCTCTGCCAGCCATACGCCCACGGCGACAACCAGCGCGACGGCCGTCCCCACTGCCGAACCGATCGCCTGGCCCACTCCCCATGTCGTGGGCACGCTGGCATTGCCCAACGGCAGCCATCCGCACGGCCTGGCGCTGGACACTGCTCGGCGTCGGGCTTACGTTGCGTTTCACGGACCGGAGCACGACGGGCGCACCTTGGGGATTGTAGATACTGAGCGCCTTGCGCTGCTTTCGCAGGTTCATTTGAGCGCCACAGGTGCTGGACCGAACGGGGTGGCCGTGATCGAGCCCAGCGGCCTCGTTGTCGTTACACAGAGACAGACTGCCAGTGCATCGATCGTGGCGCCGGAACCGCCGCCTCCTGCCGTCATCGGCCAGATCGCCACCGACTTGCTTCCCAACGGCGTGATCGTTCGATCCGGTTTCGGGTATATCGCCAACTACGGCAGCAACACCGTAACGGTCTTTGATCCGGTCACGCACGATGCCCTGACAACACTCCACGTCGGCGGTGAACCTTCGCTCTTCGCTGCCGATCCAGCCTCGGACGATGTCTATCTATCGCTGCACGGATCAAACCAGGTGCAGCGTCTGAGCCGCGGCGCGGTGGTTGCCACCTTCAGCGACATCCAGGAGCCGTACGGTGTGGCCTTCGATCCGATGAACAGGCGGCTGTATGTGGCGAACCGCGGCGCAGCGCATGCTGTGACAGTGGTCAATACCGAGACGGGCGCTGTCATCGGCACGATCTCCCTCGACCGCGAGCCGTACGGATTGGTCGTCAATCCGCGCACCGGGCACCTGTATGTCGCGTGCGGGGATCAGGTGAAGATCTTCCGCACGCTGGACTGGGTCCCGGTGACAACGATCCCGGCGCCTGCCGGTGCGCAGGAAGGGATCGCACTGGACGACGTGCACAACCTCGTCTACCTAACGAGCGGCGAGAGCGACACCTTGACTGCGATCCAGGACGCTGCGCCACCGCTTGTGCTCTTCTCCAGCGACCGCGACGGCAACGGAGATCTCTATCGCATGCTTCCCGATGGCCGCAACCCGACGCGGCTGACCTTCACGACGGACGCGAGCGAGAGCTCTCCTGCCGGCTCGCCGGATGGGCGTGCGATTGCCTTCACGCGGCTGGATGCCGATGGGCGGCGCCATGTGTGGCTCATGAGCCGCGATGGCGGCGCTGCCCGACCGCTCACTTCGGGTGCGTGGGATGATATCCTGCCCTCCTGGTCGGGCGACGGTACGCACCTGGCATTTGCGACGAATCGCGATGGCAATTGGGACATCTACGCACTACGCTTGAGGGACGGCGCCCTGACGCGGCTGACAGATGACCCGGCCGACGACACCGACCCCGACTGGTCGTGGGGCACCGGGCGCATCGCCTTCCAGTCGACGCGCGGCAGCCCAAACGGCGAGATCTGGACCATGACGGCCGACGGCGCCGACGCGCGGCGGCTCACCACCAACTTCAACGGAGACCACGGGCCAAGCTGGGCGCCATCGGGAGACTACCTGACGTTCTTCGGCAACCGGGCCGAGCAGACCGTGTTCAGGGTCCGCAGCGATGGTTCGAACCCGATGCCCTTGTTGGGACGCCAGTGGCGGCCGGAGACGCCCGCGTGGGGGCCGGGAAGCGCCGGCGGCTGGATCATCTTCTCCGGCTATCGACCGGATAGCGGATACAGCGAAATCTTCCGCATGACCTCCGCCGGCGCCGGGCTTGCGCTGCTCACCTCCAATGAAGTAAACTTCGACTACTCACCTGGCTGGCTGCCGGGGCAGTAACCGAGTACAGACGGAGGTCGGTGGGCTCTATGTCACTGATGAGATGGTTTGAGAGCCACGAGCGGGGAGTCATCGTGGTCTCGCTGGGTTACGGCGATCTGCTGTTAGAAAGCCTGCGCCAGGTGGCGCTTGAGGCCGATATGCATTCTGGGGTGGTCATGACCGGGCTGGGCAGCCTGACGCGCGGGCGCATTCACTGGGTGGTGACGAACCACGTTCCTCCGCAGGATCGCTTCATCGATCTGGAGGGCCCGCTGGAGGTGGTCGGCTTCAGTGGCATCATTGCCAGCTATGAGCCGCACATCCACATCAGCCTGATGGAGGCGGACGGCACATGCTATGGCGGGCATCTGGAAGATGGCTGTTCGGTGCTGACCTTGTCAGAGATCTCCCTCCTGCGCACGCCGGATTTGAGACTCACTCGGCGCGTCCGCGACGGTAGCCCGTTCAAGCTGCTCGATCAGGAATCGCGGCTCGCTCAAGAGGGCGGTGGACAAGGCATTTGACACGACCTCTGCCCATCCTTATACTTGCGTCGTGAACGAAGCTGGTGCAGACCATCGAATTCAGGGGGTCACCGCGCTCCTGATCGGCGCGCTGCTTGCGGCGCTGTTTCACCCCACCCTGCGCTGGCTCGCCGGCGAATGGCTGGGCAATAACTATTACTCTCACGGCATCCTGGTTCCCATCGTTTCAGCGTTCCTGGCATGGCGGTTGTGGACGAAGCGATCGCCGGAGGTGCGCCGATTCGAGGGTAGCGGCGCTGGCCTGCTGCCCCTGGCACTGGGACTCGGGATCTACCTTGTGGCGCTTCATGCGCGCGCCTACTTTGTCGCCAGCCTGGCGATGGTCTTGTCATGCTCCGGCTTGGTCTGGTTTCTGTTGGGCGCTGCTGTGCTACGTCGCTTCTGGTTCCCCATCGTCTTCCTGCTCTTCGCGATCCCGCTGCCCTTCGTCGAACCGCTGAGTGCGCCCCTGGCGCAGCTCACAGGAGCCTGCGCCGCCGACGTCGTCTCGCTGTTCGGTCTGCCGATCGCGGTCGCTGGAGCCCAGGTGTCGCTCCCGAACGTCTCACTGGTCGTCGAGGCGCAGTGCAGCGGCCTGCGCTCCATTGTCACGCTCTTGACCCTTGTGGCGCTCGTCGTATTTGTCGTTAGGGGCAGACGGACAACCAGAATGCTGTTGGCGTTGAGCAGCCTCCCGATCGCTGTGGCGGCCAACATCATGCGCGTCGCCTCTCTGCTGGTTGTGGCGGAGACATGGGGCATCGACGCCGCCTTCACCTACTACCATGACTACTCGGCGCTCCTCTTCTTCCTCAGCGCCCTGGGGCTGTTATTGCTCTTCAGTCGAGTGCTCGGATGTCGCGAGATCAGAGAAGAGCTCTTCTAGCCATCTTGCTCCTGGCTGCGGCTGCGGCAGGCGCGTTTCACCTCACGCAGGGGCAACGGCTGGCCGCGGGTCGCGACCGGTATGAGTGGGTTGCCGATATCGACTACTGGCAGCGAACTGATCGTGAACGGGTCGTGGCATCGCCCTACAGCTTCAGCCTCGACGCCGATTTGGGACAGATCCCGTTGAACCTCGGGGCCTGGAGGGGTGAGGACGTGCCCCAAACGAACGTCGAGGTGTTCATCCTGCTGGAGCCAGAGCAATACGTGCAGCGGCTCTACCGATTGCCCGATGGAAGGCACATCTGGTTGAGCCTGATCGGCAGCCGCAAGTCCAAGAGCTTTCACTCACCGCAGATCTGCTATGCAACCGATGGCTGGCGCACGGAAGTCAGCTCAGAGTCGTTGCGCCTGGAGCAGGGCGAGCTGCACGCGCTGCGGCTCCTGACCAAGAAACCGTCGTCTGGCGGCAGCATGGACCAGGTCGTGCTCTACTTCTACCTGTGGCCCGACCATACACGTCGCGCGGAGCAGGGGTTGGTCCTGGTGAAAGTCACAACGCCGACCTACGATACCGTGGAGAACGCGGTCGCTTTGGAACACGCCTTCCTGCAGCAGCTTTTCATCGCGGCGCGCTGATTGCGGTTGTCTGTTGAGGCCCACCCCGGTGGAGGCGCGTTCGCGGCCTCGCCGCGGACTGTGCTATACTCCTGCCGTAAGCGCGTTCTGCCCTGCGTGCTTCGAGCCCGCCATTCCGGCTCATGGCCTGCCGAAAAGCGACCCTTCCACCGAAATGCGACGCCATCTCAATTCCGCTAACCCAACCGGAGATCATGCGCCTGTCAGCAACTCGTCTGCCACTGTCCGGCCGCTGACTCACCGCGCTCAGCCACCGGGTCTGTGGCGTGTGCTGCTGCGCGCGACGTCGCAGGGGGAGCGCAACCATCGCGCTGTGTTGATCGACGCGATCGGCGTCGGGATCACGGCCGGAGTCGGCAGCTTTCTGGCGGTCTTCCTGGTGCGGTTGGGTGCGACCGACTTCCAGGTGGGCCTGCTGACGGCGATGCCGGCGCTCACAGGCATGCTGCTCTCGATCCCGATCGGTGAGTTCCTGTCGCGGCGGCGGTTCATCGTGCCGTGGTTCGCCACGTCGCGCTTCTTCGTGCTCTCATGCTACGTCCTCACCGGACTGGTGCCCTTCCTCTTCACCAGCCAGGCGCCGTGGGTCATTATCGGCATCTGGGCGCTTGCCACCATTCCGCAGACACTTGTGTCGGTGGCGTTCACGGTCGTCATGGGAACGGTCGCTGGCCCGGGCGGTCGCATGACGCTGATGAGCCGCCGCTGGGCTATCCTGGGGCTGACCAACTCGGTGACCGTGCTGATCGTCGGTCAGTTGCTCGACCGGTTCCACTTCCCGCTCAACTACCAGATCGTGTTCATCAGCTCAGCCGTCGGCGCGCTGGTCAGCTTCGTCTTCTCCAGCAGTATCAAGCTGCCCCCGGTGGAGGTTCCGGCTGGTGCAGAACCGTTCACACAGACGCTGCGGCACCACGGCGAGCGCCTTCGAACGAACCGGCGATTCGTTCACTTCACCATCAGCCAGTTCGTCTTTCGCTGGGGCCTGGCATTGGCGATCCCGCTCTTCCCGATCTATTGGGTGCGCAACCTCCAGGCCACGGACCAGACCGTCAGTCTCATCAACAGCGCGACCACCTTCGTGACGATGATCGCCTACTTCGTGTGGGCGCGTGTCGCACAGCGGCGGAGCAGACGCTGGGTGTTATTGGTCTCGGCGTTCGGGGTGTGTTGGTATCCGCTGCTCACGGCAATGACGTCGCGGCCGGAGCTTCTGCCGCTTTGGGCGGGCATGGCCGGCTTCTTTTCTGCGGGGATCGAGCTGGTCTTTTTCGATGTCCTGGTGAGCACCTGTCCCGCTGACCAGCAGGCAGCCTACATCGGCATGTACCAGACGACTGTCTATATTGCTACATTCCTGGCGCCGCTGATGGGCACCGCGTTGACTGGCTGGATCGGGATCGTACCAGTGCTGATCGGGGCCACGGCCATTCGGCTGGTAGGCTTCGGGCTGATCGCTCGCTTGGGAGTAGGAAAGGTCACGGCTGAGGATCGAGACCGGTATTGAGAAGGCCAGGATGCCTCTGGCCGCCCAAGAGCCGCCCCCACACCACCCTGCTCGACGTTCCTTTCACTCTCGGCTCTCGATGCGCTCCAAAACGAAGACAGCGGTCGTCGAAAACAGGTTGGTGAACTTCGGAATCCGCATCGGCCGGCCGGCCGAAAGGTAGGCCCAACGGGTGATGCGGATGCCGGTTCTCCGGCAGAAACGCACGAAATCGGTAATCGTGAATGCCTGCCAGCGCGGCTTGGCGTGCCAGCTCTGGGGGAGATCAGGGGCCTGCGGGATACAGCCCGTGAGGAGCAGCTCCCACCGGCAGCGCCAGTATCCCCAGTTCGGAAAACTGACAATCGCCCGCGAACCCACCCTCAGCATCTCCCCCAGAATCATCTCAGGGTCATCCAGGAACGGCAGCGTCTGGCTCAGGACCGCAAAATCGAAGCTGCGGTCGGGGTAGTCGGCCAGCCCTTCCTGCAGGAGTCCCTGGCGCACACTGAGACCGCGACCCACACATGTCAGGACACCGGCCTCGCTCAGCTCAATGCCGCGGCCCTTCACCCCTCGCTGCCGCACCAGGAACTCCAACAGCTCGCCGTCGCCGCAGCCCAGATCCAGCACCTTTGCGCCGGTCGGGATGAAATCGGCGATGATCTGAAGATCCGGACGCAGGTTTGCACGAGTGATACTCGCTGGATCAGTGACGCTCAAGTGGCAACCTCGTCTGCTTGTCCTCGCTGCGCCTGCGCTAACTCGCCCACGAAGCGTCAGCACTCGCCGATGCGAGACGTGGCAGCTCGGCGCTTGGCCGCCTGCCGACGGCGGTCTCGATCCCCTCTTCGCGTGCCACTCGATCCACGAAGCTGCTCAGCAGGCGGGTCATCGTGTCCACTTCGAGCAGAAACGCATCGTGGCCCCATGTACTCTGGATATCGAGATAGGTCACGTCCGCGCCGGCTGCGGTCAGGGCGGACACCAGCTCGCGGCTGTGGTACGAGGGGTAGAGCCAGTCGCTGGTGAAGCTGACCACCAGGAATTTGACGTGCTCCGAGTTGGCGAACGCGGCGGCCAGGCTGGTCGCGCCCGGCCCACCGCGGGCACTTGCCTCGCTCTGCTGAGATGCGCGGCCCAGGTCAAAATAATCCAACGCCTTCGTGATGTAGAGATACGAATTGGCGTCGAAGCGG
>CAYRFV010000069.1:0-21494 GCA_964423545.1 uncultured Anaerolineales bacterium | reverse complement strand
TGATCGCCCGCGGCGGCTATTACTGGATGCCCGAAGGGCCGGACGTGGCCATGACTGACGAGAACCGCAAGCTGGCGCTGCTGGAGAACGACCGCATGGCGGCGGCCGGCGAGCGCGTCATGGTGGTGGCCTACCGCGACTTCGACCCCGCCACCTTCGATCCCAAGGCCAAGCTGATCGAACTGGTCAAGGACCTCACCATCCTGGCCATGGTCGGCATCGTCGATCCGCCGCGCGCCGAGGCCCGCGATGCGATCGCCAAGTGCCACAGCGCCGGCATCCAGGTGCGCATGATCACCGGCGACCACGCCGTGACCGCGGCGGCCATCGGCAAGCAACTGGGCATCACCGGCACGGCGCTCACCGGCGCGCAGTTCAAGGCCAAGAGCGACGACGAGCTGATGAAAGAACTGGATGGGATCGGCGTGGTGGCGCGCGTGGCGCCAGAAGACAAGATCCGCCTGGTGGACCTCTTGCAGCGCAAGCAGAACATCGTCGCCATGACGGGTGACGGCGTCAACGATGCGCCGGCGCTCAAGAAGGCCGACATCGGCGTGGCCATGGGCATCACCGGCACCGAGGTCTCCAAGGGCGCGGCGGTGATGATCCTGACCGACGACAACTTCGCCACCATCGTCAAGGCGGTCGAGTTCGGACGGGCGATCTACGTCAACCTGTCCAATTTCATCCGCTTCCAGATGGCAGCGCTGGTGGCGTTCATCGCTTCCTACCTGGGGGCAGCATTCTTCGTCATCGCCGGCGGCGTGCCCTTCACGCCGTTCGTCGTCCTGTGGATCAACTTCCTGGTGCAGGTGCCCGTCGCCATCGCCCTGGGCTTCGACAAGCCGGCGCCCGGGCTGATGGAGCACAAACCTCGCCCGCTCAGCCAACCGGTGCTTTCCCGTTCGCAATGGGTGCGCATCGCTTTCCTGGGGCTGTTGATGGCCATCGGCACCCTGACGCTGGAGGCGCTGTATGAGCCGGCCGGCGCGGCCGTGGCAGCTACCATAGCTTTCGTCGTCTTCTCGCTGTTCAACATCACCGTCGCTCTGAGCGCGCGCAGCGAGACCGGGAGCGCCTTCAACCGGGATATCTTCCATGACCGCAACCAATTGATGCTCTACGGGCTGGCCCTGCTGTTCATCATCCTGCCGGTGGAGTTGGGTTTCCCGCGCTTCCTGGGTCTGACCACGCTGAGCGGCAACCAGTGGCTGATCTGCATCGTCTTCGCCTTTGTTCTGCTGCTGGTGGACGAGGTGATCAAGTTCTTCATGCGGCGAAGGCGCAGCAAGGGAGCGCCGTCAGTTGCCGTGCCGGCGCAGGCGTAAGGCGCCTGTTCCTGAGTGTGCAAGGGCAGACATAGGTCGGACCAGGCAGTTCAGACGATGCCACATCGTCTGAACTGCCTGGTTTCGACATAATGGATAGATCAGGTAGAATTCTGTACAATGTCGATCTCAGCCAACGTCACCCTGAGCTCGTCGAAGCGTGCTTCCGAGTTGCGCGGGTCGCAAAGTTGGATCGTCCGACTTTCTTTGGCTGTTTCGTCCATCAGGAGGGAGCTTGGAAAGCAACAATCCTACGGTATCAGCGAGCACAGAGGCGTCGAAGCGGACGCCTCGTCGGGGTCTTTTTGGATTCGCCTGCGATCTCGCCCTCGCCAGCATCGGCATCGCGGGGGTGCTGGGCGATGAAGCCGGCGCCCTGTACCGGCGCAGCGTCGAGCGCGGTGGGAGCACGGTCCAACACGTGCGTGCACGCCTCCTGCATCCCCACCGGCCGCGCCGCCGATTCGCGAAGCCCGCGGGCAAGCGCTGGAAGCGCTCACATCAGGCGTCTGATGCGTACGAAGCGGTCATGGCCCGGTTGAATCTCCCGACCGAGGCCGACCTCGACGCGTTGACTCGGCAAATCGCCGAGTTGGAGGCCAAGATCGATCAGCTCAACAAACAGTAAATCTCAAGTAGTCTCCCATGGCTCGCTCTGTCGAAATGCGGTGCCTCGGCGGAGTGAGCCGATTCTCTTTTTTGTAGCGGATGGTGCTGTTGGCTGCTTCATCAAGTATGCAAATTCAATCTCCGGACGTTTCGCGCATCACCGACTACCTGTTCCTGTCGTCGCTGCCCAAACACGAGCACGCCGAGCACATTTGGGAGTTAGGGGTGCGGTTGATCGTCTCGCTGCCATTGTATTGGCCGCCGCTGGTCTCTACCCGGCCGCCGTTTGCTTTCGTACACTGCCCGACCATCGACTCGCCGTTGACACCGATCCCGATCTTCATGCTGCGTCGGGGCGTGCGTGCGGCGCTGCCGGTGATCGAGCATGGGGGGGCGTCCTGATTCATTGTAAGGCGGGGGTGCACCGCAGCGTGGCTATGGCGACGTGTATTCTCATCGCGCACGGCTATACGTCTGCCGAGGCGATGAAACTGATTGTGGAGCAGCGCGCCGTGGCAGACCCCTACGCACCGCACATCCAGTCGCGCATCCGCAAGTTTGAGCAGGACTGGCATAAGCGGCACGGGACTTCGTAAAATGGCTCAGCAAGCCGCCAATCCTTTTGTGCGCGCGGCGCGGCCGCAGGGCTTGAGCCGGTGGATCCCGGCGCTCCCCGCGCTGCGGAGTTATCAGCAATCCTGGCTGCCGAAAGACATCGTGGCGGGGCTGGTGCTCACGGCGATCCTCGTCCCGGTGGGCATGGGTTACGCCGAAGCCTCCGGCCTGCCCGCGATCTACGGCCTGTATGCCACCATGGTGCCGCTGCTCGCGTACGCCATCTTCGGGCCGAGCCGCATCCTGGTGCTGGGGCCGGACTCATCGCTGGCGGCCATCATCGCCGCGACCATCGTGCCGCTGGCCGCCGGCGAACCGGATCGGTTGGTCGCGCTGGCCGGCATGTTGGCTCTCTTCACCGGGGGCCTATGCATCCTCGCCGGACTGGCGCGCTTCGGCTTCATCACGGATCTGCTTTCCAAGCCCATCCGCCTGGGCTACCTGAACGGCATCGCGCTCACCGTGCTCATCGGCCAGTTGCCCAAAATCCTGGGCTTTTCGTCGAGTGGGGATAACCTGATCCAGGAAACGATCAGCCTGGTGCAGGGCGTCGCGCAAGGCCTGACCAATTGGGTCTCCTTTGCGATCGGCGCTGCGTGCCTGGCCATCGTCCTGATTTTCAAGCGTCGTTGGCCCAAGATCCCCGGCGTGCTGATCGCCGTGGTCGGCGCGACGCTCGTCGTGGGCGTTTTCGATCTGGCGGCGAAGGCCGGCGTCTCGGTCGTGGGGCCTTTGCCGCAGGGCCTGCCCTCCTTTCAGATTCCGCGTGTGTCAGCGGGCGACCTGGGCGTGCTGGCGGCGGGTGCCCTCGCGATTACGCTGGTTTCCTTCGCCGACACCAGCGTGCTGTCGCGCACCTTTGCGCTGCGCGGCGGCTATACGGTCGATCAGAATCAGGAGCTCATCGCGCTCGGCGCAGCGAACGCGGCCGCAGGGCTGTTTCAGGGTTTTTCCATCAGCAGCAGCTCGTCACGCACCCCGGTGGCGGAATCGGCGGACGCTAAGACGCAGCTTACCGGCGTGGTGGGCGCGCTGTGTATTGCGCTGCTGTTGGTGTTTGCGCCGACGCTGCTGCAGAATCTGCCCAACGCCGCCCTGGGCGCTGTGGTGATCGCGGCGTGTATCTCGCTGGTGGATATCAAGAGCGTCGTTCGCCTGTATCACCTGCGCCGTGGCGAGTTCTGGCTTTCGATCGTCTGTTTCCTCGGCGTCGCGCTGATTGGCGTGATTCAGGGCATCTTCATTGCCATCGCGCTGGCGCTGCTCGGCTTCATCTGGCGCGCGTGGCGGCCCTACGATGCGGTGCTGGGCCGCGTCGACGGTCTAAAAGGCTATCACGATGTCACGCGCTATCCTGAGGCGAAACGCGTCCCGGGCCTGGTGCTCTTCCGGTGGGATGCGCCCCTGTTCTTCGCCAATGCTGAGATTTTCCGCGAGCACGTCCTGCAGGCGATCGCGGATGCGCCCACGTCGACGAAGTGGGTCGTCGTCGCCGCTGAACCCGTGACCGACATCGACATCACCGCGGCCGAGGCGCTGTCGGCCCTCGACGACGACCTGGCGAGATTCGGCATCGAGCTGTGTTTCGCGGAGATGAAGGATCCGGTGAAAGATAAGCTCAAGCGCTATGAGCTTTTCGTCAAGTTCGGCGCGGATCGATTCTTCCCGACGCTCGGCCAGGCGGTCGATCGCTATCTGGAGATGCACCCGCTGGAGGTAGCCAGATTGGGAGGAGGAAATTCGACCCCCAGACTTCCTGAAGGATAAGGCTGATCAATCGAGTCATCCTGAGTAGCGCGCAAACGCAAACTTCGAAAGCAGAGGCGGATCACCAAGACTGGACCCAATCCGTACAGACACATTACCATCAACTCGACATCAGGGAAGTCTTGCCCATATGAACAAGAGCTTCAGCATCACCGACACTGGTGGAAGTGCTCAAGGGGCTGCTGGGTGCGCGAGGGACGAAGAAATCGAAATCTATGCTGCTGAGATGCGCGTGCCAGTAATGGACAGATACTGGAAGACAGGTCTAGAGCTCGACTGCTTCTTGCCGCCAGGCATCCCACACGCGGCGCATCAGGGCGTCGCTGATCCAGATGTCGTCTCGATCCAGGATGGCCTGGAAGACCAGCTCGACCTCTTCGGCGGCCAGCAACTGCCGGCGGTAGGCCTCCACGATGACGCCGAGGGTGCCCTTAACGCGTAAACCGAGCTCCTGGGCCTGTTCGCGCTCAAGCTGGTCGTCGAGGAGCACCCAGTCGGTCACCTCCTGCCGGGAGAGCTGGATCGCGGCGCGCTCGCCGAGGTGCAGGGACGGCTCGATACCTTCTGTCGATGCTTCGGCTGTCTCGACACTGACCACAACCAATTCTCGGCGGGCTACGGCCAACTGAACCGCGTACGCGTCCGGCTGACCCAGTTCGAGACCGCGCGTGACCACCTCCAGATACACAGGGGCCGGCACGAGGATGGGGTCATACAACTGGCTCAAGAACTGAACCAACCCAAGCTTGCCCAAGGCGATGAGCGGGCCGGCATTGGTCACCGCCTTCATGCCAGCTCTTCTTCCACCATCTGCTCCGACCAACGCGGCCGGATGCCGAGGGCGCGCGCCTGGCGGATCATCTCAGGACGGGAGAGGCCGGCAATCTCAGCCGCTCGGGCGAAGGAGACGATCCCGCGGGTGTAGAGCGTCAGTGCTTCCTGCGCCTTGAGTTGGGACAGGCCCAGAAGCACCAGCTCCTGTCAACGGCCCTGATACGACCCGACCTGACGGGCCAGGTCATCGGACAGTTCCAGCACAACTTGCTTCATGACATTTACCTCACCATCTGCGTCTATCTTCCGCTATTTTCTCGCTGCGTTCGAGCACATTGTACATCATGTGTGCGATCTCGACAATCCGGTTTGTCTGGTCCGGCCCCGATCATCGGGCTACGTTTTATGGCGGCAGAAAATACCTCAAGGTTATAGGCGTCCGATTATTCTGACATGCCTTATCGCTCTCGATCTGCGCGGATGGCCTCGGCGCTATCACGATAGCTGGTGTCGGCTTGCCCTGATGTGTTCTGTGGGGCCAGTTTGAGCTGCCACTGCTCAGCTACGCTACACGCCTCGCTCATGGAGAAGGTCACGGCGGCTTGTAGGATCGCTTTCACTTCCTCCTGCAGGGAGCGGCCGTGTCGCTGGGCGCGTAGTTTCAGCCGTTCGGTGGTATCAACATCAAAATCCCTGATCAGTAGATGCGTCATTGTCGTGAACACCCTTCAAGCAGGAGTTACACGAATGATAGCGCCTCACGGCCTTTTCGTCCACTCCGCATCTGGTCGGGAGATAGGTCCAGGCCCTGCGTCTGACAGTTGATCTGTTGACACGATTGACTCGATTGACATCGTTGATACGATTGATCGTGCGCACTCCCCGCCGGTCTTCCGACGGCCACGCGTGGGCTATCACCATACCTCCAGCGGACTATGCAGGCTACGCCACCGGTGCGTCCACAGCCCCTGCACGACGCCATCGGCCAGGTCGGTGAGGTTGGTCAGGTAGCCGATGGGAACGCCGGCGACCTGCGCCTCGCGGGCCAGGCGTTCGGCCAGGAGCGGCGTGTCGGCGCAGATGGCGACCCGGCCCTGCAGACGGTACTGGTTGCGCCACTTGTCGGCGCGGCGCCAGGTTTCGCCGCCACGGCCTTGCACCTCGACGTAGAGTTGCTCCTCGTCGTTCTCGATGCCGGCGTCCGGTTCGGCGTTCCCCGCCCCTTCGATGATCGGGCAAGGCTCAGTGGTGTAGCCGTTGCGCCGGGCGTGATAGAGGAACGCGCAGATCGCCGCGGTGTGCCTGATCTGCCCCGCGCCGCCGCCTCGATGCCGTGCCTCGATCTGCTCCCACTCAGACGCCGCCGCGGTCACGCCGACCTGCGCCAGCAGCGCCTTCCCCGTTTCGGTCAGGCGCACCAGTGCCAGCCGCCGCTGCCCGGCCCGCGCCAGGACACACTGCCACAGCCCCGCCTGTTCCAGTTGTCGCCACGCCAGCTTGAATGACCCGGAGCGCCGGTGCAGCTCTTTGCCGTGATTGACGGCCTCGGCCAGCGCCACCCGCATGGACCAGCCGCTCAGGGCCAACGCGGCCAGGAACTCGTACTCCAGCCGATTGACCGGCGCATGGCTGGGCGCGGTGTGGCGGTAACGTTTGACCGGCGTCAGCACGGCCGCCAGAGGCGCGGGCACGTCGGTCGGGTCGGAGCCGTCCGTCGGTAGCCACGCCAACCGCTGCGCCAGGTCGGTGATGTGATCACAAGACATGTTTGAACCTCCAACACTCCCCATCGCGCCACAAGCACAGTTGGGGAACTTGCCCGATTAGAGAAACGGTCGCAACCTGCCCGATGTGTATCTAACCCGGCTTTCTGCCCCCATAGGGCGGCGTCCGGCTTCCTGCCCCAATGCGCCTGCACCCATCCTACTTCTCTGAGCTATGAGACCGGAGCACTGCCCCCCACAAAAACCACATACGTGTACGCGGCCCACGCCTGGCTGCTTTTGTGGGGGTCAGGCGGTGATGTCGCCATCCCAGCCATCGGCAGACAACGTCTTGGCCTCGGCAGGCTCGGTGTACACATCGGCCGCCGGAGCATTCAGCATGCCGGCCCGATAGGCCGCCCGCATCAGCTCAGGGAAGAATGCGCCCGCCGGCTGGGGCGGCAGCGGATAGAGCTTCGGCGCCTCAGCCACGCGGCCATCGAGCACGCGTGTCTCTTTGACCACCGTGCGCGTCCCGTCGTGGTAGTGGTGTGTTTCGCCGGTCGGATCGCGGCGCCGCCAGGCGCGGATCGGCAGCGCGGCGGCCGCGAGGACCAGGGCCAGGCCAAGCGTGATGACCAGGATCAGCGCCAGCGTCATCAGCCGGTCGCCGCCCAGGAGCCAGACGGCCAGGCCCAGCGCGATCACCAGCGCCAACCCCAGGGCGATCAGGAAGCCCTTGGCTGCGTCGTTCATTGCTCCTCCTCATAGCCCGCGCGCAGGCGGCGGGCGCGCTCCCAGCCGATGCCGAACTCCCCGCGCAGGTCATCCGCGGTGGCGCCGGCGCGCAGCGCCGTGGCGATGGCGGCATAATCGTCCGCGCTCAGCTCCCGCCGGCCGCGGCCCCCACGCGAATCGCGGGCCAGGTCGGCGAACTCGACCAGGTGGAGCAGCTCCGCGGCCAGGCTGGCGACCGCCGTCCCGCGCGGCACCTGGCTGTACTGCCGGCCGTCCACCAGCGGGGCCTGAAAGCGCGTCGTCTCGCCGGCTGCCAACAGCAAGAAATCCCCGCGGCCCAGGAGCGCATGCGCGCCGGTCTTCTCCCGACCGGCCGCGCCGTAAGTCAGGGTAGCCGACGCCACTCGGCTCAACAGGCGCGCAGGGTAGTTGACCAGGCTGTCGCCCAGCGACCGGCTGCCCGGCTGCTGCGTCGTGACGATGGCATGGACGCCCAGGGCGCGGCCGATCTGGGCGACACTTGCACCTGCACAAACCGCAGGTGCAGTGCAGGTGTGCGCGCCACCAGTCCGCCGACACTGCGGTTGCCGCTCATAATGTCGGCGACCTCCTCGATGCACACGATGATGCGGGGCAGCTTGCGACCGGTCTCGGCGCGTCGATCCAACTCGCCGCCGACCCAGCTTAGCACGCGGGTGATCTCCAGCGGCTGGCTCGTCACGGGATGCAGCAGATGGGGCGTGTGGGCGAACTGGGCAAACTCGAAGCGCTTCGGATCCACCAGCAGCAGGCGTAGCTCCTCCGGCCCGTTCTGACGCAGCACGCGGTAGAGCAGCCAGCGCGCCAGCAGCGACTTGCCGCTGCCCGTGGTGCCGCCGATCACAACATGACAGAAACGCTCGTCGGCCAGGTCGAACCAGACGACCTTGCCGCCGGTGGTAACGCCCAGCGGTACGGCGGTCGGCGTTGCAGGGGTCAGTGCTTCCAGCCGGGAGGCGGGTAGCGGGCGGCGTTCGCTCAGCGGCTTGGGCAACTCCAGGAGGAGCTTGCCCTCCGTGCGCGCCACCCGGCACGACTCCGCGCCGGCGGCCAGGGCCAACGCGCCAGCGAGGGCTTCCACTCGCTCCGGCTGCTCCCCCAGCCCTAGCGAGACCGTGTAAGCGTTGATCTGCGGCCCGGCCCAGGCCAGCGCCACGATGCTCGCCACCCTGCGCGCGGTGAGAGTGGCCTGCAAGAGGCCCGCGATGAACTCGGCGTCGGCGTGTGCCGATATCGTTCGAGGGGTCGCGCCGGGCGCGCCGGTGAATTGCTGTCCGAGTGTAGGGCTTCCCTCCATGATCGTCTCTCCGTGTGTGTTATGCGCCGTCGCGCTCCCTTGTGGACCAGCGAGCCATGGTGGACGCGACACCACGGCGCATTGCGCCAGATAGCGGCCCCGTGGGCCAAGATCGGGGGCGCGGCCTCCGCCCCCGTCCTCTCCCCGCCGGCTGCTAAGCCCAGGGTGAGAGGCGGGTGGCGACTGCGCCCACGCCTGGCGCGCTGCGCCGCCAACAGCAGTCAGCCGTCGGTCTGGGCCTGTCATGACAACGCGCCTGGCGATTCGACCAGCGCCTCGCCAGGATTCAGGATCGTGATGTCACCTGCGGGGCCGATCCCCGAATCAACACCAGGTCGCATCATGGCGAAGAGCGTCGTGAATTGAGCCCGTGGCTCGACAGCCACGACAGGGCCGTGGTCTACATCCAGATAGACCGCGGCCAGCAGCGTCTGCAGGATCTGTTTGCGCTCCGGCGGCGTCGCGGCGTCCCACAGCTTGCCGAAGTCGCGCAGCAGCATGGCCGCGCGTTCCAGGTCGGGCAGGGCCGGCGGCACGAGGGCGGCAAGCTGGTTACGCAGGCGGTCGCGCTCGGCCACGTACTCCCGTTCGGTCAGATCACCGAGCAGGAAGAGGCGTTTCAGCCGTTCCAGGAGGGTGTTAATGCGCGCCTGTTCCGCCTCCACGTTGTCAACCGCCTTCACACGCGCCTTCACGAGCACGAGGATCTGTGCGCGCCAGTCGGCCGGCAAGGTTAGACGGCTCAGAAAACCGCCCAACGCCGCCTCGGCCAGGTCGGCGCGCACCATGCGCTGATCGCACGCGCGGCCCTGCTCGCGGGCGAGATCGCGATAGTAGCTCTTGCCGCTCACATAGGTTCCGCGCAGCCGGCCGCCGCAGCGGGCGCACCGGGCGATGCCGGTCAGCGGGTAGTCGCGGCTGCCCTGGCGGGCGGTGGTGCCGGCCTTGTGCTGCCCGCGCCGCCGGCGCACCTCCTGGCAACGCTCGAACAGCTCCTCCGAGATGATCGGATCTTGGCGCGCTGGGAACCACTGGTCACGGTAGCGGGCCTCACCGAGGTAAAACCGACTCTGCAAAGTCTCCCGGATCGTATCCTTACTGAAGAGCGGCAGGGCTCGGGCGCCGCGGCCGTGGGGCCGGCAGCCGGCCTCGTTCAGCATCTGGGCGATGTCGGTGTCGGAGTACATGCCCGTCGCATACTGCTCGAAAGCGAGCTGCACGCCTTTCGCCTCATGCGGATCGGGATAGGGCACGCCATCCCCGCCATCTTTGAGATAGGTCACCTGATAGCCGAAAGGCACCTGGCCGTTCCACAGGCCGTGTGATTTGGTGCGGGTCGCTTTGCCCACCGCCACATTCTCGGCTAGCGCGTCGGAGTAGTACTGGTTGAAGGTCGAGATCATGCCGAGATAGGCTTTGCCGGCCGCCGTGGTGAAGTCAAACTGCGATTCCTTGGCGGAGATGATCTCCAGGCCCGCTTCGTTCAGGTCGTAGAGGTAGTTCTCGGTGTCGCGGCGGCAGCGGGCGAAGCGATCCAGCTTCATCACGATTACGACGTCGAATTTGCGCTGCTTGCCGTCGCGCACCATGGCCTGGAACTGTGGGCGGTCGGCCTTTCGTGCGCTTTCGCCTTCGTCGGTGTAGACGGCCGCTTCCTGCCAGCTTTTTTGGCCGTGTACTCGCGGCAGATGTCCAGTTGAGATTCCAGGCTGTAGCCTTCGAGCTGCATCTCGCTGGAGACGCGCGTGTACATGGCCACCCGCAGGGCGCGGGCGGCCTCGGAGGTGTCACCTGGTCTGGGTTTCTTGATTCTCGCCACGGGGATCGACTCCGAGCAAGCGCGTTACAATGCCGGCGAGCAAGAGCAAAAGCTGGTCGGTGTCGGCGAAATCGGCCACCTCCAGCGTGAGCGGCTCTGCCCGTTCCAGGGTCTTGACCGCGTCCATTATGCAGCCTGGCGCGTCTCGTGCGGCGCCAGTCGTGCGACAGGCAGCGACGGCAGGGTGGCCAACCAGGCCGTCAGGCGCTCGGGCGGGACGTCCAGCAACGTCACCAGGTCGCCGCCGACCGCCCCCAACCAGCCGCGCGCCTCGGCCGCTAGGTCGCTATTGGCGGCCAGTGCGTCCCTGATGGCGCGAATCAGCACGGCGGCGAGCAGCCGGCGCGGCCCGTTTTTGCTCATTGCAGCCCCTCAGCATCCTTCCGATATGCGTGCTTCTCGGAAGCATCGGCCTGTCGCTGCATGATGCCCTCAGCCCTAACGCAGGAGTCTGGTGGTCTCGACACACCAGGCCAATTCGTCGCGATCGTTGTAGATCGCCTCAATGCGGCCGTTCGCCAGCCGCTGCCACTGGCCGCTGATAACCGCCACCGTCGCGTCAGCCGGCCACACCAGAACCACTGGATACTGCACGGAGCCTGTGTTGGCAGCTCCCTCAGCGGGAGCCGACGGCTGAGATTCCAGTATGGTCGGAGCTGCTGTTTCTGGCACGATAGGCGTCTCTGGCGCGGCCGCTGGCTCGATGGACGGCGAGGCTGCTGGAAGGGCAGGTGGTTCCGGCGCAATTTCCGACTCGGCTGCTGGCGCTGTTTCTGGCGGGTCGGCCGCCTCCTTGCTGGCTTCCGGCACGATTTGACCTGCGTTAGTCCCTGCCACAGGCCGGCCCTCCCTGGTCAGCAGGTACTCGACCCAGGCCCGCAGGTCGCCGCCGGCAAGATGGAAGTCGGTCAGGTCCTTGCCGTGCAGTGGTCGCACCGAGCGCGTGCGCGCAGCGAAGCCCCACCAATCCGCGCCCTGCGCGCCGGCCTCGTCGTTGTCGAAGGCGACGAGCCAACGCCGGTACTCGGCGAGACGGAGCAAGGCCTGCGCGTTGGGCCGCTGGGTCGCGCCGGCCACGGCGATCACGTCGGCCAGGTCACCGGCGAGCTGCCGTAGCAGCAGCGCGTCCAGTTCGCCCTCGCAGATCACGATCTCCGGTCGGCCGGCGAGTTGGTCCAGGCCGAACAGGGTGAGCTTGCTGCCTTTGACCTGCCAGTACTTCGGCCCTTCCAAGGGCGGCACGGGCCGGCGCACCTTCACGTACCAGAGCGCCCCCTCGCAGAAGCACGGGATCACGATCCCGCGCGGCACATACAGGGCACCGATCCGGTCGTCCTCGCCTTGATAGCCCAGGCGCCAGGCCCGGCAGGTGGCTTCGGTCAGACCACGGGCGCTCAGCCAGGCGCGGGCCTTGGCGCCGCCTGCGCCCCACAGCGCAGCTTCACATTGGCTCACGATCTTCTCCGCCGCCCGGCGCCAGTCCTCGGCCGGCGGCGTCCCATCTACAATCTGGTGGTCGCGATCCAGAGCAGGGGGCACGGGCGGTTCCTCCTCCCTGTGAGAGTCTGGACTGCCTGCCTGGCTTACGCCGATGGGCCGTAGCTTCAGGCGATCGTGCCCCGGCAAGTCCAGTCCCAGCCATTCACAGGTGGAGACGAAATCCAGGTTATGGCGGGCACGGACGTAGTCCACCGCGTCGCCGCTCCGCTCGCAGCGTCGGCACCACCACTCGCCGCGGCCATCGGGATGCTCCGGCCAGACCCGAAAGCGGTCTTCGCCGCCGCAGAAGGGACACGGCCCGGCATATTCGCCGCCGTGGGTGCGCGCCACGCGCCTCAGGCGGGTATCGCGCTCGATCAGGCCCAACAGGTCGACGCGCGACAAATCCAGCGGCGGCAGGTCGGTTCGTGGGTAGGTGCGCGATCTGTGCTGGCTCGCCATATCACCGCCCCACGTTTGACTCGATTGATACGATTGACTCGTTTGACTCGATTGACTTGAATCGGCGCGACGGCTCAGTCATCGGCGTCATCCTCGTCTTCGCCCACAGGCGGATGGGTCAATTGGTAGGGCACCTCTTTGCCGGTGCGCCGGCCCTTGCGCACGTCCCCACTGGTGAGCAGGTCGGCCAGGGTGCGCGAGATCTGCGCCTTGTCCTTGCCGAGGCGAGCGGCCAGGTCGGAAGTGGTCGCCTCGCCACCCAGCTCGGCCAGCGCTTCCAGCACTTCGAGCTGGCTGGCATTGTGCGTCGCCGCTTTGGCGTCTTCATTGAGTTGCCAGCAGCACGTGGGGGCATCCCACTTCAGCGCCAACTGCTGGTCGAGCAGGTCGCGACCGGTGACATGCAGCTTGGCGCCCAACTGCCCGCGCTCGCGGAACAGGCCCACAATCGCATCGGCCACCGCGGTTTTGCCGGTCGAGCCGAGCACTGAGTCAATCAGGTCCGCACCGGAGACGCTCGGCTTGCGGTGGTGGTCCACGACAAGGATGGTGCAGCGGTGCGCCAGGGCGAGACGTTGAAGCGCGCCCATGATCACCGTCGTGGGGGTCACGTCCTGCTGATCGAAGCAGGTGATCCGGCTCAACGTGTCAATGATCACCAGCGCATAGCCCTTGGCCGTGATCACTTCCTGCAGGCGTTCCAGCCCGCCGGCGGCCAGATCGGGCCATTCGACGTAGAAGTCAACCTCAGCGTCGCGCGACCAAAGCTGCGTCTGCATCCGGCTCTGCAGCCGACGGTAGCCGTCCTCCAGCGCGATGTACAGCACGGGCGCTTTGATCACCCGCCGCCCCAATACGATGCCACCCGTGCCGACGGCGCAGGCGATCTGCAGCGCCAGCCAGCTCTTGCCCATCTTGGGCCGGCCGGCCAATAGCGCCAAGCCTTCCGGCAGGATGTCGGGCACAGCCCAGCGTGGCTCAGGAAAGACGGTTTCCAGAAGCTCGCGGACGGTATAGCTGGTGCGCGGCTTGGCGGCCGCGGCTGGTGGCGCTTCATCCAGATCCAGCGTCAGGATTTGGGCCAGCAGGTCATGGCGGTCGCCGACGTACACGCTCGCCGCGCGCCGGTTGGCCTGTGCGCTGCCGTTCAGCGGCAGGTCAGGGAAGGCCTGGCCGATGATCTGCACGTCGGCGTCGGTCGCGCCGGCCATCAGCCGCCCCAGGTGCCAGAGCGCGAGCGAGTCTTGACGAACGGCGTCGGTTGGTGTAGAATCTACTTGTCTTTTGAGAGCGGCCTCTTGCGCCGCACCGCCGACCGCCAGCGGTGGCGCGCTGGCGGTCGGCTTTGATTGGCGCTGCCAATCATGGCCGTTGTTTGCCATGCGCCACCTCCGGCTGAGCTTGCTCAGCCGCCTCACACGGGCAGAGGCCCCGGCGGGTCGCCTCCTGCCTCAGCAGCCACCGCAGCTGTTCTTTCACCGGACGCAGGTCGGCTTGCGAGAGGCGATCCAGCAGCTCGCGCTCCTCGGGCGCCAGGGTGATGGTCAAGCGTCGGTACACGTTTTCCTCCTGGGAAACAAAAAGCTCCCCGTGTCTGTGGGGAGCTTAGCAGAAAACTGCGGTTGTGACCGGCAGTAATGCGTCAGTATTCGTCAGTAATGCTACTTGATCAGGTTCTTGCCCTTCAAAATTCGCCCGTAACGTCTGATCGTCTCGGCCGATACGCCGATCTCGTTGGCGTAGGCTTCCTGGGAGAGCCGGCGTTCGGCCTTGGCCGCGCGCCAGCCTTGATAGACGTGCAGCATCTCGGCGTCGGAGTTGGTCTGCCTCCCGCCGCGCTTGGGTGCGCTGACGGGCTCAGGGAGAGTCGTTTCATCGCCTGCGGTGGCGGCTTGCGCGATTGACGGCTGCGGGGAGCGCAAGGACACCACATGGGTGATGCCCCAACCATCCTGGTAGCTGACCGCCGTCGGGATCTGGCTCTCAGCCTGGGGCCACCGTTCGCTGATGCCGGCGAGCAGCGCTTGGAAGCGTTCCACGATTGCTGGCTCGTGGCAGCGCGTGCAGGTCAACGTCATCTGACAGGTCGTCGGCGTCACCGTTTCCATGACTATTCGGATGACATAAGTATAGGCGTCGGTCTTGATGCGCTCCGGATGGGGCTCGGTCGGGCGGTAGGCCTCGATCTCACGGACGCAGTAGTGCGGTGACGCGCCCGCCCAGGCGCCGATCAGCCAGTACGGGGACGGGTCTGGGCTCCACGGCAGCCTCAGTAGTGGGCCATCCTCTTCCGTTTGCCGGCCGAGCCAGCCGGCGACGATCTCGACAGTGGTTTCCAAACGTAGTTTGACGGTGATCATGTGCTTCTCGCGGCTTATTCGAAGAATACTTGGTGCGACCACGCGATTTCAGCACACATGTACGGTTGCGGAGAAATACTTGGCGCGTCCCTCAGTCAGCCTTGCGTCCTGCCCGATTTGCACGGTCGGGCCGCCCAAGCTATGCGGTTGACAAGGTGCCGATGGTTCGCTGGGCAGACCGCAAGGCGAATTTCAGGATTACTTTTCGATGGCCTCCAGTGCGCCCACCAGGAAGCGGGCGGGGTTCTCGGCCGCCGCATCCACGATCTGTGCGTAGACCTGCGTCGTGGCGATGTTGCTGTGGCCCATGGCGCGAGAGATCGCATCCAGCCGGGCGCCCGCGGCCCGTGATAGCGTAGCGAAGCTGTGCCGCAGCGCGTGGCAGCTCGTGCGGGGGCGCTTGAGGCCCAGCTCGACCAGGTAGCCGTCCACCATCCTTCTGGCCCCACGCCGATCAAGGGCCGTCCCGCGGCCGCCGTTGCGCTGCAAGCTGACGAACAACGCGCCCTCGCTCTCCACGGCGGCCTGTGACCGCACCCCAAGCCACGCCTCCAGAGCAACTCGGCTCGTCTCAACCAGCAGGACGCGGCGGCGCTTCTTGCCTTTGCCCGGCACGGAGAGCGCACCCAGCGGTGGCTCCATCAGGTCAAGGTCATCCATTTGCAGAGCCACCACCTCGGCGACGCGCAGGCCATGCAGCGCCAACAGCGCCAGGATCGCTCGATCCCGTTTGCCTTTCAGCGCGCGGGCATCGGGGGCAGCTAATAGCCCACTGACAGCCGTCAAGGGCAGCCACTTGATGCGCTCGGCACGGTCTGCTCGATCCGGCGGCGCCTTGACGCCCTGTGCGGGGTTGTCGAACCGGCAGCCGCGTGCCTGGGCCATCGCATAAAACCGGCGGACCGCATTGAGGCGGGCGGCGATCGCGCTCCGGGCGTAGCCGCCGGCCACGAGGGTGGCCCGGTAAGCCTTGAGATCGACCTCGCTGGCGGCCGCGGGTCGGATCGCTTGGGCCTGGCACCAGGTCACGAAGGCGTGCACCTGCCCGGCATAGGCGCGGATCGTCTCGGGGCTGGCATCGCCCTGGGCCACGTCCAGCCGCAGAAAGTCGGCGAACGCGGCCAGCAGGTCAGCTTCGCTGGGTGTTATCATCTCAGGCTGTATGACAGCCGGCAGGGCAGCGGGAGAGGACATCTCGGCTCCTTGACGGGCATAGGAAGTTCTCAGAACATCGCATCCAGCCGTGCGGCTGCGTCGGGGTCGGCATCTGCGGTCTGGTCGGCTTCCTGCTGGCTGGCCATTGCGACGCGCGCCAGTTCCTCACGCAGGACCCGGCGCAAAGTTGCCGTATCCAGGATCGGCGTCGGCAGGAACGCCTGGCGCAGCGCCGTGCGAATCGCCGCGCTCTTGCTTGGCTGGACGGCGAGCCAGCGCATGATATCGCCGTCCCGTTCGCTATCCAGCGTGAAGATCACCCGCTTGGTGGCCACGGCGTTTCCTTGTATGCGCCGAATGCATATCGGCCCATATGCGTGTTTCGCATACCGCGAGGGCTACGGCCGCGCCTCGCCGAACTTGCGCAAGGCGTAGCGGAAGAAGCCTTCGGCGTTGGCGGTCAGCGGGTTCGGCGCCAGGCGCGCGTGCGGGTAGACCGTCCGAATCCGCTCGAACAGCGCTGGCCCGCCGCCACCGGTCACCAGCACGGCCAGCAGATCGCGGCCATCGCCCCACAGGGTCACCGCCTCGCCGAGGATCTCCTGGGCCACCCCTTCGAGCGCACTCGCAACCAGGTCGGCCACCGGCTCGCGCCGGCCGTAGACGGTCACGTGACCGGCCCGTGCGGCATCTTCAGCATCCTGCAGGCTCAGTGTGAGGCCGTGGCGCTCGGTCACGCCCCGGCGCACCAGCTCGTAGACGCGCGCCATGGCCACCGGGATGCTGCCGCTACGCGGCTCGACATAGCGCAGCGCATCCGCCAGCGCGTAGTCGGTGGTATGCATGCCGATATCCAGGACCGCCATCCGACCGCCTGCAAGACCATCGGGATCGGTGAGCACGCCGGTCGGGGAGAGCAGCGCGCGGAAGAGGGAGCCGAACGGCTGCGGCACCACGAGCACGCTGGCGATGTTTGCTACCTGATGCTGGCCGTTGGCTGTGAAGGTGTGAAAGCCAGTCAGTGAGCGGGCCAGCTTGTCGCGGTCGGCGTACCACTCGACCGGCAAGCCGGTGACCATGCGCACGGTGTCACTGCCGGCGTTGACCTGGTGCAGCGCGGCGAGCGCAAGCAGCCGGACGACTTCCGGGTCCCGCTCGCGCGCCCTGGGCGAGATGGTGAAGGGGGATTGCAGCCGGGCATGTTGACCCACGAACCAGGCCTTGTCGTCGGTTTTCAGCGTCAAGCCGCGGCCGTTGCCGGCCAGGTCGTCGTGGTACTTGATCGTCACCGCCGGCCCGATGACGCTGGGCAGGGTGGCGATGCCGTTGTTGCTCACGGCCTTGGTGTAGCCGTAGCCGATATCGAGCCCGATCACGGAGTTCATGCGGTTGCCTCCGGTTCTGTGCGGGCCATTCGTCGTCCCAGGCCGAAGGCTGCCAACTCCTCCCGCCAGGGGTTGTGACGCTGCGCGCCCAGCGCCGCCATCTCATCACGGTAAACGCGCAGGCTCTCCTGGTTCAGCAGCCAGTCCCGGCCCACCTTGCGCGCCACGATGCGGTTGCGTTCGGCGAGTCGGCGCAGGTAGGCCTGAGCGTAGCCGGTGAGGGTTTCGGCCTCGCCCGTGGTGAGCCAGCCTTGAGTCAAGGGTTCGACTTCCATCTTGTCATCCCCTCAGTCTTGGCGCATCCACATTAGTTATCCTTTGTACGAGATAACTAATGATAAAAAAATAACAGGAGAATTCCTGCATACGAGACAAGTATATACCAGGGACGAACGCGCGTCAAGTTGATGATGGACAGACTCATGAAGGTTTCAGAAGTGGATCAGCCCGATGCTTGCTGGTCTGAGGTGCAGCGGAAGCGGACTGAGGTCGCTTCTGGGAGGGATGAGAGGGAACGGGCGGAGCGGGGCCGAGATGCTACTGAGGATAACGAGGACAAGGAAAGGAATAGCGGTTGCACGGCACTAAGGGTTAAACGTATTGCGAAGCAGTGATATCCAGAAGCGAGATGGGTCAGCCTGTCTCAGGGTGCCTTCGACCACGCTCTCTGGAATCCCACGGGTTATGCTTGGTCGGCCCAAGCAGCCGCATCGTCTCTGCGTAGTGCAAGACTTCGCCGCGATCCAGAAACCAATCGCGTCCCCGTTTCTCGGCGCGCAGCAGGTGTCGGCCGATTGCCTTTCGGAAGTTGCTCGCCGAATAGCCGGTCAGCTCCGCGGCTTCGCCGGTAGTGATCCACTGAGTAGGGTCGAAGTTGTCGGCCATATCCCTCAGTGGCATCATCATCAAGTCAAACGTATCAATCGAGTCAATCGAGTCAAACGATCAATCGAAGCTCAATTCGTTGAGGCCCGGAAACGAAAAACCCCACCGAGCAGGTGGGGTTGGATCATTGGGGGCTTCAACTACGGGGGTCTAGCCCCAGAGATTCATTCAGCCCCAGACCTCACGAGTGATGATGCCACATACGGGGACGACGGGAATTTACTCAATTTCTTGTAGAATGCACCGACACGACTCCCACCGCCCACGCGTGGTACCATCCTCGAACCGCCCCACCTCGTCGATTGGATCGTTTGACATGTATTCGATTGTCGAGTGATGGACAGACCATCCTTCGGGTGATGTGATGCCACATAATCCTTTCTGAGCTCGGATTATACCCCGGATTACCTGCATAAACAACTCTTGATCGCCTGACTTGGCTTGGCCATCGTCGGGCGTTTGTGTTTCCAGTGTACCTGCGCGCCCGATGAGTTCTGCTCGTCGGGCTTTTTTTGTGCGGTGATCCGTGTTCCACCGCGGGAGGGAGGAACTCCAATGCCAAAACCTGATCTCAAGAGCCTGATGCCTCTGCCATCGGCTCTACAAATGTTCACCATCGCCGAGACGGCCGTTATCCTGGGTGTCAGCCGCCGCCTGGTCTCCAACTGGATCCAGGAAGGCGCGCTGCCGGCCATCCGCCTCGGTCCAGGCCAGCGGTTGGTGCGCGTCAATATCGGCGACCTGGAAGCGTTCATCGACCAGGCCCGCAAGAAGGGCATGACCCTGCGAGACTTCCAGGAAGCCGATCGCGCCTTCGCGGCGAAGCTGGCTGCGGAAGCGGCTTCCGCGGAGTCAAGCACCAGCGAGTCGTGATCCGGGGCCTGCTGGATCGCAGGCGACGGGCAGACCACGCCCGCGATCCAGCGGCGACCTTCGGTGATGCTCAGGGCAAGCGCGTGCGCTGTGCCCAGGACCAACCTGTTCCCATGCCATTCAAGGAGGCTCCATCGTGTTCCAACAAACCCTGGTTGTAGGTCGAGTCGGCCGCGACGCCGAGATGCGGTATACCCCCGGCGGCACACCTGTCACCAACTTCTCTGTAGCCGTTGACCGGCGCTGGACAGATGCCAGCGGGCAGACCCAGGAGAAAGTGACCTGGTTCCGGGTCGTCTGCTGGCGCAAGCTCGCCGAAATCACTGCCCAGTACGTCAAGAAGGGCCAGCGCATCCTGGTCGCCGGCGACATCGAGGCGTCGGCCTGGACCGATCGCGACGGCACCCCGCGGGCCAGCCTGGAGCTGACCGCCGACCGGGTGCGCTTCCTCGGCGATCGGGAGGCTGATGAGGGAGGCAAGGCGGCCGGCGAGGTCGGCACGGAAGTTGGTAAGGAAGAAGACGCCGGCGACGAGATTCCCTTTTAGCCGATCGGGTTCGTGCTGGCCGTCTACTCGCCCATGAGTTGTGGTGAAGGAGGGTTCACCCATGACAGTCATCGGTATCGATCCAGGCGCTGGCGCAATCAAGCTCTACGGCCCCGCCGGCGGCGTCCAGGTGCCGGCAATCCTGGCCGTAGACGAGGGCCATACCCTGGCCCGGATGGTCGGCCTGGCCCAACGCAAGCCGCCCCTGCGTATCCGCACCGACAACGGCAGCTTCTTCGTCGGCTCGGGCGCGCACGAATGGGGCCGGCCGCTGAGCGAAGACCTCGATCACGATCGTTTCACCGGCTCGCCGGAGCTGCGCGCCATGCTGGCTGCCGGTTTCACCGGCTATGCCCAGACGTACGAAACGCTCGCAGACCCCCTGGCCGTCTACCTCGGCTTACCGCTGGAGGCGCTCAGCGAGGAGGCCGGCGCGGTGGCTGATGGAGTGCGGCGCTGGCTGGTGGGCGCGCACGCCCATCCGCTCAGCGTCACGGTCGAGACGGTCAAGATCACTTCACAGGCCGCCGGCGCGCTGTTCGACTACCTCCTCGATGACGCCGGCGCGTTTATCCCCGCACGCAAGGCCCACTTCGATAAGGAAATCGGCGTGATCTCCGTCGGCATGAACACCGTCGAGCTGCTGGTCACGCGCAGCGGCGCGCCCCAGGATCGCTTCACGGCCGGACGCACCGCGGGTGTGCGGCGGCTGCTCGACCTGGTGAACCCCGGCGGGCTGTACTCCCTGGGCGAACTGGACACGCAGCTCCGGGCCGGCAAGCTCGACACGTCCGCGGCGCTGCCGGTGTGGGAACGCGAGGTGATCAGCTTTGTCGAGCGGCGGTGGGGCAGCGCGTACAAGCGCTTCGCGGCCGTCATCGTGGTCGGCGGGGGCGCCCTGTTGCTGCGCAGCAGCCTGCTCGCGCGCTTCAACGCCAAGGCGTACATGCCCGATGACCCGGTGCTCTCCACTGCGCGCGGGCTGTACAAGCTGGCGGCGATGACCGCGGCCAGACGGCGGAGCTAATCATGACGCAGCGCGGACGGCCCCGGCTCCCGGTGCAGGCGGTGGTGCTCAACCTCAAGCTGCGGTTGCGGCCGGGCGTGGACGACGATCTGATCGCCTTCTTTGGGCAGATCCCGCCGCGCCACCGCGCTGGGGCGGCCAAGGCCGCCATGCGCTCCGGAAACCTGGCCACGGCCGTGTCTGCCGACTTGCCTGCTGATGAAGCGGTGGCCGACGCCCTGGGAGAGCTGTTGCTGTGATGGCAGAGAGGGCTTGGTTGCCATGTTGAACTTTATACTGGGTTGCTTGGTCGGCTTCCTGGGCGGCATGGTCTTGTACGGCGCGCTGGTCGTGTCAGCGGAAAGCGGGAGGCACGATGCTGCAGATTGACGACGCCGGCTGGGGCTGCCTGGTCGGCGGCGTGGTGATCGGCTGCTACCGCGTGCCGCCTGAACCTGCGCCTGGCGCGTTCCAACAGGGTGGCGAGTTTGTCAGCGGCGTGATCGCCCCGAGCTACTTTCAGAATGACGATGCCGAGGAGCCGAACCGCTATGCCCGCCGGCGCTACCTGGACGCGGCGGCGCAGGTGGCGGCGACCTGTTTGGCTCGGCTCAAGGCCACGCCGACCGAGGAAGTGGCTGTGTGCTCCGGCC
>CAYRFV010000068.1:0-21839 GCA_964423545.1 uncultured Anaerolineales bacterium | reverse complement strand
TGTCCTCGACGCTGCCCGTATCGATCGTCATCTACCTCTTTGTCGTGCCGATTCTGCTTGCGGGCGCGCTCGTGGGACCGCGCGCGTTCTGGCTCGTGGCGAGTGCGTCCACCGGCCTGGCATTGGGCCTGCAGCTCGCCGACGCCGGGTCGGGCCGATTGACCGCTGAGATGGCGCTGCCCCTGGTGATCCTCAGCCTGGTGACGCTGGCCACCTGGCTCTCAACCCGCCGGCTTTTCACTGCGCTGGAATGGGTCTGGCGCGGCTACCAGGAGGCGCGCGGCAACGAGGAGATTGCGCGTGACCGTCAGGCCGAGCTCCAGCGCACGCTCAAGGCCCTCGATGAGACCACCTATCGGCTCGAGCGCGCCAACTACATGCTGGCATGGGCGCGCGATCAGGCCGAAGCAGCCCGGCGACTCAAGCAGCAGTTTGCCCAAACGATCAGCCACGAGCTGCGCACGCCTCTGAACTTGATTGTCGGCTTCACCGAGCTGATGACGCAATCGCCGGAGTACTACGGGGAGCCGCTGGCGCCTCGTTACCTGCGCGACGTGCGGATCATCCATCGCAACGCCCGTCACTTGCAGACCCTCATCAACGATGTGCTTGACCTGGCGCGCATCGAAGCAGCGCAGATGACCCTGGTGCGCGAGGAAGTCGAGCCGGCAGCGCTGGTCCAGGAGGCCGTCAACACCGCGCGCAGCCTGATCGAGTCGCATGGGCTGACGTTGGCGGTAGAGATCGCGCCCGGCCTGCCGACCCTGTGGGTCGATCCGACACGCATCCGTCAGGTGCTTTTCAACTTGCTCAACAACGCTGCTCGTTTCACCGACCATGGGGGCGTGCGCCTGACGGTCAGCTTGCAGGACAGCGAAGTGGTATTCGCCGTGACCGACACCGGCGTCGGCATCGCACCGGAGAATCTCGGGCGCATCTTCGAGGAGTTCCAGCAGGCCGACAGCAGCACCCGGCGCCGGTACGGAGGCGCCGGGCTGGGCCTGGCGATCAGCAGGCAATTCGTGATGCTGCACGGGGGTCGCATCTGGGCGCAGAGCACCCTGGGCGCCGGCAGCACCTTCGCCTTCAGCCTGCCCGTGGCGCATGAGCCGTTCGATGCCGCTCCGGTGGCGCTGCCCGGCGCCGCGGCCGGCCAGTCCGGCGTCGGTAGCGACCGTCCGGTGCTCCTGGCGGTCACGCACAGCCTGACCGCGGCGGCGCTGCTCACACGCCACATCCACGGCTGCAACACCGTCGTCGTGCCCGACCTGGAGCAGGCGCAATCGGCTGCGGCCCGGCTCCTGCCGCAGGCCGTGGTCCTGGACCAGGCAGATCGGCCCTGGAACACGACCGATCTGGAGCGGCTTTCCGTGCAGTTGGCGAGCTCGCGCACGCCGATCATGGCGTGCCCCCTGCCCGGCCAGCAGGCGCTGGCGCAGCGCCTCGATGTGGATGGCTACCTCGTGAAGCCGGTATCGCGCCAGGGTCTGTGGGATGCGCTGCGGCAGTTCGGCGAACGCATCGACCGCATCCTGGTCGTGGACGATGACCAGGACTTCGTTCAGCTCATCGGCCGCATGCTCGACAGTCCGGTGCGGCGCTACCAGGTGGTCAACGCCTACACCGGCGCGGAGGCGCTGGCAACCTTACGGCGCCGGCGTCCTGACCTGGTGCTGTTGGACGTGCGACTACCCGACATTTCCGGTCCTGAGATTGCCAGGCAGATGCGCCATCAGCCTGAGTGGCGGAGCATCCCTATCGTCATGGTGTCCGCGCAGGATGAACCGATCGCCCCTGAGAGCCAGCCGTGCGCCATCACGATCGCGCGAGCCACAGCATGGCAGCCGGCGGAGGTGATCAAGTGGATTCAAAGCCTGGTGGAGGCCACGGTCACACCGCTTCAAGAGTCCGCAGCGCCGACAACAAGCCCTGTTCCGTGACAGGCTTCTCCAGAAAGGCGGTCGCACCCAGAGCGAGCGCAAGCTCCCGCTGCTTCAGCACCGAACAGATGATCACGGGGATGCGCTGTGTCTCGGGACGATTGAGCAGCGCCTGGAGTGCATCCCAGCCATCCTGTCCGGGCAGCATCAGGTCGAGTGTGATGGCGAAAGGCTGAAGCTGCGCTGCCAGCTCGATGCCCTCCTCGGCGCTGGTGGCCGTGATCACGTCGTAGCCGTGCGGCGCCAGATAACGCCGGCAGAGCTCCAGCACGTCCTCGTTGTCGTCCACCACGAGCACTGCCCGCTGCGCTTCCAGCGGCAGGCCCACCCCGAAGCCAATGACTCCGCCCTCACCCTCAAACACCGTCAGCCTGGCCCCAGCCAGATCGGCCATCTCCTCGAAGGCAGCCAGGCGCTCAACAACCTCGCCCGGAGTCGCCGAGCGAAGCGCGGCGGGCGGATCGATCGACACCGTGACAGTGAGAACGCCGGCCGATGCCGCGGTGAGCACGCGCAGCCTTGCGTGCTCTGCGCGCTCGACGAAGTAGCCGATGAGCGCCAGCAGGAGCTGGCGCAGGGGCGACTTGTCGGCGCGCACTCGCAGCTGCACCTCCGGCAGCAGCAGATCGACGGCCAGATGACGTTGGCGCAGCCGTTCCTCGAGCACAGCCAGTGCGCTGCGAATCACCTCCGCAGGCTGCGTGTACCGCCCGGCCTGCGCCAGGCGCGCAGCTTCGAGCCGGAGGCTCCCGATGGGATTCGGCTCGGGCCGGGCTTCCGCCGGCGGCGGAGCAGGCTCTCGGCGTTTGTACTGCTCCCACAGCAGCTCGGCCACGGCCTCGAGCGCCGCCTCTTGCTCGCGGTAGTACTGCCGCTTGCTGACGGCGATCTCGTGCATCACGGCGCCGGGATCCTGCCCGTTCTGAAAGCGGCTCAGCATGAGCCGGTGGCGCCGCCATTCGCGCGAGTAAAGCGGTGCATGGGGCCCCGGGTCGAGCTGCTGGATGACGCTCAATAGCAGGTCGTGCAGCCGCCAACCTTTCTCGACGCCTGGCGCCGCAGCCTCGGAGAGCAGCAGATCGGCGAGTCGGTGCGTGCGCAGGTAGACCAGGTCGTAGAGATGAGCGTACAGATCGCCCACCTGCCTCACGAACTCAGATCGATCCATCATCGCTCACACCCGGCACAACTTGGCACACGCTGGCACTGCTGACCTGGCATTCTCAATCGCACTGGGGTATGATAACATAAATGCACGGGCGACAACAGAGCGCGACCAGCCCGACGCGCCAGACCACAGCGCAATCCCCCACGCAGCAGGAGGTGTGAAGCTCAGACAAGGACATCTCGGTTCCGTGAAGCCGCCCAGCCATTTCGGCCAACCAATCTCGCGCAGTCCCAGGAGGATCACAATGGAGAATCATCCCAAGTTGAGTCGTCGCGCTTTCCTGCGCGGTGCAGCGCTGGTCGGCGCCGGTGCGGCGATCGCCGCGTGTGCGCCGGCTGCACCCCAGGCGCCGGCCGCACCCCCAGCCGAGCCGACCAAAGCTGGCGCAGCCCCAGCGGCGCCCACAGCCGCGCCGGCCGCCGCCCAGAAGGCCAAGATCCGCTTCATCTCCAACCACGGTGAGGCTGATGTCCCGCTTTTCAAGAAGGTGCTTGAGAACTTTGCCGCCAAGTATCCGAATATCGAGGTCGAGTACCTGGATATCGCCGGCAGCGAGTTCTACAACGCCATCAATACGCAGGGAGCGGGTGGCAATCTGCCCGATGTCTGGTACACCCGCACCTTCGACGTCCCGGTGTACGCATCCAAGGGCTGGACTATCTCACTGCAGCCGTTGGCCGACCGCGATGCGAAGGAAGTGAACGTCGATGACTTCTGGCCCGCAGAACTGGCGCAGATGAAATGGAAGGGCCAGCTCTACGCGCTGCCGTACGACTTCTCGAACATTGGCATCTACTTCAACAAGAAGATGTTCGACGACGCCAAAGTCGCCTACCCAGCCAACGAAAACTGGAAGTGGGACGACCTGATGCAGCTCGCCACCAAGTTCATCAAGAAGGAAGGGAACCAGTTCAAGACCTGGGGTCTCGACATGTACCTGTGGAACTGGGTGTTCCACGGCGTGATGTTCGGCTGGGGCGGCAAGATCTGGTCCGACGACTTCAAGACCAGCCTCGTGAACAGCAAAGAGAACCTGGAGTGCTTCAAGTGGTTCATCAACGCCCGGAAGCAGGGCCTCTATCCTGAAGCCGGTGCGATGCCGCAAGGGGTCAATCCATTCGGCGGTGGCCTGGTGCCGATGGCATTCCAGGGGTCGTGGGCTACGGTGGCGCTGCGCGACGTGATCAAGGATAAGTTCGACTTCGATGTGCAGGCCATGCCGAAGTCTCCTTCAGGCGCCTCATGTCTCAATGCCGCGGGCGGCGCATGGGGCATCGCCAAGAACAGCAAGGCGCCGGAGGCTGCCTGGACTTTCAACAAGTTCCTGACGAATACGGAGTCGACGAACGTATTGATCTCGGATCCGCTGCGCAGCATCCCCGGTCGCAAGAGCTCGGTGCCGCGCTGGAACGAGACCGCAGCCAAGGGTGGCATGCCGCCGAAGAGCGTCGCGATCTTTGGCAAACAGATGCCGGAAGCTGCGGCCGCGCCGTATCCTCCCTACTGGCAGGACTACGGCACCGCCTGGAACAATATGATCGTGCCGCTTCTGAGCGGACCCTCTGACGCGGACCCGGCCAAGGTGCTGGCGGACTTCGACACGGAGCTGAAGCGCATCATCGAGCAAAACAAGGCCTCCCTGGGCTAACACACGGTCTGTGGACGTGCCAGGCGCCGCGGGCAGCGGCCCGTCGAGCAGCCGCAGGTTGCCGGTGCCTGACACGTGTTGTATGATGGGTTCAACTGGATCCACTCGCCTATGCCTCGGAGGCCGAATGGCGCTCAGAATCAACATCCCAAAATCGAAATTGGCCCGGCGGGAAGCCATCGAGGGCTACATTTTCATTCTGCCCTGGATTCTTGGCTTCCTGATGTTCCGGCTCGGCCCCATGCTTTACTCGCTGTTTCTGAGTTTCACCGACTATGCAGCTCGCGGCGCACCCCAATTGATCGGTTTCGACAACTACACCTATATGTTCACCAAAGACCCGCGCTTCCTGAACTCACTCCGCGCCACTTTCGCGTTCGTGGTCGGCTATCTGCCGCTCAATCTAGTGATTGGGCTGGCGATTGCTCTCTTGATGAACCAGCGCGTGCGAGGAATCTTTGTATTTCGCTCGATCTATTATCTGCCAGCGGTCACCAGCGGTGTGGCCGTCGCGATCCTGTGGCAGTTTGTCTTCCACAAGCAGTGGGGCATTCTGAATGCGATCCTGGCGTTCTTCGGTGTGCAGCCCATCGGTTGGCTGGTAGATCCGAACTGGGTCATGGTGGCGTTCGTCATCATGTCGGTGTGGGGGGTCGGCGGCAGCATGATCATCTACCTGGCGGGCCTCCAGTCGATTCCGACCGAGCTCTACGAGTCAGCGGCAATCGATGGCGCGAACGGGGCAAGGAAGCTCTGGCACATCACCCTGCCCATGCTGACGCCCACCATCTTCTTTGTGCTGATCACCGGCTTGATCGGCGCGTTCCAGATCTTCGAGAGCGCGTACATCATGACCGGCGGCGGGCCGAACTACGCCACCTACTTCTTCGGCCTCAACATCTACTTCACTGCGTTCCAGTCTCTGCGCTTTGCTTACGCGTCGACACTGGCCTGGATGCTGTTTGCGATCATCGCAGCACTCACGATCTTCGTGTTCACCACGTCCCGGCGTTGGGTCTTCTATGCCGGTGCTCGTGAGGACGCTTAGGAAGCGCGCACCATGGCAACCGAAACTCAGCTGTTGAGTCAGCCCGCCGCAGCGACGGTGCGCACCTCGAAAGTACGCATCAGCCGTCGCCGGGCGGTGCACGTGGCATTGACCTACGCGCTGCTGTTGACTGGCAGCGTGCTGCTGATGATCCCCTTCTTCTGGATGCTCTCGACCAGCCTGAAGACGCTGGCGGAAGTGCAGACCTGGCCCATCGTTTGGATTCCGAGTGATTTCATCTGGTCGAACTATCCGGCGGTCTTCCAGAAGACCCCCTTCGCACGCTACGTTCTGAACAGCCTCATCATCGCCACCGGCGGCATCATCGGCACGCTGATCGGCAGTTCGTTGGCGGGCTTCGGCTTCGCCCGGCTCCGCTTCCCCGGGCGCAACATCCTCTTCTTCCTCAACTTGACGACGCTGATGCTGCCGGCTTGGGTCGTCATCGTGCCACACTTCATGATGTTCAGCGCTGTCGGCTGGCTCGACACCTATCTGCCCTTCATCGTGCCGGCGTTCTTCGGCAACGCGTTCTACATCTTTCTCTTCCGCCAGTGGTTCCTCGGAGTTCCCGCCGAACTGGAGGATGCGGCGCGCATCGATGGCTGTTCCACCTTCCGAATCTATGCGCAGATCTTCATCCCGCTATCGAAGCCGGTGATCGCGACCGTCGCGATCTTCGCCTTCTTCTACTACTGGAATGATCTGATCTATCCGCTGGTCTACCTCCAGTCGCAGATGAAGTTCCCGGTCAGCCTGGGGCTGCGCATGTTCCAGACCGCGAACGCCGGTGTGGTGGACATGCCCAAGATGATGGCCGCTTCGATGATGGCGCTCCTGCCCTGCGTGCTGATTTTCTTCTTCGCCCAGCGGCTGTTCGTCCAGGGCGTGGTGATGACGGGAGTGGAGAAATAGCAGGTCACGAGCAGCCCACAGGTGGAACGCAGCGCACAGGACGCTGAACAGGCGAGCGGATGATCGGAGGCCCGGATGCGGCAATCAGGGCGCACCTTCCGGGCCTGGTTGCTGACTCCTGCTCAAGCATCACGCATCACGGAGCACACCTCATGACCCTCAACATTGGCATCCTCGGCTTTGCACACGGTCACGTGGGCATGTACTGCAACCAGTGGAAGCAGAACCCGGCCCTGGGCATCAGCCTGGTCGCGGGCTGGGATCACGATGCGGCGCGACTCAAGAAGAACGCCGAGACGTACGGCATCCAGGGTGTCTCTGACCTGGACGAAATCCTGGCGCGGTCCGACATGCCGGCGGTGGTCATCGGGGCCGAGACGTCGCTGCATGCCGATGTCGTCGAGAAGGCGGCGGCGGCAGGCAAAATGATCGCGCTGCAGAAGCCGCTGGCGCTCACCATGGCGCAGGCCGACCGCATTGTGGCCGCGGTCGATCGGTGCGGCGTCCCGTTTACCATGGCCTGGCAGATGCGCACCGATCCGCAGAACATCGAGATCAAGAAGCTGCTGGCTGGCGGTGCACTCGGTAAGGTCTTCATGGTGCGCCGCCGGCACGGTCTGCCGTCCCAGCTGTGGGATATCCCCAGCATGTGGCACTTCACCCCTGAGCTCAACCGCGATATCTGGGCCGACGATGCGGCGCACCCGGTCGACTTCATTCACTGGCTGCTGGGCGTGCCCGAATCGGTCACCGCCGAGATTTCGTCGCTGCTCAACCCGCTCGCACCGAACGACAACGGCATCGCCATCTACCGGTACGCCAGCGGCTTGCTGGCGGAGGTGGTCTGCTCATTCACCTGCGTGGCGGCCGAGAACACGGTCGAGGTGATCGGCGAGAAAGGCAGCATCGTCCAGAACTACGGCGATGTGCCAAGCTGCAATGTGCCGCGACCTGCAGGGGCCGTGGGCCAAAAGTGGTACACCCTCGACAAGAAGGACTGGACGGCCAGCGACATCCCTAGCCCATCGGGCCACGGGGCCCGCATCGCTGCGCTCTCGGGCTCCATCTCCGACTTCTTCCATGGCCGTGCCGGGCCGGTTGCAACCGCAGAAGAGGGCCGCACTTCGCTGCGTATGGTGCTCGCGACCTATGTGTCCACGCGCGAGGGCCGGCGCGTGCGGATCGACGATCCGGCGATCGCGCTGGTATAGCAGACCCGCACACAGGCACAGTCGATGGCCGCCTGCATTCCTTCCAAGACAGTAATCTACCGTGGAGAGAAGCCGCCCGACCCGCACGCGGCGCTGCTTGGAAAAGCGTTGCATACACACGATGGCAGGACGGCCACGCGCCGCGAGCAATCGCGCGCAAGGTGCCAGGATGCGGAGAGCGAACGGTCATATGCGATTCGGAGAACAACACCATACCGACATCGGGCAACTGACCGGCAAAGTCGTTGTCCTGCCGGTGGCGTCGCTCGAACAACACGGACACCACTTGCCTCTGCTCACTGATAGCCTCATCTGCGAGGCGATCGTGCGTGGCGTTGAAGCCGAGTTGGGCGATCGGGTGCTATGCCTGCCCCTCCTATGGGTCGGGGCATCCGAGCATCATCGCAGCTTTCCAGGGACGGTCAGCATCCCGCCCGCGCTGTTCGTGTCACTGTTGGCGCATATTCTGGAGTGCCTGGTAGAAGACGGCTTTCGGCGCATCTTCGTGCTGAACGCGCATGGCGGCAACGATGTTCCGGGCCGACAGGCGCTTCTCGACGTGATGCTGCGCCACCGAGACCTGTCTGACCTCTGGCTGGCGCTCGGCAGTTACATGGACCTGGCCGCACAGCAGATCGCAGCGCTGCCGCAACTGGCACAGAAGGCGGTCACGCACTCCTGCGAGCTGGAGACCAGCCTGATCTTGCACCTGCGGCCCGAACTGGTGCGTCTCGAAAAAGCAGCCGGGGCGAACATCCCGTTTGGATCCGCCTTCTATGCGCCTGACTTCAGCCGGCCGAGCCGGGTCTATGTACCGCGCGAATACACTCACCTGAGTACGACCGGCGCCTTCGGCCATCCCGAGTCAGGCACGGCAGAAAAAGGGCAGGCGCTGCTATATGTCATCGTGAAGGAGGTAGCCGCCTTCTTGCGCGAGTTCGCCGAATGGCAGCCGCATAAGCCAGGCTGATCGATCGAGGATCATGATGTCTGCGCCCTGTCGTCCAGCCGTTGCCACCCTCCTCGGCAACCCCGCATATTGGGGCAGCCCGAATCGCAATCGCACATCGGAGCAGCTCGCCAGCCTGCCAGCCGCATCGCGCCCGGGGCGTCGATTGCCTGCATCCAGAGCCCGAGCGTGCGCCAGCTCGATCGCGAGCTGTTCGCAGCGCACTTCGACGCGTTTCCTGAGACCGCCGGCATCCTCTTCTACACGGTCGACGAGCTCGCGGCGGTGTGCAACGGAGCGGATGACTGCCCGCGCTGCCACGGTGTGCCGCGGCACGAACGACTGCCTGGCTTTTTGGGCTTTCTGCGGGAGACACTGGAGGCGCTGAAGCCTGGCGCCGAGATGTGGTGGGAGCCGTGGGAGTTCTCCGCCGCGCAGACCTACGCGATGGCCGAACGGCTGGATCGCGCATGACGCCGGAGGCCAGCGTCCTCATCGGCGAGGTGACCGAACGCCAGTGCCGCGTCGAGCGCATGCGGGCGCACGGCATCACGGCCCGCGCACGCATCGAACGCTATCCGCAATCGTGAGGGGCGCTCGACCCTCACTGAGATCTCATCGACCCTAAGGAATACACCATGCCGACTCATCTCGAACGTTTCCTGGCAGTCATGGAATACCGGCCCGTCGACCGCGTCCCGAATTGGGAGCTCGGGGTGTGGCCGCAGACACGCGACCGGTGGGAAACCGAAGGAATGGACCCCGCACGCTACCACTGGGACTGGTTCTCCGGCGATGCCGAACAGGGGATGGATCCGCGCGAGTTCATCCGATTCAGGGGCGACCCGATTCCGGCTTTCGAGACGGAGACGCTCGATGAGGATGAACGCACCATCACCTTCCAGGACAACTGGGGCCGCATCCGCAAGGCGCTCAAGGAAGGCACCGTTCGTGGCGGGCGCATGTCCATGGACACCTATATCGGCTTCCCGGTCACCGATCTGTCCAGTTGGCGCGCGTACAAGCATCGCCTGCGCATCCAGCCCGAGCGCTACGAGCCCAACTGGTGGGTTACGCGGCCCGGCAGTTGGCGGACGCGCGACTATCCGCTCATCTTTGGACCGAACTGCACCACGTTGGGGTTCTATTGGTTCGCGCGCGATCTGATGGGCACGGAGCCGCTATCCTATGCGCTCTTCGATCAGCCTGCGCTGGTTCACGAAATCATGGAACACCACGCTGACTTTCTGATCGAGGCAGCCCGCAAGGTGCTGGAGCGCACGACTGTCGAGTATGTCTGCTTCAACGAAGATCTCTCGATGAAGACCGGCCCGCTGATCAGCCCGAAGGCGTACCGGACCTTCATCTTTCCTCGGCTCAAACGCGTGATCGAGTTCTACAAGTCCCATGGCTGCCGTTATGTGGCCATCGACACCGACGGCAACCCGGAGGCGGTCGTCCCGCTCTTCATGGAAGCCGGCGTGGATGTCCTTTGGCCGTTGGAACGGGCGTCGGACCAGGATCCGGTGCGGCTGCGCAAGAAATTCGGGCGGGGTCTGCGGCTCTGGGGCGGCGTCGACAAGCGCATCCTTGCCGAAGGGCCGGAGGCGATCGACGCCCATCTGCGATCGATGGCGCCGCTGATCGAGGAAGGCGGCTTCATTCCCGCGGTCGATCACACCGTTCCGCCTGATGTGAGCTGGCCCAACTTCCAGCATTACATGCACAGCAAAGAGAAGCTGCTGCGAGGCGCCTTGTGATATAATGGGCGGGAATGAACCGCCTGAACCTGACAGCGGAACGTGCGGCGATGCCGCTCCTGGAGCAGGCGCAGGCCATCTCGGCCTTTTTTGCGCGCCCAGTGCGGATCGTGCGCGCCTATCGCCCGGCCGACCTGCGCCCCGATCTGCTGGCCGGCCTGACTGTGGCGCTCGTCATCGTGCCGCAGGCCATTGCGTATGCGCTGATTGCGGAGCTGCCGCCGCAGATGGGGCTCTATTCGGCCATCGCGGGGGCGATCGTGGGCGCGCTCTGGGGCTCGTCCAATCACCTGCAGACGGGGCCGACCAACGCGGCTTCGCTTCTGGTCCTTTCGGTCTTGCTTCCCCTGGCTGCGCCAGGCACGCCGGAATACCTGGCTGCCGCGGCCCTGCTTACCTTGATGGTTGGAGTGCTGCGCACAGGCATGGGCCTGGCGCGGCTCGGCATTCTCGTCAACTTCGTATCCGACTCGGTGATTGTCGGCTTCACTGCGGGTGCTGGCCTTCTGATCGCCATCAACCAGGTGCGCCACCTGCTGCGGTTGCCCTTTCCATCCAGCCCTGATCTGTTCGTGACTCTAGCCGACACGCTCCGTCACGTGGGCCAAACCCACTGGCAGAGTCTGGCGTTGGGGCTGATCACCATGGCCATCGTCTGGGGCATCCAATCGGTGAATCGCACGAAGCGCCGCGGCAAGCTGCCGCTGCCCGGACCCCTGATTGCTCTTGTGATTGCTTCGGTGATCGGCGCCGTGCTGGAGATGGAAGCCCGCGGGGTCAAGGTCATCGGCGAGATTCCACGCACGCTGCCGCCCATCGCGACCATCCCCGTGACTGACCTGAAGCTGATCGGGAGCCTCTCGACCGGTGCACTCGCCATCGCTGCGATCGGACTGGTGGAGGCCATGTCGATTGCACGCAGCATCGCCGGCCAATCGCGCCAGCGTCTCAACAGCGACCAGGAGTTCGTCGGCCAGGGGTTGGCCAATGTCGCCAGCGCGCTCTTCTCAGGGTATACCTGCTCCGGATCGTTTACGCGCTCCGCAGTCAACTTCGCCGCAGGCGGCCGGACTCCACTGGCGAGTGCGTTCTCAGGGCTCTTCACGCTCCTCGCCATGCTGGCCTTCGCGCCGTTGGCAGGCCATATCCCGCTCGCTGCGTTGGCCGGGGTGCTGATCGTCACGGCCGTCGGTCTCATTGATCGCCAGGAGATGGCGCGCATCTGGCGCAGTGCGGGCGGCGACCGAATCATCATGGTGGTCACTCTGGCCGCCACGCTGTTTCTGCCTCTGCAGTTTGCCGTCCTCACGGGCATCCTCATGTCGCTCGCGCAGTACCTGCTGCGGACCAGCGCGCCGCGAGTGCGCACGGTGCTGCCGGACGAACGCTTCGAGCACTTGGTGCACCAGCCCGGGCGGCCCTCCTGCCCACAGCTCGGAATCATCGAGATTCTGGGCGACCTCTATTTCGGCGCGGCGCGCCACGTTGAGGAGTGCATCGAACGCAACCTGACGGAGAATCCTGACCAGCGCTTTCTTCTGCTGCGGATGCAGAGCATCGAGCAGATCGATATCAGCGGCATCCATGCGCTGGAGAACGTGCTGCGCACTTACCGGGAACGCGGCGGCGATCTCTTTCTGACGCGCGTGCGCAGCCCCGTCTCCCAGGTGATGGCGAGCAGCGGCTTCACCCAACAGCTGCGGCCCGATCACTTCCTGCCCCAAGATGGCGCGGTGAGCCATCTGTTTCACAAAGCCCTCGACCCAGCGATCTGCATCTACGAATGCCCGGTGCGCGCCTTCCGGGAATGCCAGAACCTGCCGAAGAGCCCACTCGTCAGCGAGAACGGCCGGCATTCACTGCGGCTTCCTCCGGTCTCTCCCCAGGTCGAGGCGGCGCTCGTTTCACTGGGCCCCGAGGCGGTCTGGACTGCACTGCATTCGCCGGCCCCACCCCTGGTGGTGGATGTACGCGAGCCGCGCGAGTTCGGACGAGGGCACGTACCCGGCGCACGGTCGCTGCCGCTCTCCGGACTGCTGTCGCCGGAGAATCATGATGTCCTGGCTGAGCTGGTCCGCGAGGAGCGCCTGGTGATACTCGTCTGTCGCAGCGGGCGGCGCAGCAGTCGGGTTGCGGCCCTGGTGTCGCAGCGCGGCGGGAGGCATGTCGCATTCCTGCGGGGTGGGATGCTGGGCTGGGAAGCCGCCAAACTCCTGGAAGCGGTGGACGAGATCGCGTAGCATCGGTGCACCGGATACGAGGTAACATGGCAGACATTCGTCTTCCCCGGTATATCGGTTTCGATCTGGCGCGCGCCACCGAGCTGACCGCGCTTGCAGGAGGCCGCTGGATGGGCCGGAACAACCGTCAGGAAGCCGACCGCGTCGCCGCTCGGATGATGTTCACGATGCTCAACGAAATCGAGATGGATGGCCGGATCGTGATTGCTGAGGATGCGGCACACAGCCACGAGAGCCCTCTCGCGATCGGCCAGGCTGTCGGCGCCGGCCGCGGCCCCGCACTGGATATCGTGGCCGACCCGATCGACGGTTGCCGGCTGCTCGCCGAAGGGTACGGGACAGCGGTCTCGGTCGCAGCAGCCGCCCCACGCGGCGCGCTGTGGGCGCCCGGCCCTGCGGTGTACATGGACAAACTCGTGGCGGACAAGGAGGTCGGCGCGGCCCTGGCGCCCGAATGCCTGGATGCGCCGGCGGCCTGGACCCTGGCCCTGGTCGCCCGAGTCAAGGGCCGGCGAGTGAGCGATCTGGTCGTATTCGTCCTGGCGCGACCGAGGCACGAGCACTTGGTCGCCGAGATTCGCAGCGCGGGGGCGCGCGTCATGCTCAGTCCCGACGGCGACATCGTCGGCGCGTTGCTGGCGACGACCCCTAACAGCGGAGTGGATCTGCTGATGGGCATCGGCGGCGCTCCAGAAGGACTGATGGGCGCCTGCGCGGTGAGGGCCGCGGGCGGCGCGATGCTCGGCCGCCTGGCCCCACAGAGCAGCGCAGAACGCGACGCGCTCAGGGCAGCCGGCCTCGATACGCAGCGCATCTTGACCGGCGATGAGCTGGTCAGCAGCGACCGGGTCTTCTTCGCCGCGACGGGCATTACGGACGGTCCGCTGCTCGAAGGGGTGCGCTACCTGGGCGCGCATGCCACCACACAATCGCTCATCCTGCGCGGCGAGACGCACACCCGACGCAAGATGGTGGCGGAACATACGCTCGATGAGCGCATTCTCGCCGATTGATCCTCGGGGGCGCCGAGGCGATGGCTCCGGGGAGGGCGTCGTGCGCCGGAGATGGTGACAAGAAACGGATATGTCGTTGCTCGTCCTGCCGTCAGTTGTGCAGGGACCTCGAACGCGCCTCCGACCCATAGCCAGGTCGTTGCGTCGCCAACTCCGGCGGCCGCAGGCGCATCGAGCCTGCGGCCGTTTTCTTTTCCCTTGGCTCATAGACCCGGAGAGACACTTTGACACGCTTCACACTCAACGAGCTCCTTGACGAGAAGTTCGATCCCTTTCCGAGGCGGCGCGCCCGGTGGATTCTGAACTGCCTCGGACCGTTCTACGACAAGGGCCAGAACGCCGATGTGCTGCGTAAGGTGAAGGGGGGCAAGGAGGCGAACATCTACTGCTGCCGCGGCGCATGCCGTGGAGATGTGGGCGCGTGCCGGGCCAAGCGGCCCGCTCGTCTGGCCACTCTCCGAGCCGCATCGCGCACTGAAACGTGGTAGCGCAATCCGCTGGATTGCGGCCAAACAATCCAGCGGATTGTTGTATGTGACTGCTGGCTATTCAGCGCAGCGCCTCGGCGCGCTGTCTGGCCAGATGCTCCAAGACGGCCGTGTGTTTGGTCGGATTGATGAGATAGACCATGTGGCGCTCATCGCGGTACGCGTCCGCCGGGGCGGTCGCGTTCATGCTGGCCGGCGCCTTGATCCGCAGCATGCCGACCTGCTCGAAACCGGCGCCGAGGTAGGTGCGATAGCCGGGAATGTTCTCAGGATGGGTCGTCAACTCGATGGCATCGAAGCACAGGTCACGCCCGACTGACTGCAGCAGACGTATCGCCACCCCACCCAGGCCGCGACCGTGATACGCGTCGGCGATGCCGATGCCTAGCTCGGGCACCCAGGGCTCGGGGCGACGTTCCTCACCCGGCTCACTGAGGCCCATCAGGTAGAAATGCCCGATCGCATGCACCCCGCGAAAGAGCAGATAGGAGGCTCGTGCCCGATCGACCGTCCGCTGAATCGCTCGTTGGAATGCGGCGTCGAGCGCCTGACTATCCTTCCAAGGAAATGGACAGAACAACCACTTCGATCTCGGCCCGAGCTGATCCGCGAACTCGTGGAGAGCGGCCCGATCGCCTGGTCGCAGGCTGCGGATGCGGTATGCCTCGCCGTCGGCCAGCGTGAACCCCACATCGAGCTGCCAGGGATCAACCGAGCGGACATCGCAACGCGCGGCCTGGGCGCCCAAGCGGCGCTCAAGATAGCTATTGACGGCGGTTTCCAGTTCGACTTGTGTCACAGCGATGCCGCAGCTCCCATCAGATAGCGATCCACCGCTCGCGCCGCATCGCGGCCTTCGCGGATCGCCCAGACTACCAGGCTCTGTCCCCGGCGCATGTCGCCTGCCGAGAAGACGCCGGGCACGTTGGTAGCGAACCTGCCATATTCGGCCTTCACGTTCGAGCGCGCATCGCGCTCGATGCCGAGCTGCCCCAGGAGTGCGTCCTCCGGGCCGACGAAGCCCATCGCCAGCAGCACAAGCTGCGCAGGATGGCGCTGCTCGCTCCCTGGAACCTCGGTAAATCGCAGGCCGCCTCGATCATCCTTGGACATCTCCACGTGCACGGTGTGCACCTCACGCACGCGGCCCCGGCTGTCGCCAACAAAACGTTTGGTCTGCACACAATAGACGCGCGGGTCCTTGCCGAACATCGAGAGCGCTTCTTCCTGCCCGTAGTCGAGCCTGAGGATGCGAGGCCACTCCGGCCAGGGATTGGTCGGCAGCCGGCGCGGCGGCAGCTCAGGCAGAATCTCGAACTGCACCACGCTGTTGCAGCCATGGCGAATGGAAGTAGCGACACAATCGGTGCCGGTGTCGCCGCCTCCGATTACGATGACGTCCTTATGTCGAGCAGAGACCCAGCCCACATCCTGAGTATCGTCATCGAGCATGCTGCGTGTATCCGACGATAGAAAGTCAACGGCAAAGTGGATGCCTTCCAGTTCCCGCCCTTCGCAGCGGATGTCGCGTGGACGCGTCGCCCCGCCGCAGAGGACGACAGCATCGAAGTCCGCCAGGAGCTGGCTGGCTGGCAGGTCTCTGCCCACCTCGGTGCGGGTGACGAAGGTCACACCTTCGGCTCGCATCAGGTCGACCCGTCGCTCCACAACCCGCTTGTCCAGCTTCATATTGGGGATGCCGTACACGAGCAGTCCACCGATGCGATCAGCCCGTTCGAAGACCGTGACCCAGTGCCCGGCTTTGTTCAGCTCGTCGGCGGCCGCAAGTCCCGACGGCCCGGAGCCGACCACGGCGACGCGCCTGCCCGTGCGCAGCTCCGGTGGATCGGGCGTAATCCAGCCTTCCTGGAAGCCGCGCTCGATGATAGCGTACTCAATCTGCTTGATCGTCACCGGCTCTTCGCGCATGGCGAGCGTGCATGAGCCTTCACACGGCGCTGGACAGACGCGCGCCGTGAACTCCGGGAAGTTGTTGGTCTTGAGCAGGCGGTGCAACGCCTCTTCCCACAGATCGTTGTAAACCAGGTTGTTCCACTCCGGGATCAGATTGTTCAGTGGACAGCCCGAGGCCATACCGTTGATCAGGGCGCCGGTGTGGCAGAACGGCAGTCCGCAACTCATGCAGCGCGCCGCCTGGGTGTGCAGGCGCTCCTCGGAGAGGGTCAGATGGAACTCCAGATAGTCCAGCGTCCGCTCATCGGCGAAGCGGTCGGGGGGCAGCTCACGGGAATACTCGATGAAACCGGTTGGATTACCCATACAGCTTCTCTCTCGGCCACAGTCGGCCACGATCCCTGCGATTTCGCACATGCGCCATGGCATGTCGGTCAGAACGGGAATGCCGGATCTGGCTTCCGCAGCCGATGTGCAGTATCGGTTCGCGGGTGAAACTCGCCAAATCCAGGCGTCCGTCAGTAACTGGCGCTCCCAATGGCTCACGCCCGCCTGGACGGCAACCCAGTGGGCGAGCGGAATTCCCCCCGTGCGCGGGAACCGCGCGATGGAATTCACCCTGCGGATTGCGGCTTGAGCTCGGGCTAGTTCCCGCTGACGCGCGATGCGTCACTCTTGTTTGCCTCGAACGCGGCCATCTCCGCACGTTCGCCGCTCAACCCAGCCTGCTCGATCCAGGTCAGCGCCTCCAGCATCCGCTTGTAATCCTTCGGCATCACCTTGACGAACTTGGGCGCCAGGTCGTCCCAGTGGGCAAGGATGCGCCGGGCGTGGTCGCTGTTGGTGTAGTACGCGTGCTTCTGGACCATCGCCTGCACCAACTCCGCTTCAGCCTCGTTCATCTGCTCCAGGAACACCATGTCCCGGTTGCAGCGGCGGTCGAAGTCACCGGCCTCATCCAGCACGTAGGCGATGCCTCCCGACATGCCTGCGGCGAAGTTCCGGCCGGTCGGTCCAAGAACCACCACACGGCCCCCGGTCATGTACTCGCAACCATGGTCGCCGACCGCTTCGACGACCGCACGCGCCCCGCTGTTGCGCACGCAGAAGCGCTCCCCGGCCATGCCGCGCACATAGGCCTCGCCGCTGGTGGCGCCGTAGAGCGCAACATTGCCAATGATGATGTTCTCCTCCGGCCTGAACACGACATCGGCCGGTGGATAGACGATCAGCTTCCCACCGGACAGTCCTTTGCCGAAGTAATCGTTGGCGTCTCCCTCCAGCGCCAACGTCATGCCGGGCGGCACGAACGCGCCGAAACTCTGCCCGGCCGCTCCGCGCAGTTTGAGACTAATCGTGTCCTCCGGCAGGCCGGCCGCACCGTACCGCTTGGTGAGCTCATGCCCAAGCGTGGTGCCGACCGAGCGGTTGGCATTTGAGATCGGCAGCTCGGCGTGCACGCGCTCCCCGCGCGCCAGGGCTGGTTCGCACAACGGGATGAGCGTCTGGCGGTCAAGCGTCTGTTCAACGCCATGTTCTTGCGCTTTCTGGCAATACCGACCGACCGAATCGGGCACCTGAGGCTGGGCTAACAGCGCGGAGAGATCGACGCCTTGCACTTTCCAGGCGGTCAACGCGCCCTGCAATCCCAGGTTGCCCTCGTGCCCGTTGCCACCCGGATGGCCCCGCCGCCGGTGAATCAGCCGGTCCGTGTGGCCGATCATCTCCGCAACCGTGCGAAAACCGAGCTTCGCCATCAACTCGCGCGTCTCCCGAGCCACAAAGCACATGAAGTTCACTACGTACTCGGGGTCGCCGGTGAAATTCTTACGCAGTTCAGGATTCTGTGTCGCCACACCGACCGGGCAGGTGTCCAAATGGCAGACGCGCATCATCGTGCAGCCGAGCGTAACCAACGGCGCCGTTGCGAAGCCGAACTCCTCCGCGCCGAGCATGGCGGCGATTACCACGTCGCGGCCCGTGCGGAGCTGGCCGTCGGTCTCCAGCACCACGCGGCTGCGCAGGTCGTTGGCCAACAGCGTCTGGTGGGTCTCGGCCAGCCCCAATTCCCAGGGCAAACCGGCATGCTTGATCCCGGTCTGCGGCGAAGCGCCCGTGCCGCCGTCGAAGCCGCTGATCAGAATCACATCGGCATGGCCCTTCGCCACCCCGGCCGCAATGGTTCCGACTCCAACCTCCGACACCAGCTTGACGCTAATGCGCGCCGAAGGATTTGCGTTCTTGAGATTGAAGATCAGCTCGGCAAGGTCCTCAATCGAGTAGATGTCATGGTGCGGCGGAGGCGAAATCAGCCCCACACCGGGAGTCGAATGCCGCGTCCGAGCGATCCATGGATAGACCTTGCGGCCCGGCAACTGGCCACCTTCGCCGGGCTTGGCGCCCTGAGCGATCTTGATCTGAATCTCCCGGGCGTTGGTGAGATAGAGGCTCGTGACACCGAACCGGCCTGACGCCACCTGCTTGATCGCACTCGACTTGGAGTCCCCGTTGGGCAAGGGCACATAGCGTGCAGGATCCTCACCGCCCTCACCCGAGTTGCTCTTGCCGCCGAGTCGATTCATGGCGACCGCCAGCGCCTCATGGGCTTCTTTGCTGATCGAGCCGTACGACATGCCACCGGTCTTGAAGCGCCGAACAATCGACTCGACGCTCTCCACCTCTTCGATCGGCGCCCCATGGTCCGGGAAGCTCAGATCGAGCAGGCTGCGCAGATAAGCGGGCGACCGATCCTGGTCGTTCATCAGCCTTGAGTACTCTCCGAAGACCCCGTAGTCGCCTGTCCGGCACGCCTTCTGGAGCAGATGCACCGAGAGCGGATTGAACTGGTGATGCTCGCCATCGGACCGCCACTGGTAATGACCGCCGGCATCGAGCGTCTGGAACCTGCCTGAGCGGGCAAACGCTTGCCGGTGGCGGCTCAACGCCTCGGCTGCCAGCACCTCCATGCCTGCGCCACCGATCCGAGATGCCGTCCAGGTGAAGTAGCGATCGATCACCTCACGGCTGAGGCCGAGCGCCTCGAAGATCTGCGCGCCGCGATAGCCGTCGATGGTTGACACGCCCATCTTCGACATGACCTTGACCACGCCCTTGACGATGGCTGCAACATAGTTGTCCACCGCTCGTTCATGGGACACACCCTTCAGCAGGCCGCGTGCGATCATATCGCGCAGAGTCTCGAAAGCCAGGTAGGGATAGACCGCGCCTGCGCCGTAGCCGATCAACAGCGCGAAGTGATGCACTTCGCGCGGTTCTCCTGACTCGATCACCAGGCCCACCTGCGTGCGCGTGCCGCGGCGGATCAGGTGATGGTGCAGTCCAGCGCACGCCAGCAGCGCCGGAATCGGCGCGTGGTCCCGATCCACGCCACGATCCGACAGGATCAGGATGCTGTAGCCATTCCGAATGGCCTGATCGGCGGCGGCGCACAGCTCATCCATCGCTTCCGTCAATCCGGCGGCCCCAGCGCCCGACCGAAAGAGGGTGTGCAGCGTGGTCGCGCGCAGCCCGGGCAGATCGAGATGCTGGATCTTGGCGAACTCGCGCGAGGTGACAAGCGGGCGCTTCAGGATTACCTGGCGGCAGCTCTGCGGCCCTGGCTTGAGGAGGTTGCCCTCGGCGCCTAACGCAACCGCCTTGCTGGTGACAATCTCCTCGCGGATGGCGTCGAGGGGCGGGTTGGTGACCTGGGCGAAGAGCTGCTTGAAGTAGCTGTAGAGCAGTTGCGGCCGGTCGGACAACACGGCCAGCGGCGTGTCGTTGCCCATCGAGCCAACCGGCTCCACACCATCCTTCGCCATCGGAGCCAGAAGGGTGTTCAGGTCCTCAAAGGTGTAGCCGAAGGCCAGCTGGCGACGCACCAGCGGTTCCTGGTCGGGCGACGGTACGGGGGCCGGATCCGGCACGTCCTTGAGTTCGACAAGGTTCGCTTTCAGCCATTCGCCGTACGGCTCAGCCGTGGCGATATCTTGCTTGAGCGCCTTATCGGAGATCAACCGTCCCTCCTGCGTATCCACCAATAGCATCCGGCCGGCGCGCAGCCGCCCCTTCTCGATCACTGCCGACGCAGGAATCTCGGGCAGGACGCCGACTTCGGAAGCCAAGACGAGCAGCCCATCTTGCGTGATGTAGTAGCGAGACGGGCGCAGGCCGTTGCGGTCCAGCACTGCGCCGGCGTAGCGGCCATCCGTGAAGACGATGGAAGCGGGGCCATCCCACGGCTCCATGATGCTGGCGTGGAACTCGTAGAAGGCTCGCTTCTCCTCGCTCATCTCCGGATCACCGCTCCACGGTTCCGGAATCATCATCATGACCGTGTGCGCCAGTGAGCGACCGGCGAGCACCAGGAATTCGAGTGCGTTGTCGAACATGGCTGAGTCGCTGCCATCCGGCGCGATCACCGGCAGCACGCGGGTCAGATCATCGCCGAACAGCTCAGACTCGAAGCCAGCCTGGCGGGTGTGCATCCAGTTCTGGTTGCCGCGGATAGTGTTGATCTCGCCGTTATGCATCATGTAGCGGAACGGCTGAGCGCGGGCCCAACTGGGAAAGGTGTTCGTGCTGAAGCGGGAATGCACCAGCGCGATCGCCGAGGCCATCGCCGGATCGCTGAGCTCGGGGTAGAATTCCTCAACCTGCACTGCCGTAAGCATTCCCTTGTAGACCAGGGTTCGACAAGAGAGGCTGGAGATGTAGAAAGCGTCATCGCCACCGGCTGCGTATCGTATCGCCTGCTCAGCCAGCCGCCGGATGACGAACAACTTGCGCTCGAACGCAAGATCGTCGACCGGATCGACCGGATCGACCGGATCGACCGGATCGACCGGATCTGCGTCCCACATCCCGGCGCCGCGGCCGATGAAAACCTGGCGCACAGCCGGCTCGCCCGAGCGGGCAGTTTTGCCAAGGGTGCTATCATCGGTGGGGACGGAGCGCCAGCCCAGCACGGTCTGGCCCTCGCTGCGGATGATCGCCTCAAGATGCGCCTCGGCCGCGGCGCGACGGCCAGCATCCCGTGACAGGAACACCATGCCTACGCCATAGTGGCCCGGCGCCGGCAGCTCAAACCCCGCTTCCGTGCATGCCTTCCGCAGAAAAGCATCGGGAAGCTGCATCAGGATGCCAGCGCCGTCGCCCGTATTCGGCTCGGCGCCCAGGGCGCCGCGATGCTTCATGTTGGTCAGGACGGTGAGCGCCTGGCGCACGATCTGGTGCGAGCGGCGGCCCTTGATATCGACCACCATGCCGACGCCGCACGCGTCGTGTTCGCGATCGGGCGCATAGAGTGTGTTGCGGAGAAGCTCAGAGTCGGGTATGTACATGCGCGAACCCTTCCAGGCAAACCGATCGACCGGTCTGCACCGATCAGCAGCAAACAAAAAGGCCGCCTTCGCGGGGCGGTCTTGGTGGTTGTGTAAGGCTTTCACGGCCTTCGGGCGGGCGGGGGCGTGGAAGGCGGCCGCGCCCTGGTTCGCCTCGCGATGGCCCTCTTTCTGGGGGTTGAGGGGTATCCGCAGCGCCTGGC
>CAYRFV010000067.1:0-21891 GCA_964423545.1 uncultured Anaerolineales bacterium | reverse complement strand
TAGGTCAGGAAAGTCAGCCCAACGGAGATGATGAGCAGGGCGATGGCGGGCCTGCGACGGCGGCTTTCGGAGTGTTCGCTCACCTCCTCACCGATTTGCAATCTGACTCCTATGGTTCGCAGCGCCAGACCGCCTCCGGCGACCAGGCTTAAGACCGCTACCAGGAAATAGGCCCGGCTGTCCATGAAGACGCCCAACCAGCCGAAGACCCCCCAGAAGCTCTTGAAGGTGAATTCGATCGCGCGCCGCAGATAGGCATTCCAGCCCACCTGGGCAAGGAACTCACTGGCGCGCACCTGGCCCACCACGATCTGATCGTGACGGGCCAGACCCAGGAAGTCGGGCCAGCCGTAGACGGCGACATCGCGGAGATACCAGGGCAGCGCGAGCAGCAGCGCCGGTGCGACCACCAGCAGCGCCTCGACCGCCATGCGCCGCGCATCGGCCCGCCCGCGCCACCAACGCCAGGCCAGCACGCCTCCCGCCAGCGGCACGGCGATGTACGCCGTTGTCTTCGTGATCAGAATCAGGCCCAGCAGTAGGCCGGCGGTGAGTGCACGCCAGGGTCCTTCCCTGGTTCCCGGTCCCCCACGCTCGGCCTCCTGAGCGGTAGCCGCCCCCTCCATCACCCACCCGACCAGCAGATACAGCACCGATGCAAAGAGCAATTCGGCCAACACATCGTTGCCCACCTGTGAGACCGTCGCCAGGTGCTGCGGCAGGAAGGCGACGAATGCCGCCGCGCCCAATGCCGGCGCCGCGCGCGCCGGGTAGATGCGCCAGGCGACCGCGTACGCCAGCAGCACAACCCCCAGCCCAAGCAGCACGGACGCCAGTCGCAACGGCAGCAGCGCGCCGCGCGTTGCGGCATAGATCGGCGCCAGCAGCACGTAGTAGGCGGGCGGCTGATGAAACTCATAGCGGATAGGTTCGATGCTCAGATCGGGCGGGAATCTGCGGCTCTTGATTTCCTCTAGATAGCCGTGAGGATAGTCGCCCATCTGCAACACCGGAAACTCGCCGGTCTCGGCGATGAAGCGGACGTAGTTGTAGTGCGCCGGCTCATCGGGCGCCTGCCAGGCCGGCGTGCGGACGGCATACAGCATCCCCAGCAGCCCGTAGAGCGCAAGAATGATGGACAGGAGAACTCGTCGCAAGCGCATGTCCTATGGCCTTTCGACGCGAGATGGCGGACCGCCTAGCAGGGAGCTTCGCCGAATGCAAACAGATTCCCGATGGACTGGTGCGAGGAATTGCACCAGATCGCTTCACCGAAGGTCGAAGCCACCGACAGGACGGTCACCTTGGGCAGGCGTTTCTCCGGCGCAAGCGGCGCCGTATCCGTCGTGACGATCTCACGGATCTGGGGAATTTGCGCCAGTCGATCCATGGCGTTGCCCGTAAACAGGCCATGCGTACACACCACGGTGATCTCCTCCACGCCGCAGGCAATCAGCCGTTGGGAAAGCGCGAACGTGGAGCCGCCGGTCGCGATCTCGTCATCATAGGTGATGATGCGCCGGAAGCCTTGCACCTGGCGATCGATCGAGTCGGTAATCTCTACTTCGGTGTCGGAGAGGCGCGTCTTGTCGGCGGAAGCGACGGGCAGTCCGAGCATCCTCGCCAATCGCACGGCCGAGCCGGCCCGGCCGAAGTCGGGCGCCACGACCATCGTGTCGGCCGCACTGAAGTCATACTGTCGCAGGTGTGTCGCAATCAGCGCCCGGGCCGTGAGCGGATCGCAGGGCACGCCGAAAAAGCCGTGCACCTGCGGTGAGTGCAGCGTCATCGTCATGACGTGTGTCGCGCCGGCCGTTTGCAGCAGATCGGCCACCAGGCGGGCGGTGATGGGGATGCGCGGCGCATCTTTCTTGTCTGAGCGCGCGTACGAAAAGTAGGGGATGATGGCATGAACTTCGCGCGCTGCGGCGCCCCTTGCCGCGTCCAGCATCATAAACAGCTCGAGCAGATGCTCGCTGACCGGCGGCACCAGCGATTGGATGATGAAGACGGCGCGGCCGCGTACGCTGGCGCCTAGCTGGATGTACAGATTATCGTTGGAGAAACAGCGGAAGAGCGTTTGCTCCAGCGGCACGGAGAGGTATTCGGCGATGCTGGCTGCTAGCGCCGGATGCGATCGACCACTGAATATGCGCACATCGTTCGGGTCCAATGAGTGGCACATGAGGCCTCCAATGCGTGCAGATCACAACGAAGTATATCGTGCAACGAAAGCTATCCTTGCATTCCTTGCTCGCCCTCCGGCAACACCTCCCTTCCGCGGCTGCCACCCAGGTCCGGCCCGATGATTCCGTTGGCTTCCAGCTCATCGATGAGCCGCGCCGCTCGCGAGTAGCCGATGCGCAGCCGGCGCTGTAGGAGAGAGACGCTGGCGCGCCCCGATTTTCGCACCTCCTCGACTGCCTGTGCATACATCTCGTCTTTCCCGGCGGCGGCCGCCTCGGCGGCCGCCATTTCGTCCCAGAGCGGCTGCTGGAGCGTCTCCTGCCCGGGCACCCACGGCGGCTCCAACATCTCGCCGACCGGCGCCTGCATGCCTTCCGGCAAGCCGCCACGAACCGCCTCATCCCCGGCTCCGGCGCCCAGCATCGCCGCGTCCAGTGGCTCCATCTCCGGGCCAAGGGTGCGCGCGCCCTTCCAGTAGCTCACCAGGCGCGAGGCTTCGCGGTCAGATACCCAGCACCCCTGCAGGCGCTGCAGTTTGCTGGCATCCGGCGCCATGTAGAGCATGTCGCCACGGCCGAGCAACTGCTCGGCGCCGGGCGTGTCAAGGATGACGCGGCTGTCCACCTGGGATGTGACGGCGAATGCGATGCGCGCCGGGAAGTTCGCCTTGATCAGGCCGGTCACCACATCGACGCTGGGACGCTGCGTGGCGATCACCAGGTGTATACCCACGGCACGCGCCATTTGGGCGATGCGGCAGATATAGCGCTCCACTTCCTCGGGCGCCGAGAGCATCAGGTCGGCCAGCTCGTCGATCAAGATCACGATATAGGGCAACACCGGCTCGCCGCGCGCGGCCAGCTTGTCATTGTACGCCTCAATGTTGCGCGCAGAAGCCTTCGCCAGGAGCTTGTACCGCCGCTCCATCTCGCGTGTGGCCCACTGCAGCACCGGCACGGCGCGTTCGATATCCACCACCACCGGCGCAATCAGGTGTGGAACGCCGTTGTACACCGTCAGCTCCACGCGCTTGGGGTCGACCATCAGGAAGCGCAGTGTGTCAGGCGTGTGGGTGAGGAGCAAGGCGGTGATGATAGCGTTGATGCAGACCGACTTGCCGGAGCCCGTCGCGCCTGCAATGAGCAGATGCGGCATGCGGGTGAGATCGGCGACGGCTGCCTGGCCGGACACATCACGGCCCAGGCCGAAAGTAAGCGCGCCGCGACTGGCTTTGAACTCCTCCGAGTCCATCACCCCACGCAAGGAAACCATCGAGATCTGGACGTTGGGCACCTCAACCCCGACGATGTCGCGACCCGGCACGGGCGCCTCGATGCGCAGCGGCGAGGCGGCGAGCGCCAACGCCAAGTCATTCGCGAGGGTCTGAATCTGCGAGACACGCACCTTGATGCGGGTCTCCTGGCCCTTGCGATCCCGACGAATCACGACGCCTGGCCGCAACCCGAATTGCGTCACCGCCGGCCCCTGGTTGGCCTCCACCACCTGAGCCGGTACGCCGAAGCTCGCCAGCGTGTTTTCGATGATCTCGGCGCGCTTGCGCAGGTCTTCGCTCTGGATCTCCTCATCGGTGCCGTCGTCCAGGATTTCGCTGATGACAGGCAGCCGCCAGATCTGCGCGCTGCTGCCGCCAATGACGCGCGAAGCCGGTGGCGTGGGAGCGAGCGGCGGTCCGGTCGGTGCGGCGACGCTGCGGCTGGACTTGGCGGTCTGCTGGGCATCGGTCGTCGAAACGAGGGGAGGAACCTCTGGGGAGCGCCTGGCCGGGCGCAGCGTCAGGTGTTCCTTCAGGCTGCGCCACCAGCGCTGCAGCGGCGATGAGGCTTCCCCCAGCGGCAAGGGTGGGTTCGGCTGTAGCCCTTCAGGCCCGGGCGCAGTGCCGCGCAGTCGCCGCCAGCCGGTGCGCAGGCCCTCCATGACCTGGTGCAGCGTGACTCCGGCGAATGCCAGCACTGCCGCCACGGTCGCGAGGATCAAGACGACAACGGTCACCGGTACGCCCAAGACCAGCACCAGCCCCTGGCTGACCATGTAGCCGAGCGCGCCGCCTCCCTCACCCGCCAGCGGATCGTCGCCGCCGACAGCCAGCTCGACCGCAGCTTCGAAGATTACGAACAGAACGGTGGCCGCGATCAAGCGGCGCGGGGTCAGGATCTGCTGATCGGACACTTCGCGAAGCGCCAGCCAGACGCCGAACGCGCCGATCAGCAGTGGGACCAACCACCTGCCGACCCCGAAGAGCGTGCGCATGGCGTTGATGATGGCGCCCGTGAGGGTTCCCTGGTTGGCCGATAGCATGCTGAGGAGCAGGAGGAAAGCGCCTACGACCAGCAGCGTGCCGATCAACTCCGCGCGCAGGAGGTGTCCCAGGTCTAGTCCGGGCTTGGAGCGCGACTTACTCCTTGTTGGCGCACGCTTTGCCATGGTTCCGCTCCGCATAACCGCGCAAATGTTCTAGTTGCGCCCATTATACACCTACTACACGTCCAGCACCAGCGGCAAGATGAGCGGGCGACGGCCGGTGCGAGTGTAGCAGTATTGGCTCAACGCGTCTTTGATCTTGTTGCGGATGGACGAGCCGGTTGCCGGCACCTTGAGCACCTCCCACATGCGATCTTTGGCGCCTTCGATCAGATCGTCCGCCTCTGCGACGTAGACGAAACCGCGGGTGAGGATCTCGGGATCGGTCACGACTTCGCCGGTCGCCGGGTTTCGGGCCACGATTGCGACCAGGAAGCCGTCGCGCGCCAGGTGTTGGCGATCGCGCAGCACAGCCGAGCCGATGTCCCCGACGCTCAGGCCATCCACCAGCACGTGACCCTCGCTCACGCGTTCGCCCACGCGCAGCGCATGCGGTTCCACCTCAATCACCTGCCCGCTCTCCACAATCGCAATGTTGGAGGGGGAAATGCCCATCGCCTGGGCCGTGCGTGCGTGCAGGATCAGATGGCGGTATTCGCCGTGCATCGGCACGAAGAAACGCGGCCGCACCAGGGAGAGCATCATCTTGTGGTCCTCCCGGCTGCCGTGGCCTGACACGTGAACGTCCGACAGGTCGGAGTAGATGACGTTGGCGCCCAGCCGGAACAGATCGTCGATGATCTTGTTGACCATCTCCTCGTTGCCGGGAATCGGTGTCGCAGAGAGAACGACGGTGTCACCGGGGATGATCTGCAGTTGTGGATGCTCTTCCCCGGCAAGCCGCGCCAGCACGGCGGTTGGCTCGCCCTGGCTGCCCGTGCAGACAATGACGACCTGATGGCGCGGCAGGTTGTTCATCTCCGCCGTGGTCAGTAAATCATCGGGGGAGACGTCGAGGTAGCCCAGATTGATCGACATGCGCACGTTGTTGACCATACTGCGGCCGACCACCCCCACGCGCCGGCCATAGCGTCGCGCCACCTGGATGACCTGCTGGATGCGCGAGATGTTCGACGCAAAGGTCGCCACGATGAGGCGACCGGGTGCGTCGCCCATGATTCCATCCAGCGCCTCGGTCACACGCTGTTCCGATGGCGTGAATCCTTCGGTGTCGGCGTTGGTGGAATCGGACAGCAGCAGCAGCACGCCGCGATCGCCCAGCGTGCGCAGCTTGGCCACATCGGTCAGCTTGCCATCCACCGGGTATTGGTCGAATTTGTAGTCGGACGCATGCACCACCAGGCCCACCGGAGTCGTAACCGCCACCCCCACCGCATCGGGAATGCTGTGACATACGTGGAAGAACTCGACCGTGAAGCAGCCCAGCTCCAATATATCATCCGGCGTGATCGTGTGCAGCTCGGCGTCGGCCAACACGCCGGCCTCCTTCAGCCGCACCTCGGCCAGGCCGCGCGTCAAAGGCGTGGCATAGACGGGGACATCGAGATACTTGAGCAGGTACGAGAGCGCGCCGATGTGGTCTTCGTGGCCGTGGGTCAGCACAATACCCTGCACACGGTCGGCTCGACCGGTCAGGTATGTGATGTCTGGGTATACCAGGTCGATGCCGGGCATGTCCCCCTCCGGAAACATCAGGCCGGCATCGATCACCAGGATGTCCTGGTCGTACTCGAGCACCATGAGATTCTTCCCGATCTCGCCGACGCCGCCGAGAGGGATCACGCGAAGCGGTAGATCTGCCAAAATACCTCCTTGATGAGCCGAAGGACGGAAGTTCAGAGCCGAAGGGAGAACGATGGTGCGGGTTCTCCGCAGCCGCCCTCCAACTCTCTGCATCAAAACAAGCTGAGCTGGGTGTAGCCTTCCTCGTCGTCTTCCTGCACCGGTTCGGGCGGCTTGGGTGCTCTTTCGGCGTCGAGCTCCGCCAGCAATTGTGGGATGCGAGCGAAATCAGCTGCCATTTGCGTGCGCCAATCCGGATTGCGCAGAACGGCGGCCGGGTGGAACAGGGGCAGGTAGAACGTGTCGCCGACGCGTCGGGGTTGGCCGTGGATGCGCGTGATCGACTGTCCAGGAAAATAGCGCTGCATCGAAAAGCGGCCCAAAGTGACGATGACATCGGGGTGCATGAGCGCGATCTGCCTGTCGAGATAGTCGCGACACGCAGCCAGCTCAACCGGCTCCGGGTCGCGGTTGCCGGGCGGGCGGCACTTGATCACATTGGTAATGAAGACATCCTTGCGGCGCAAGCGGATGCCTGCCAGCAGCTCCTCCAGGTACTGTCCGGAGGCGCCGACGAACGGGCGGCCCTGCACATCTTCATGGTAGCCCGGCCCCTCTCCGATGAGCAGGATCCGGGGGTTGGCCGGTCCCTCGCCGGGCACGGCGTGTGTGCGTCCTTTGCCCAGCGGGCACCGCAGGCAGCTACGCACTTCGGCGGCGATCTGGTCAAGTGAGTCGGGCATGGTCAACTCCGGCAATGCGGATGACAGACGATCGATGTGCGCGGGAATGACATGGTGGCATTCGATTCGGCAGATTCCACCTCGGGCTCCGTTCAGGAGGCGTGCATCGGCTCCCGGGGACGGTCGATCGTCTCCCCGAAGCAGACGGCCAGCCGGCGCAGCGCATCGGCGCGTGCGGCAGCCAGTCGTGCGCGCATCTCCGGTTCGGCGAGGGGGGGCGTCGTCAGAATCAGCCCGTCTTCGCCGTCCCGATAGTAGTGTCGCCGCCGGCCGGCCAGCCGATACCCCAGCTTCTCGTAGAGCCGTTGGGCGGGAAGATTGCCAGCGCGCACCTCGAGCGTCGATAGACGCGCTCCCAGCGACTGTGCAGCGTCTAGCAGCGCCAGCATCAGGTGGAGCCCCAGGCCGCAACCGCGCCAATCGGGGTGCGAGGCAATGGTCGCAATATGCGCCTCATCCATCAGCAGCCAGAAGCCGCCATACGCGACGATCGGCGCTGGGGCGGCCGTCCGAAGCCGTGATGCGGCATCGCCGGTTCGCAATCGCACCGCCAGGTAGGTGGCAAGCTCATTCTGCGTCAGATCGGTCAGATACATGCGCCGCGTCCAGGGATCTTTGAAGCAGACACGTTCGAGAGCCATGATCGCGTCGAGATCCTCGACTGTCAGCGGTGTGACATCGGGAAGCGGCATCGGCTATGCCCCCGCCGACTTGGGCGAAGCAGGCTCATGCAAGTAGATCGGACTCAGGGTGGCCGGATCGTCGGCTTGTCCGGCCGCAAGGCGCTGCCAGGCCAGCTCGGCGATGTATCCTGCCCGGCGCATGGTCCGCGCGGGCGGCAGGAAGCTGGCGCGCGCCTTGCCCAGGCACCGCAGCAGTGTTGTCTGGTCGGCGGGTAGTAATTCACCGGCAAAGACGGTCGGCCTGACGATTTTCTGCGCCAGCTCCGTCACTGTGGAGAGCTGATACCCGGTCTGAGCGGCCCAGCCTGCCGGGCCGTGGGCATAGAGCGCCCAGCAGACTCGCCCACGGCCGGCCTGAACCACCGCAACGACGGGCGTTGGCTCGCTCTGGTGCGGGTAGGCAACCCCATCGAGAGTAGACACCCCTAACAGCTTGATGCCTTGCGCCAGCGCCAGTCCCTTGGCAGCAGCCAGCGCCACGCGCAGTCCCGTGAAGGAGCCAGGCCCCAGCGCGACCGCGACCGCAGTCAGGTCGGCGGGCCCGACGCGAGCCTGCGCCATCATCTGCGCCACCTGCGGCATCAGCTCGGCCGTGTGACGGTTGGCGGAATGCCAGTTGTATTCGGCAATCAGGCCGCGTTCGCCGTGATAGAGTGCGACCCCGGCTAACCGCGTGCTGGTATCAAGTCCGAGTAGCATGTAAGCAGCAACTCAAGGTGGTGCGCGCCGCGAGCCGTGAAAGAGATGCGGCGCCGGGTCTCGTCCAGGTAAGCGAACGCTACGGCGAGGTGTTCATCGGGCAGCAGGCCAGGAATCCGGTCGGCCCATTCGATGACCACGATGTCATCGCCCGCAAAGAGATCAGTCAGGCCGATGTCCCACATTTCGGCTGGCGCATCGGCCAGCCGGTAACAGTCGACATGCTGCAGGGAGCGTCCATCAGGAGACACATACCGGTTGATGAGCACGAAGGTCGGGCTCGTGACCGCCGCGGTGATGCCCATGCCGGCTGCCAGGCCTTGCGTAAATGTGGTCTTGCCGGCGCCCAACTCGCCCGCCAGGGCCAGCACGTCTCCTCCTCGCAGCCGGCTCCCCAGTCGCGCGCCCAGGGCCTGGGTCTGCACCGCGCTGTGGGTCACCAATGCCAGCCGTTGCTCTTCCATCATGGCCCGCCATTATACCCCCGGTTGGGAGCGCGACCAAACTGAAGGCTGGAAATTGGCGCCGACACCGCTCCTGGCCGTGGCTTCCGGCATCCTGCATCCGGTGGTATGATAGGGCATACCCTGCGGAGGAATAGAGCCGATGCGCGTGCTGGTGTTGTCCGATATCCATGCAAACCTGGCCGCCCTGGATGCCGTTCTCGATGACGCAAAGGCCTTCGAATACGAGGCGGTCTGGTGCCTGGGCGATACGGTCGGCTACGGCCCTGAACCCGACGAGTGTATTGCCCGCATGCGCCTTCTGAAGGCGCGCACGGTCGTCGGAAACCATGACTGGGCGGTCATTGGCCGGATGGATACGGAGGAGTTCAACCGCGAGGCCAGTCGGGCCGTATTGTGGACGCGCGAGCGATTGTCGGCCGAAAGCCTTGCCTGGCTGCGCGACCTGCCCAACCAGCCGCTGGTGAGTGGCGACTTCACGCTGACGCACGGCAGCCCGCGCGATACGATCTGGGAGTACGTCCTCTATCCTTCGGTCGCACGCGCGAGCCTCGATCATTTCGAGACGCCTTTCTGCCTGGTCGGCCATACGCACGTGCCAATGATCTTCGCGGCGGGCGCCAGCGATCGGACCGTGAACGCGATTCGCGTGAAGCACGGCGAAGCGGTGGCGCTGCGCCGAGACCGCCGCGCCATCCTGAATCCGGGCAGCGTGGGCCAGCCGCGGGACAACGATCCGCGCGCCGCCTATGCGCTTCTCGACACCGAGACCTCCACATGGCTGCCCCGCCGCGTCAGCTACTCGGTCTCAATTACGCAAGCGCATATGCGCGCGGCGCGGCTGCCCGAGCGCCTGATCACGCGGCTCGAATTCGGCTGGTGAGGTTGAAGCGGCGAACCTGGCAAGGAACGGAGTAAGGCTCGTCGGCGTCCTGGCCGGTGGAACGCCCAGCAAGATTCTGGATGAGGAGGAGATGCCATGAGACAGGGGTTGGCCGTCATCTTGGTCGTCGGGACGTTGTTCTTCAGCGCCGGGTGTGCGGCGGCGCCCGCGCCGGCGCGGCCGGTCGAGCGACCTGCCGCCAGCAATGTAGCCCCACCTCCTGCCGCCCCGGCGCCCGCCGACGCCGCGGCCAGCGCAGACAACGACGATTCAGGCCGGATGATCGTGCGCACGGCGGATGTCAGCATGATCGTCGCCGACGCCGAGCCGGCCATGCAAGCAATTGCGGCGCTAGTCACTGCTGCGGGCGGCTACGTCGCCGACTCGAAGGCCTGGCGCGAACAGGAACAGATGCGTGGCCGGATCTCCGCCCGCATCCCGGCCGGGAAACTGGACGCCACCCTCGGCGAGATCAAGCAGCTGGCCACGCGTGTGGAACGCGAAAGCATCGGAGGCAGGGATGTCACCGAGGAGTACAGCGATCTGGACGCACAACTGATCAACCTCGAAGCCACCGAGAAGGAGCTGCGCGAGCTGCTGACCGAGGTGCGCCAGAAAACACAGAAAGCCGAAGACGTCCTGAAGGTCTATCAGGAGCTCACCAAAGTGCGGGGCGAGATCGAGCGGGTCAAGGGGCGGATGCAGTACCTGGACAACCTTGCCGCACTGGCCACGGTCAACATCGAGCTGATCCCCGACGTACTGGCGAAGCCGGTGGTGGAGCCGGGCTGGCGGCCGCTGGAAACGCTCAAGAATGCCAGCCGCGCGCTGGTGAATGCGCTCAAAGGACTGGTCGATGTCACGATCTGGTTGGTCGTATATCTGGCGCCGCTGCTGCTTTTCATCGCCACCCCGATCATCCTGCTCATCTTGCTGGTGCGCTGGCTCAGACGTCGAAGAGCCCGCGCCAGGCAGGCCTGAGCGAAGCCAACGGGGCCAGCGCGTTGGCCCTGGCCCCGTCCCTCACCGCTGCGACATCCGGTCTCTCGACCGCCCCCTGATGGGCCTCAGATCTTGAAGCCTTCTTCCTTCAGCTCGTTATAGACGTCCAGCCCGTCGATGATCTCGCGCTGGCGGTCCTGAATCTGGCGTTCCGACTGCCGTGCGCGAAACGCGTCCAGCTTCTGGAAAACGATGGACTGGACCAAACGTGGGTTGGATACTTTGAGGAAGGAATACCCTTCGCCTGTGGCTGCGGTCTTGATATCCACATTGCCATAGTTGAGCAGATTCTGCCAGATGCCCACTTGGGTGGCGAGAACGTTTTGCACGCGATCGAGACCGCCCTCGCGACGACGCATCGCCAGCCAGAGAGGCGTGGCCTCGATGTCGATGATCTTGTCATCGGTCACGATGTAGATGTCATTGCGATAATCTTCGTATTCCCACCACACCCAGAACAGCAGGATGCACAGGATAAACGTCCACGGCAGCCCGAGCGCGGGGCCGCTGAGGCCCGCGATATTCACCCTCAGATTGGCGATCAGCAAGCCGATCGTGATCCACAGCAGCAGAATCCCGAACGGCGGTCCGGCCTGCCGCAGAAGCTGCACCCAGTGCTTGCGCCAGAGGAATTCGTTCTCCTTCAGAGGCGTCAATGCACGCTCTCTCCCCAGGACGATCTTGCGCCAGCGCTCGGGGAAACGCTTCATGAAGTTCGCCAACCAGGCAGGCGTGGGACGCCCTGCCATCGGCGCAACGACCGGATGGCGCACGCCCAGGCCCAAGCGGAGCCGCAGCCGGTCCCACCAGCTGAGCGGCCCCGAACGTTGGGCGACCTCTCCCAGCGCCGGCGTCTCCTCCGGAATCGACACGGTCAGGCGCAACCCCTCGATCACATTGCGCCGCAGGCGTTCATGCTGAAGTCCCCGAATCGCCGCAGCTGCCTCGCTCTTCTCTTGCAGGATGCGCTCTCGAACCCGGTCGGGAGCGGGCACACGGTCGAACCGAATGGCGCCGACGCGCGCCGCCGACCGGATCACCACATCGCCGTAGTCGAAAACGCGGCCCCAGAAGCCGGCGTCCGACGTGATATCCTGGATCGTCTCGATCGGCGACTCGGTGCGCGCCTCGTAGAAGATCAATTGGTGATCGCGGCGGGTGACGCGTCGATTGGTGATCGCGTAGTAGTCATCATAGTAGTTGTACGCGATGATCAGCGCGAGCGGCACGAGCACCAGCCCCGTTACGAGCAGCGTCACGACCTGGAATCCATTCGCGAGATTGTCCGGGGCCAGCAGGGTCAGTAGCAGCAGCAGCAGGAACACCCCAACGACACCCAGCTCCGGTATGACCAGCCACAGCCAGTGAGTCCGCGAGCGCCAGTGCAGCACCTCGCCGTCCTGTATCCAGGGAAAGGGCAATTTCGCCTGCTTGATCTTTTCGAACCCCCGCACCAGGGTCGTGCTTGGCGTCCACAGATCGGGGCGTTCGCGGAACGCCACCTGGAGATCGCGGCGATCCAACGAGAGCACATCGGCGCCGTTCAGCGGTGGCAGGCCCGGGCCTCTGATGGAGGGTACCGCGCGGACCGTGACGTCGTGAGCCCGGCCGTGCTGCAACGACGTCTCACCGTACCAGGTTGGCGCAACGAGCTGATTGCGGGGACGATGCCGTCCGCGGTCATCCAGTGCCGTAATCAACGCTGCGCCGTCCCGCAGCATCACCAGCGAATAGCCCGGCTGCCCCTGCGAGGTGATGTTCTGGCCGGCCGGCACAAAGCGCCAGCCGCAGAAGTGGGCCAGATGCAGGCGGTGTTCTTCGGTCAGAGGCCTCAACGGGCCGACGCCTGCGAGAACATGCGGGATATCCAGAGGACGTTGGCTCAGCATGTCGACATCCGGGAATTCCCGAGCGAACGCATTGAAGAAGGCCATCGGCACGTAGAGCAACTGGCTGTTGACGGTGGCAGTGGCGGTCTGCGCAACGCAGGCCGCGCCGCGCTGCCGGTTCGGCCCTGCAGATAGGAAGAAGTTGCCAGCAGTGAGTCGCCACCCCCGGTGGCCCTGGGCTGCCGGGCCGGTGACCGCAACCTGTCCGCGCTCGATCAGCCACAGCCCAGGCTTCTCGGCCTGTGGCACATCTGCGCCCTGTGATACGCCGATCTCGTCCGTGACGAACGCTAACCAACGTAACTGGCTGTCAGCCAGGCTGCGCAGCAGCGGGAAGGGGCGGAGGCGCGCCATCAGCTTCTCGCGCAGCACATGTTCATACAGTTTCTCGTTTCGCTCCAGCGCAGTTCTCAGATCGAGCGGCCGCAACCGATAGACCGTGCTCGGCCGGAGGGCCAGCACGGCGGTCTGTTGTTCCTTGAGATAGAGCGCAGCCTGCCCGAAGGTGTCGCCTGGCCCCAGATCGCGATGAAGCCCGTCGTCGCGCTGCCGCAGGCTCTGGCGGAGTAGGCCGCTGCCCACAATGTAGAAGTCTCTGGGCGGATCCCCCTCACGAAAGACGAACTGTCCGGTCGCCAGGTCGACCTTCTCCGTGAGGGACAGAAAGGTGTTCTCCAGCTCCGGCCAGATCTTCGCAAGCGGTGTCTCCTTAAGCGCTTCCCAGGCTTCTTTGCGTTCTTGCTCGCTGAGAAACATCGCTACAACCTCTCGCGTACGCTCTGGGCGGCGGTCGCAGTCATGCCGGGCACGGCGGCAAGCTCCTCGATCGAAGCCTGGCGGATGGCATCCAGCGAGCCGAAATGCTTCAGCAGCGCTTTCCGACGCGCCGGGCCGATGCCGGGAACGGCATCCAGCTCGGAGGTGATGGCGACCTGGTTGCGTTTTTCACGATGCGCGGTGATGGCTACACGGTGCGCCTCGTCGCGTATGCGCTGCACCAGAAACAGCCCCTGGGCGCCTGCCGGCAGAGCAATGCTGTCAGAGCGGCCCGGCAGGAACAACTCCTCGTGCTGCTTCGCCAGGCCCGCCACCGGCACCACCTCGGTCAGACCCAGCTCGGCCAACACCTCTACGGCCACGCCGAGTTGCCCCTTGCCGCCGTCCACGATCAACAGATCGGGCAGCAGCTTCCACGACTCATCCGACTTGCGCCCTGCCCTGCTGGGATCGGGCGTGGCCTGCTCGACGGCGCGGCGGAAGCGGCGCTTGAGCACCTCGCGCATGGCCGCGAAGTCGTCGGGCTCGCCCTGGCTGCCCCGCCCCTTGACGTTGAAACGGCGATAGCTGCTCTTCTCCGGCGCGCCCTTGGCGAAGACGACCATGCTGCCCACCGTGTTTGTCCCTTGCAGGGTGGAAATATCGAAGCACTCGATGCGTCCCGGCGGAGCCGACAGCCCCAGCGCCTCTTGGATCTGGGTCAGCGCCTCGGTTTGGCGATTGGTGTCGGCCTGCCACTGCGCCTGGAGCGTCGCCAGCGTTGCGGCGGCATTCTCGCCCGCCATGTGCAGCAGTTCGGCTTTTGGCCCCTCGGTCGGCACGCTCAGCAGGACTTTCTCGCCGCCGCGACGGCTGCGCAGCCACTGCTCGATGATGTCTCGCTCGTCCAGGTCCTTCGGCAGCAGAATGCTCGGCGGCACGAAGGCCGCTTCATTGTAGAACTGCTTAACAAAGGCCGCCACCAGCTCGCCGTTCTGTTCGGGGCTGACCCCCTCCAGGACGAAGGTCTCCCGGCCGATCAGCTTGCCACGGCGGATGAAGAACACCTGCACGCACGCCTCGCCGGTGCGCGCATCCTGCGCGAACGCAATGACATCTTCATCTTCCTGTTTTCCGCTGACCACCTTCTGGCGCTCGATGAGCTGGCCCGCAAAGCGGATCTGATCGCGCAGCATCGCCGCGCGCTCGAATTGCAGCCGCTCGGCCGCCTGCTGCATGCGCGTCTTCATCTGGGCCAGGGCTTCTTCGCTGTTTCCTTCCAGGAAATCGGCCAGCCCCGCGATGATCTGGCGATAACCGTCCCGGTCCACCGCGCCGATGCACGGCCCGGCGCAACGCTTGATGTGGTAGTACAGGCATGGCTTGGGGTCCTTCCCCGTGATCTCGCGTGTGCAGTCGAGATAGGGGAAGACGCGGCGCAAGCCATCGAGCGTCTGGCGCACGGCGTACGCTGACGTGAAAGGGCCGTAGTAGCGTCCGCCGTCGCGTTCCATGCGCCGGACAATGCTGACCTTCGGGAAATCCTCCTGCCAGTGCAGCTTAATGTAGGGATAGGTCTTGTCGTCGCGCAAGCGGATGTTGAAGCGGGGACGGTGGCGCTTGATCAACTCGTTTTCCAGGATCAGCGCCTCGAGCTCCGTATCGGTGACGATCCACTCCAGATCGGCGATCTCGGACACCAGCCGTCGCGTCTTGGCGTCGCGGTTGGCCTGGAAGTAGGAGCGGACGCGGTTCTTGAGCACCACCGCCTTGCCGACGTAGATCACCTTGCGGTCGGTCGAACGGTAGATATAGACTCCCGGCCGCTCAGGCAGGGTGTCGAGCTTCTGTGCGAGTTCGGGAGAGGTGTTGGCGTTCACAGAGATATTTTAGCATGCATATCTGGTAAGGTCAACGACCATCTGTCCGAGGCAGAGGATCACGGTCATGAGCAGAGATGAAATCGCCCCGAACCGCCGCCGGGCGCTCATCAAGTGCCTGACAAGGAGCTTGCAGGTCGCGATGACGTGCTCCCCCTCTCCTTGCGCAGGCAGCAGCTCTTGTATTTCTTCCCGCTGCCGCAGGGGCACGGATCATTGCGACCGATCTGGGGTCTCGGGCGAAGCGGCCCGACTTGCTGCCCTTCGGCCAGCCACGCGCTCAGCTTCTCATGTGCAGGGTGCGACGGGGAAGCGGCCGCCTTGACCAGGTAGTAGTGACGCTCCAGCCTATCAACATAGGCATGATCGGAAAGCACCGCCGAGACATGCCCCAGCAGCATATCGGCGAGCGGGCTCTGCGGGTTGAGTGGATCAAGGAACGGTCCCGCCATCTCGGTGTCCCGATCAAACCCAAAGCTGATCGACGCGAGGTAGCCATCTTCGAGATGGTCGACATCCACTACGTTAATCATGACGCGCCGGCACTCGCAGGACGGGTCGGGGCAGTACGCCTCAAGCAAGCCATACGTCTTTGGCCCCGCGCCGTAGCGTCCCAGCAGGGTGACGTTCCGCGTTTCGCGCTCGGCAATCTCCATGAACAGCAGATGGAATGGTATCAGATCGCCCATGCGTCTCACCCCCTCATTCCCATTACGACGCCGGACAGGTACGGGATGAGCCAGACGGCCCAGACCACGACGCTGAACCGGTGGAAGGTGACGATCGCGTGCTCGTCCCGCCGCGCCAGCACGACGGTCGCCCAGATCGCATGAACGATCATCAGCAGGATGGCTGCGACGCCGGTGACGCCGTGAACGTCGGCCGTCAAGCCGCCCGCAAAGTCCATCATCATGGCCGTCCCGGTCGTGTCGCACACCAGTCCGAGCCAAAAGAAGATCAGGTGCCAGCCCTTGAGCCGCCCTGCGATCCGCTCACTCCAGACCCCGACGGTGTAGAAGACCAGGGCCAGGGTGATGAAAATGGCGCCAACGACCATGATAGGAGGCATGATAGGTTCTCGAGTGGGATATCCAGTGGGCGCGCCAGAGGTCGGCGCCTACATTTCGCGCTAACCCTGTCCGCGTCCACGGCAGGCTGCTTGCGCGGCGGCATCGGGCTTGACCGGCAGCGCCTGGTAGACAATACGAAGCGCATGAAGATGGCTGCTACAACCCCATCAGTCGCTGCACAAGCACCTGCACGCCCCAAACGATCAATGGCAGCAAGAGCGCCGTCAGGAAGCTTGCTACGGTGCCAGGCTGCCAGGGCCAGGTGGGAATCCTCCCCACGACGCCCCGCTCGACCAACAACGCATCCATCATCTCACGTAACCGTGCGAGTGCGAGGCGGTCGTCGCCGGCGTCGATCTGCTGGTGGAGCGCAGTGAATGTTGCCTGCAGCCGCCGATCGATCTCACCCATATGTCGGGATTTTTCGATGCGGATACGGGTATGGATGTCGAACAACGTCCACACAAACGACACGGCAATTCCCCCGAGAATGACGGCCGCGCCTGTGACCCAGGGAAGATTTCGCAGCAGCGCCGGGTAGAACAGTGCGCCCGAGTAGATAATGATGAACCAGCCGATGCCCATGCGCAAGGTCAGTCCAGAAAAGGCGTAGAGCTGGCCCGTGCGAAAGAGGTCGAGCTGGGTTGCTCCCAGGTAGGTGCGCCGGATCAGGCGCAGTAGCCGAAACGACAGATAGATGGCCGTGAAGGTTAAGGCCGTGCCAAACATGCTGAGTGTCATGTTTACGATAGCGGCCCGTGGCGTGTTCATGAACGGTTCCGCGGTTTCGGGATGCAAATGCAGGGATATGAACGCCATTGCTGCGCCGATCACATTGCTGATGAGCACTTCCCGCATGGGCATGACGGTGAACTCGTAATTGAGCCGGTCAAAGGCATCGTCATCCATCCCCAGGGCGGGTCGAAATGCTGCCAGCGCATCAGCGGCAGTGCTTTCCAGGTAGTAGACAAACGCCAGGCAGTAGGGCGCCCATGTGTTCACGAGCAAGATTCTCGCGTCCAGCTGCCATGGTGGGACGATGCCCTCGCGCCAGGCATTGACATGCACCACGATCACGAGCACGGCCCATAGCCCCAGCAGTAAGGCGGGAATGGGCAGGGGTAAGCGCTTCATCCACCGCAGCAAGACGTCGGGCCAGCTCGGCAGATAGGGCCGGCCCGCGGGCGGGAGGGCCAGTGGGTCTGGCAGTCGAGGAGAGGTGACTGTAGTCATGTAAGCCGTGGCAAGCCTGCAAATTCGCTATGTACTGCGGCTCTCACTTACTCGCTCACATCCACAAACTTTCTCTTGCACCCCTATTATAACGTGAGTCTGGAAGCGCACAAATCGCTTCGTCAAGCGGCACTCAACGGTGAGAGCTGTTTGACATTTCATGTAACCTGTGGTTACATGCATCCGTAATCCGTAGCTACATGTAGTGTGGCCCGATGAACACAGCCCTCTCCAAATCCGAGGTCAAACGGCAAAGCGGCGCACATCAGATCGACGAGCAGAAAACTCGGATTCTGGATGTTGCCGAGGGATTATTCCTGCAAAGTGGCTTGGAAAACACGACGATGGTGGACATCGCGGCGCAGGCGGGAATCGCCAAAGTCACTCTCTATCGCTACTTCCCCAATCGCGATGTGATTGCGCTCGAAATCCAGAAGCGCATGATGCAGAAGATCGTGGCTCTGCTTGGGCCAGAGGATCAAGAGACCACGCTCGAGAGGACGAAGAAACTCGCCCAGGTGATGATCCGCAACTTCGATGCGTTACGCGATGCTTTTCGCTTCATGGGGATGTTCGACAAGCTCTACCTCGACAACCCCCCTGACGCGGCCTTGACCCAGTGGACGAAAGCTCAGCTGATTTCCCTGCCGAGGAATGGCCCTGCGCTGGAGAAAATCGCGCGCGAGCACCCGCAGGGCAATCGGGTGATTGTGATCACAAGCACCGTCATCTGGTTCCTGGAAAAGCTGGCATTGCGGGGCGAGCTGACGTGGAGCGATCCTGCGGCGCCGCTGGCAGAGCACTTGAAGTTGTTTGAAGAGATGATCGTCGGCTACATCGATCGATTCACGGGCACATCGCAGACGGACGCATGACGTACGGCTAACGATCAACGACGCCCTCCATCTTGCAGATGGCGCTCCCGATCGCTGTAAGCGGGTGGGCGACAGCGCAATGCACCAGATGATTCATCTGACTACGAAAACCGACTGGCGGCTGGCGTGGCAGTGCCTGAGCCTCAGCGACTCCCTGCGCTACGACGGCATCCTGCCGATCACCGCAGTTGGACCCAGCGAGGCATCGGGCGGCGTCACTATCCCCGGTTGGTCCCTGCACTGGCTGAACGGCGTCCACGATCTTTATCGTTTCGGGGGTGACCAGGACGCAGTCAAGGCCCTGATGCCCTCGGTCGAGCGGGTCCTGCGCTGTTCACGTCATCGTTTGATCACCTGCATCTGCATCACGCGCGGGGTCCCGTTGTGTTCGAGAATCACAAGCAAGGAGCCAAACGGATATGTCCATACCTGTCACTCCACACGATTTCCCGGAGATCCGTTGGAACGGCCATTGGATTTGGGTTCCAGAGGAGAAGGTCGAGTTCGGCATGGGCTTTGCTGGAATGGTGGCGGCGAAGCCGCGCGACGAGTCGCATGGGCTGTTCCGGAAGCGCTTCAGCCTCTCCGTCGCGCCCGCGCGCGTGCCGGCGCGCATGACCGCCGACTCTCGCTACGTGCTCTACGCCAACGGACGCGAAGTCTCGCGCGGGCCGGTGCGCAGCCAGCCACGGCGCATGACGTACGACTTGCTCGACCTGGCGCCCTATCTGAAGGCGGGCGAAAATGTGATCGCAGTTCACGTGAAGTGCTACGGCCGGGCCAATTCATTCTACATGCCCCCCGTGCCGAACAGCGGCCTGGGCAAGACCGGCGTGTTCGTGTTCGAGGCTGATCTCGGCCCGGACGGCTGGTTGATCAGCGACGGTTCGTGGAAGGCGGCCAAAAGCCATGCCTGGGAGATGGGGGAAGACGATGGCAGCAATCCGGTTGGCGGCGGTGTGCCGGTGGAAGTGATGGATGCGCGCCAGCTTCCGGTCGGTTGGCAAACGGCGGGCTTCGACGATGCTGCCTGGCAGACCGCGCAGGTGTTGCGCGCCGTTCATATCGGCGGCTTCGCCCGCTCACAGCCGCCCACCGATCCCTATGGCCCGCTCCATCCCCGCCCGATTGCACAGCTTGGCGGTGAGGTGGTCTTACCGGAGCGCATCCAGGTTGAGTCTCTGCGAGGCGCCCCCGGCGCATCCGCTGCGGGGCCGGCGGCCCGCGTGGTCGCCAGTATGGGTCTTCCTGCCGAAGCGGTCATTGCGGATGGCAAGCTCCCCTTGGCTTTGGAGATCCCGCCGGAGCGCTCGGCCCTTCTGCGCGCCGATCTGGGGCGGATCGCGGCCGGCCTGGTGCAACTGGAGGTGGATGCCCCGGCCGGGACTGTCTTCGATCTGTGCTACGTAGAGGATACGCTCACCGGGAAAGAGCAGAGCTTCGCTGCCCCGCACAATGGCAGCCGCTACATCGCTCGCGGGACGGAGGACGTCTTCGAGTCGTTCGATGTGAGCGGCTTGCGCCGCATCTATGTGGTCGTTCACGGTGCGAGCGGCCCGGTGACGGTCAAGCGACTGGCCGTGCGCGAGATGATCTACCCCTGGGCGCCTGGCGCTTCCTTCGAGTGTTCCGATTCCGAGCTCAATCGCCTCTACAAGGCCGGCATCCGCACCGTCAACCTCAATTCCTTCGATGCATTCACGGACTGCCCGACGCGCGAGCAGCGTGCCTGGGTCGGCGATAGCGTGGTGCACCAGATGGTCCACCTTGCGACCAATACAGACTGGCGGCTGGCGTGGCAGTACCTGGACCTGGGCAACTCGCCGCGTTCCGATGGCATCTTACCCATGAGTGTGGCAGGCGATATTGAAGCGAGCGGAGGGATCACGATCCCTGACTGGGGCCTGCACTGGGTGCACGGGGTCTACAACCTGGTCCGCTTCCTGGGCGACAGGGCCAAGGTGAAGTCGTTCATGCCGGCTGTTGAGCGCATCCTGCGTTGGTATGCCCCCTACCAGACCCGGGCGGGTGTGCTGAAGGATGTGGTTGAGTGGAACCTGGTGGACTGGGCTGCGCTTTTTGTGGAGGACACCAGTTCGATTCTCACCGCCATCTGGGCGCGCGGCTTGAAGGAGTTCATCGAGATCGCCGGCTGGTTGGGCGAAAACGCCAGCCGCGAGTGGGCCGAGGAATTGTACGGCCGGGCCAGGGCCGGCTACGAGATGTTCTGGGATGAAACGCGCGGCACGTACGTCGACCACATCAAGAACGGCGTTCCCCAGAAACCGGCCAGCCAGGTGGCCGGCGCACTGGCAATCGTCTCTGGGCTGGCGCCTCGGGAGCGTTGGTTGCGCATCGCTGAGACGATCACCGATCCGGCAAAACTGATCGTGCGCTCGTGGACGGGCGGCGAGAGCGGCGAGTACTCCTTCGAGAAGATACAGAAGCAGTTCATGGGCATCTACGAGCCGGATTGGGACACCGAACGCCAGATCGTGATCGGTGAACCGTTCATCAGCTACCTGGTGCACGATGCGGTGGCGGAAGCCGGACTGGCCGACCGGCTGCCGGAGCTGTATCGGCGCTGGAGCCAGTTCCTGGTCGATGGTTATGACACCATCGGTGAATGCTGGGGGTGGGGCACGCACGTCCACGGTTGGAGCTGCACGCCGACCAAGGACATGGTGTTCTACACATTAGGCGTCACACCGGCAGCGCCGGGCTATACGGTGGCGCGCGTTGCGCCGCGGTTGGGCCGCCTGGCATGGGCGGAGGGCAAGGTTCCGACGCCGCACGGGCTGATCGGGGTGCGCGCTGAGCCGGGGCGGGTGACGGTGGACTCGCCGGTGCCGGTGATCGTCGATCTGCCGGGGCAGGCCCCGCGGTCGCTGCCGGCGGGCAAGCAGGTCGTGGTTGCGTAGGCGGTGGGCGATCGTTCACGAATGCCTTCAGCGATGCGGTTGCACGAAGTCGCCGCGCTTCGTGCAACCGTGATGATGCGTGAATGCCGCGCCACGCGGTCCGCGGCCACGTGCCTTGTCTGAATCGAAGCTCTCCTATATGAGCTCTCAGACGTCCGTGATCGAGAGTGTGCCGTTCCACACCGGCCTCCGCGCCTGGCTGATCCTGGCGGTGCTGCTGCTCTTCAGCATCGCCGCGCCGCTGAATCAGACCAAGCCGCCGCCGATTCTGCCGATCCTGATGGGGACCTGGGGCCTGCCGGTGTCTCAGGCAGGCCTGCTGATGTCTCTCTTCGCAGTGACGGGGCTGGTGCTGGCGCTCCCGGCCGGGTTTGTTTTTGCGCGTGTCGGCTACCGTTGGACGGGGGCGCTGGCCGGCGGCGCACTCGCACTCGGCGCGGCTCTCGGAGCACTGAGCCCGAGCATTGAGGTGCTGTTCGCTAGC
>CAYRFV010000066.1:0-21900 GCA_964423545.1 uncultured Anaerolineales bacterium | reverse complement strand
GCGGCTTGCGGGTGATCGTGACCGGACTCGACCTGGATTTCCGCGGGGAGCCGTTCGGGCCGATGCCGCTGCTGATGGCCGAGGCCGAGCTGGTGGACAAGCTGCACGCCATCTGCGTGGTGTGCGCCGCGCCGGCCAGTCGGACGCAGCGCCTGATCGACGGCCATCCCGCCCACTATGATGACCCGGTGATCCTGGTCGGCGCAAGCGAGGTGTACGAAGCGCGGTGCCGCAGCTGCCATCAGGTGCCGGGCCGACCGGCGGTCACGTTTCCGGGTGAACGGTAGAACCGCGGCCAGGGCGCCGGAAGCCCGGCCGGCTTCCCGCCCTCCCATGCGTTAGCGCATTAGTTCGCAACCTGAAGAGCCGCTAACGTCAGTTGCAGGTCCGCCGGCAGCGGCGCAACGTACTCCACTTCCTGGCTGGAAGCGGGCAAGAGGAAGCGGATGCGCTCGGCATGTAGGAACTGGCGAGCGCATGGCAGGGAGGACTTGCGTGCGCCGCCGTAGAGCGAATCGCCCGCGATCGGGTGGCCGACATGGGCCAGGTGCACCCGGATCTGGTGCGTCCGACCGGTCAGCGGGTGACACGCGACCAGGCTGAAGCGCGCGGCCGAGACGCCGGCTGCCCGGCTCGCGTTACTCTTCTGCTCCAGGTGCTGCCTGATCTCGTAGCGCGTCACCGCGGCCCGGCCCCGAGACAGAGGCACCACCGCCATCCGCTGCCGGTGGTGCGGATCGCGGCCGATCGGCGCATCGATCTCCCCTTGTTCCGGCCTCAACCAGCCATGCGCCAATGCAACGTACGTTTTCTGGACGATGCGGGACTTGAACTGCGCCTGGAGTGCGCGGTGCGCAGCATCGTTCTTGGCCACCAGGATCAGGCCCGAGGTGTCTTTGTCCAGCCTGTGGACGATGCCGGGCCGGTGCAGCCCGCCCACTCCTTCGAGATCGGGGCAGTGATGCAGCACGGCGTTGACCAGCGTGCCGCGCCAGTTGCCGGCTGCCGGGTGCACGACCATCCCGGCCGGCTTATCGACCACGAGCAGATCAGCATCTTCGTACACGACCGCCAGCGGGATCGGCTCCGGCTCCACCACGTAGTCTTCCGCAGGCGGGACAAGGACGGCGATCACATCGCCGGTGACCACGCGATAGCTCGGCTTCAGCGGCCGTTCGTGGGCAGTGACCAGCCCAGCCGCGAGCCAGCGCTGGACCTCGGCACGCGAATGCCCGGGCAGCTGCTCGGCCAGCCATTTGTCCAGCCGCTCGCCGCCTGAGCCCACGACACACGTGATCGCAGCTGCAGTTTGCGCCAGGGTGTCCAGCGGATCGTCACACACGCGCGGTCCCGGCCAGGCGCCTGGCCATCATCCTTCGACGTGGCTGCCTTGATGCGCGCTCTTTTGTCCCTCAAGACGGAACAGCAGGAGCGCCATCAGGATCACACCCATCACGATGCACGCGTCGGCGACGTTCCAGGCCGGCCACTGAAGCATACGATCGCCCACAGGCGCCTGAAAGAGCAGAAAGTCGGTGACATGGCCCAGCCGCAGCCGGTCGATCTGGTTGCCGATGGCGCCGCCGAGGATCAATGCCAGGGCCAGTCGAATGCCGCGGTTCTGAAGCGGGATCTGGTGCGAAAAGATCAGCACGGCCACGATCACGATGAGTGCCGCCATCGCAAACGTGCCACCCATGCCGCGCAAGAGACCGAATGCGGCGCCGGTGTTGCCCCAATTCACCAACATGAAGTAGGGGTCGAGGGCAGGGAAAGGCGTATAGAAACTGTCCAGCGGCACGGTGCGCTCGATCCAGGCCTTGGAGGACTGATCTGCGAGCAGGATCACGCCAATCACCAGCAGCACCCACCACCAGCGAGCGAGGGCATGTCTCAGGTTAGGAGGCGCCACTGAACTCACAGCTCGGCCGTCCTCTGGCACGTCATGCAGTAGGTCGCGTGCGGTATCGCCTTCAGCCGCGCAAAGTCGATCTGCTGTCGGCAACGCTCGCACAGGCCGTAGGTGCCGTCCGCTATGTGCGCAAGAGCCCGCTCCACTTGGGCCAACACCAGACGGTGCCCGCGCAGCAGCGAAACCGCTGCGGCCTGGTCGAACGCCGCGGTCGCATCTTCGGCCATGTGATTGCCCGACCCGACGTCTGCCCCCTGTGAGGATTCCCCCAGGCTCGCGATCTGTTGGCGCAGACTCTCCTGCTCTTCGAGCAAGTAGCCCCGCAAGCGCTCCAGTCGATCAGGTGTAAGCATTTGTGACCCTCTGCCACACGCGGCTGCTCGGGTGATGACCGCCGCTTGCTGGCGCACGGTCGTCGAGACGATCGTCGCCTCGCACCGCAGGATCAGCCCACGACGCGGCAAATCCGGTTGGCATGACACTTGGCCCCCGCGCCGCCCGTTCCGGCAGCGCTCCGACGCCGGCATTGTAACGCAGGCAGGAGGAATGGGCAAAGCAAGCTGGCTGGGTCCGGACTCTCGATTCCGGGAGTCGGATGCCGGCATCGACCGATGAACCAGCCTCCGACTCCTGTCGCCATCCGCGGCGCCCTGTGGCCCATCAGGCCTTCCGGATGCCCAGAACAACCTCCTCGTCGTCGAGCTTGAGGACGGTCGTGAATGCGCCCGGCGCCGGCTCGCCCTGGTCAAGGCTGAGGGACAGCGTATCGGCTGCGATGACGGCGCCGTAACGCTGCCACACTGGCGCAAGCCTCGCCCCGGCCTGCACCGTCGTGCGAATTCGGTCGCTGATCTCCAGGCCCGATTTCTTGCGCAGCTCCTGGATGTTGCGGCTGATTTCGCGGCTCCAACCCTCCCAGCGCAGCTCATCGGTGAGATCGGTCGTGACCGCAACGAGGTAGCCCGCCTCCTCTGCCACGGCCAGACCGGGCTTCGGGTTCTTGCGCACCTCGACTTCCTCAGGCAGCACAACGACCGTCTCACCGTCGACGGCAACCTCGACCGGCTGGCCTGCCTCGAAGAATCCGGCCAAGACCAACGGATCGAGCGCCAGCAGCGCCTGCCTGATCGTTGGGTAGCGCTTGCCGTATTTGCTGCCAAGCTGCTTGGGCAGCGGGTGGATCACCACATTCACCAGGTCGCTCGATGCGGTCACCGTGCGCAAGGACTTGACGTTCAGCTCCTCCTTCACGACATCGTCGGCCAGGCGCTGCAGCGCTTCGGCCTCGCGGCCAGACGGTAGGCCAATGACCGCCTCTGCGAGCGGCTGCCGCAGCTTGAGCGACGCGCCCTCGCGCGCCGAACGGCCGAGGGTCACCACACGTTGTGCCAACGCCATGTCTGCCACGAGCTGCGGATCGGCGTATCCGACCTGCGGCGCAGGCCACCGGCTCAGATGGACCGACGCGACCTGCTGCGCGTTGGCGGTCGCATCGCCGTCGCCACAACAGACCAGATTTCGGTGGATGGCGTCGGCTATGAACGGCGTGAACGGCGCCAGCAGATGCGCTAATGTGACCAGCACCTCGTACATCGTCTGGTGTGCGGCCACGGAATCGCGGGAAAGGCCCGCGGTGTGGCCGTCAGGAACCGATGTCCTGGCATCATCGGCCGTGTTCCAGAACCGCTTCCGGCTCAGCCGCACGTACCAATTGCTCAGCTCGTCCACGAAGTCGGCAATGGGCCGCGTCGCGCCGGTGACATCATATGCCTCCAGCGCCGCTGTCACCGTCTCCACCAGGCCATTCAGCTTCGCCAGCACCCAGCGATCCAATACCGAACGCTCGGCCAACGGAACGGTTGGCCCGGCCGGGTCGAAATCGTTCAGATTGGCATACGTCACGAAGAAGCTGTAGCTGTTCCACAACGTCAATAGGAACTTGCCCGCCGCCTCGCGGACCAGGTTAGCGCTGAAGCGTCGCGTGTTGCCCGGCGGGCTGGCGGTGTACATGTACCAGCGCGTGGCGTCCGCGCCATGTGCATTGAGCACGGCCCACGGATCGACGATGTTGCCGCGGCTCTTCGACATCTTGCTGCCGTCCTCGGCCATGATATGGCCGAGAGAGATCACGTTCTGAAAGCACGGCTGGTCGAACAGGAGGGTGCTCACCGCGTGCAGCGTGTAGAACCACCCGCGCGTCTGATCCACCGCCTCGCAGATGAAGTCAGCCGGGAATTGGTCGTTGAATCGCTCGCGGTTCTCGAACGGATAGTGCCACTGCGCCACCGGCATGGCGCCGGAGTCAAACCAGCAATCGGCCACCTCGCGCACGCGACGCATCATCCCTTTGCCGCATTTCGCGCACGCCCAGCTCAACTCATCGACGGCCGGCCGGTGCAGATCGAGCACTTCCGCATCGGGCTGGTTCGGATCGGGCCACTCGCCGCGCTGTTGCGCCAGATAGCGCGGCTGCATGAACTTGCGACCGGTCCTGGCATTCAACTCCGCTACCGAGCCGACGCACTCCTGCTGTCCGCAGGTTGGGTTGTCGCAGACCCAGAACGGCAGCGGCGTGCCCCAGTAGCGCTCCCGTGCGACCCCCCAATCGATGTTGTTTGCCAGCCATTCGCCGAAGCGCCCTTCTTTGATGTGCTCCGGCACCCAGTTGATCCGGTTGTTGTTGATGATGAGCTGCTCTTTGAATGCGGTCGTCTTGATGTACCAGGTGCTGCGCGCATAGTAGATCAGCGGTGTGTCGCAGCGCCAGCAGAACGGGTACGTGTGCTCATAGACGCCCTGCTTCAGCATCAGCCCGCGATCGGTGAGATCGCGCTGGATGAGCGGATCGGCGTCCTTGACAAAGACGCCGCGCCACGGCGTCACCGCATCGACGAAGCGGCCCTGTGCATCCACGGTCATCAGGGTAGGCAGGCCGTACTTCTGACCCACTGCCATGTCGTCGGCGCCGAAAGCCGGCGCGATGTGCACCAGACCCGTGCCGTCCTCAGTGCTGACGAAGTCACCGGGGATGATGTAGCAGTAGTCCTGGGTGACAGGCAAAAAGGTGTAGAGCGGCCGGTAATGCCAGCCCAACAGCTCGCGGCCTTTCGCCCGGCGCAGCACAGTCACATGGCCGGCGTGCTCTCCGAAGATCGATCCGACCAACGCTTCGGCCAGCCAAAGCTTATCATCCTCATGCTGCACCAGCACATAGTCGATCTCCTCACCCACAGCGACGGCGACGTTGCCCGGCAGCGTCCAAGGGGTGGTCGTCCAGACCAGAAGGTAGGCACCGGGCTGATCGCGCAGCGGGAATCGCACATAGACGCTGGGGTCTTTGGTGCCTTCCTGGTAGCCCTGGGCCAGCTCGTGGCTGCTCAACGGCGTGCCGCAGCGCGGGCAGTAGGGCACGACCCTGTAGCCCTGGTAGATCAGCCCGCGATCCCAGTACTGCTTGAGGATCCACCACAGCGACTCGACGTAGTCATTGGTCAGCGTCCAGTAGGCGGTCGGAAGATCGACCCAATAGCCGAGCCGCTCCGTCAGCTTCTCCCATTCATCTACATATTCGTAGACGCTCTGGCGGCACTTCTGGATGAACGGCGCGACGCCGTATTCGTCGATGGCTTTCTTGCCGGAGAAACCGAGCTTCTTCTCGACCTCGAGCTCAACCGGCAGGCCGTGGGTGTCCCAGCCGCCCTTGCGTGAGACATAATAGCCGCGCATCGTCTTGTAGCGCGGAAAGATGTCCTTGAACGCGCGCGCCAGCACATGATGGATGCCGGGACGGCCGTTGGCGGTCGGCGGGCCCTCGTAGAAGACGAAGCGCAGACCGGCTGCAGTCTGTTGCTGCGATTGACCGAATACGTCGGCTTCTTTCCAGAAGCGCAGGACGTCCTGCTCCAACGCAGGCAGGTCGACCTGGGGAGAGACATTATGGAACTTAGGCACGGGAATACCTCACGATTGGGTCAAACGTCCACAGTGATCCATGACGTCATAGGATCACAACGGCATCGGCGAACTCCCTCAGTCAAGATGCGACAACAAGTCTGCCGGAGACCACTTCCCGAGAAACACCTGATATTGCTTCTGCGGAGGCAACTCACGAGCAAGGCGGAGAATTGGCAATCGAGCCTCAGCCAGCCCGCTCAGCACCTGTTCTTTCTTCGCTTCATCTGGCGCGGCCATCGGCTCCCCTCCTTGTCTCCTTGCTTACTCATCCCCCACTTCGATGTAGATGCGTTTGTTGATCGCGCCCTTCGACTTATAGTCCACCACGCGTATCCGCCCGACCTCGCGCGTATTGGCGACGTGCGTGCCCCCGTCCGCCTGGAGGTCAAGCCCAACAAGCTCCACGGTGCGCACCTCTTGAATGCCCGCAGGCAGCAAGTTGATCTTGGTGCGGATCAGGTCCGGGATCCGAAACGCCTCTTCGCGCGGCAGAATCTTCACGCACACATCGCGCGCTGCGGCGATCTCGGCATTGCACCGGGCCTCGATCTCGCCGACCAATTCGGCGCGCAGCGTGGCGAACTCGAAGTCCATCCGCCCTTGCAGCGGATCCATGTTGCCGCCGGTCACCTGGGCGCCATAGTCGCGCCAGACGACCCCGCACAGGATGTGCAGCGCAGTATGCGTACGCATCAACGCATAACGCCGGGCCCACTCGATCGAACCGGTGACGGCCTGGCCAACGGCGGGCAGTCCGCCGCTGAGCCAATGCCACACCAGGTTCCCCTCCTTCTTGACCTGAGTCACCCGCAGCACCGCGCCGTCGCACACCCATGCCCCCAGGTCGTGCGGCTGTCCGCCTCCACCGGGGAAGAATGCCGTTCGGTCCAGCGCCGCGCGGCCGCTCTCGGCGTCCACGGCCACGATCGTTGCATCGAACTCACGCAGATAGCTGTCAGTTTGATAGAGAAGGTCGGTCATGGGAACCTCGACAATCGACCATGGACGACCGTCGACGGTCAAACCGTCCGTCGTCCGCAAACAAAAACGCCCTCATCCCACTTGGGGACGAGAGCGCAGCTCCCGCGGTGCCACCCCGCTTAACAGATCAAGGATCAAAGATCGAGGACTGGGGATTGAGGTCCATGGCTGCGATCAATCCCAGATCCGAGATCGGCAATCCGAAATCAGTTCACTCTCGGCGCCAACACGCCTTCACGCAGTAACGGGCGCATCCCCGGCGACGTCTACTTCACCCCGCAGGGCGGTTCGGATCGCAGCTCCGGAAGGATTTTCGGTGGGTGCAGTGCGTCCGGCTCACACCATCCCGGATTCGCTGAGCAACAACAGACCCGCCTACTCGTTTCCATCATCGCCTTTGTCGCAGGAGTGTAACACATCGCCTGCCGGTTGTCAAACGGTCTGCGGTGCGGTATACTGAGCTGCGATCCAGTCCACGCAGTGGATATAGTCCACGCAGTGTGAAAGGCATTTCATGGCGCAGTCGCAGGCCCGCCCGGTGCAGCCGTCACCGATTCCCCTCCCCAACCGCGAGTTCGTCCGAGGCATGTTCACCAGCTATCGGCGGCTGCTGGTCTTCGTGAAACCATACTGGAAAGGTCTGGCCGTCGCGGGGGTGATCCTGGTCTGCAACAGCCTGATCGGCCTGGCCATGCCGTGGATCGTGTCGCGCCTGGTCGACACCGCGTTCAACCAGGCCGATCTCACCACTCTCAACCGGGCGCTGGTGGGGCTGCTTGCGATCGCCGTCACCCAGGCCGTCATGGGCTTCGGGCAGACCTTTCTCATCGGCCGCGTAGGCGAACGGGTCGTCGCCAACCTGCGCAAAGCCCTGTACGAGCACCTCCACCTGATGCCGTTGCGCTTCTTCGCCGCCACGCGCGTTGGCGAGCTCACCTCGCGGCTCAGCAATGATGTCATGACGATCCAGGAAGCGGTCACCACCACCATCCTCAGCCTGGTGTCGCAGACCGTCACGCTGATCGGCGGCATCGCCATCATCCTGGCGATGTCGTGGCAGCTCACATTCGTCATGCTTGCCATCGTGCCAGTGGCCGTGCTCGGCGTCATTTTGCTCGGCCGGATCATCCGCCGGTTGAGCAAACAAGTGCAGGACAACCTGGCCGAGATCAACGCCACTGCGGATGAAGCACTGGCGGGGGTGCGCATCGTCAAGTCCTTTGCGCGCGAGCCGTACGAGGTGGCACGTTACGGCGACCGGGTGGAGCAGCTCTACCAGACTTCCATGGAGCGGGTGAAGGTGCGCGCCGTCATCGGTCCCATCATCGGCTTCCTGGGCTTTGCAGCGATCGCCACCGTGTTATGGGTGGGCGGCCGACTGGTCATCTCCGGGCAGTTGACGTCGGGCCAGTTGGTGGCCTTCCTGCTCTACACCTTGATGATCGCCGCGCCGATCGGTGCGTTCACGACGCTCTATGCGCAGTTCCAGCAGGCCATCGGCGCCAGCGACCGGGTGTTCGAACTGCTCAGCACGCCGTCGGAGATGCAGGACGACGCCGACGCGCAGCCGCTGCCGGCCATTGCCGGCCTGGTCCGCTTCGAGAACGTGACCTTCGATTATCAAGATCATTCCCAGGCGCGCACGGTGCTGCGCGACATCAACCTGAGCGCCGAACCGGGCCAGGTGATCGCCCTCGTGGGACCGAGCGGCGCCGGCAAGACAACCCTGGTCAATCTGATTCCGCGCTTCTATGATCCGACCCGCGGCAGCATCACCATTGACGGCTGTGACATTCGCCATGTGCAGATGCGCAGCCTGCGCGAACAGATCGGCATCGTGCCGCAGGAAACGGCGCTGTTCGGCGGCAGTGTGCGCGACAACATCCGTTATGGAAAGCTAGATGCAACACAGGAGGAGATCGAAGCCGCCGCAAAGGCGGCCAACGCCCACGAATTCGTCACCGGCATGCCGGATGGATACGACACCCTGGTGGGCGAGAGAGGCGTGAAGCTGAGCGGCGGCCAGCGGCAGCGCATCGCCATCGCGCGCGCCATCCTGAAGAACCCGCGCGTCCTGATCCTCGATGAGGCCACCTCATCGCTCGACAGTGAATCGGAGCAGGCAGTGCAGGAGGCGCTCGACCACCTGATGCGCGACCGCACCACTTTCGTGATCGCTCACCGACTCAGCACCATCACGAACGCTGACGTGATTGCGGTCCTGGACGATGGCCGGATCGTCGAGCAGGGCTCGCACGCCGAACTGATGGCTCGAGAAGGCGGGCTCTACCGGCGCATGTATGCCCGCCAATTCCGCTGGGATGAGGAGCCGGCGAGCGCGCCGGCGACCCCGCCGGTGAGCGCGCCCAGGCCGTCCAGGTTGGGCTTCGGTGGGCGGCTTGCGCTGCCATTTTTCCGCCGGCAGCCGCGCGAGAAGAACGCCAGCGATGGGTGATAGGGTCCCCGGCCTGCGAGGCGCGCCATGTCCTGGTCTTTGAAGCTGCTGCAGATTCGCGGCATCCCCATTCGCCTTCACGTCACCTTTCTGCTGGTGGTGGCCTGGGCTGCTTACATCGGCGCCGCAGACAGCCGCGCAAATACCGGTGGAGATGCCGGCTTCATGGTCGCCTTCGTTCTGCTCCTCTTTGTTTGTGTACTCCTGCACGAATTGGGCCACAGCCTTGTGGCGCAGCACTTCGGCGTGGAGGTGGTCGACATCACCCTGCTGCCGATCGGCGGCCTGGCGCGCATGACCAGAATGCCCGAGCGCCCGTACCAGGAATTCGTGATGGCGGCTGCCGGGCCGGCCACCAACATCGCGCTCGCCATCGGCCTCGGTCTGGCTGCAATCGCCTGGCTGAGCCCCGACCAGATCGTGTCGATGGCGCTGGCCCCGGTTCTGCTGGAAGCGCATCTGATGGCGCACGACGGCCAGACGTTGCTCACACTCCTGGTCTTCAACAACCTCTTCCTGGCCGTGTTCAATCTCATACCGGCTTTCCCGCTCGACGGCGGGCGGATGCTCCGCTCATTCCTGGCTGCTCTCATGTCTCGCCACCATGCCACTGCTGTCGCATCATATGTCGGCCAGACGCTCGCCTTGCTGCTCGGCATGGCCGCGCTCCTCGCTCGCGACTTCTTCCTGGGCTTTATCGCGGTATTCGTCTTCATGGGAGCATGGCAAGAGCGCGATCAGTCCCGCTATCGGGCCAGGCTACAAGGATGGCGCGTGCGCCAGGCGATGAAGCCGATCGGTGTACGCCTGCATCCTCTGCAGACTGTCGGCGACGCCGCCGCGCAGGCGGCATCGCTTCCCCAAACCACCTTTCTGATCGTCGATGGAGGACGGTTGGTCGGGCTGGTCACGCGCAGCGATCTCCTGCAGGCCATGCGCCGGCACGAGCCCACCGCGCGCATCGGACAGCGCATGCACCGTGAGATGCCCCAGTTGGCGCCGGATCGACCGTTGAGCGAAGCGGGAGAGCGCCTGGCGCAAGGCGCCGGCGCTGCCATCGTGGTCGAGGCAGGTGAAGTGATCGGCACCCTCAGCCGCGCCGACCTGCATCACCTGCTGGAAGCATCAAGTGGGCAGCGTAGTGCGCCGCCGGCGGAATGACGCTGGCGGCGGGGCAAGGATCAGGATGCAGCGGTGATGCATACAGCAGTCCGACCGCCGAGGCGCTGACCTCCGAACCGACCCCTCATGCGTCGAGCAGTCAGCGCGCCGCTGAACATGGAGAAGAACCGATGAACATGGCTCGTATCTATTGGCTTCGCACCGGCGCCGGTGATGACGACCGGGTACTGGCCTATGCCGGCCGGGAACTGGCCCGTTATGTCGATAAGCTCACTGGCGTGCGTCCGACCGTTCGGTCAGCCCAGCGCGTGGCCGCCCGGCCCGCGACGGCCTGGCTGGGCGTCTGCGACCGCCTGCCCGCGCCGCCGGGCGGTGCACTGGCGCCGGCGCCCTGGGATGATGGGTTCGTGCTCTGGGCCGACGGCGGCGCACTGCACATTGCGGGCCGCAACGCTCGCAGCGTCCTGTTCGGCGTCTACGCCTTCCTCGAGACCCAGGGCATTCGCTTCGTGCGGCCGGGCCCGGCAGGCGAGGTGGTGCCATTCGCAGCAGACGTGACGCTGCCTGCCGCAGCGGTCGCAGAGATGGCAGGCTACCGCCATCGCGGGGTCTGCATCGAAGGTGCGACTTCGCTCGCGCATGCGCTCGGCATGGTGGATTGGTGCGCCAAACGGCGCATGAACACCCTCTTCCTGCAATTCATCCACAGTGGTTACTTCTACAGCCAGTGGTGCGAGCGGAAATACAACCCCCGGCACGCCGGAGCGCCGCTGACCGAAACCGAGGCGCTGCGCTACGATGAACGGGTGATCTCCGCCTTGCAGCGCCGCGGGCTGATCTTCCATCGCGTGGGCCACGGCTGGACGAGCGCCGCGTTCGGGATGCCGCGCTCCGGCTGGGTGAAGGAGCTGTCCCCGGCGCCACCGGAATATGTGCGGTGGCTGGCCGAGGTGAAGGGCGAGCGCAAGCTGTTCGCCGATATTCCGATCAATACGGAGCTGTGCTACAGCTTCCGGCCCGCATTCGACGCGTTCATCGAGACGATCGTCCACTACTGCGAGACACATCCGGCGCTCGATGTCGTCCACGTCTGGCTGTCTGACGCCTTCAACAACAAGTGCGAATGCGCCGACTGTCGACCGCTGACGCCGTCTGACTGGTACGCGAAACTCATCAACGCCCTGTCGGAGGCGCTGCATCGCCGGGCGCCAGCGACGCGGTTCGTCTTCCTCGCCTATTTCGAGCTCTGGTGGGCGCCGGAGCAGGTGCAGATCGACGACCGGCACGGCAACGCCATCCTGATGTTCGCGCCGATCACGCGCTGCTTCGGCCACGCGCTGGCCGATGCGGCGTGCGACGACGGCCAGGAGGCGCCGCGGCCGGCCCTGAACCAGCTCACGGTCACACGCCAGACCAACGGCTTCTACCGCCGCATCCTGCCTGCCTGGCGGCAGGCGTTCCCCGGCGACAGCTTCGATTTCGACTATCACCTGATGTGGGCAATCTGGCAGCAGCTGACGGACACCCACCTGGCGCACGTGTTCCACGAAGATCTGCGCGAGCTCAAGCGGTTGGGGCTGGATGGACTCATCAGTTGCCAATCCTTTCGGGCTTTCTACCCGTCCGGACTGGCGATGGCCGCGCTGGCGGATGCCTTGTGGAATCCCGGCCAACCGTGGGAGGCGATCCGCCGGCGCCATCTCGACGCTGCGTACGGGCCAGATGCGGCCTTCGCCGGCGACTACCTGGCGCGCGCGGCAACGTTCCTGGCCACGGCCGACCCGCACCGCCGCAGCCTGCCTTTCTCAGACGCCAGCGCTGAGACGCTGGCTGCCTGCGCCGGATTCCTGGCGGAGAGCCTGGTCGAGCTGGCAGTCCGGCAGAAGGGTGCGAGCGATCCGGTGCGGCGGCTCTCGCTGGCGCTGCTGACGAACCATGCACGGTTGCTGGCGCGGATCGTGGCATCCCGCCGCGCGCGGCTGGCAGGAGAGCCCGGCGCTGCAAATGACGCGCTCGACGCAGCGGCCGATCTGCTGCGCCGCACGGAACAGCGCTTCAGCCCGTACATCGATACCATGCTCGCATTGCGGTTGGGGGTGGAGGCGCAGCGGAGGTAGTTGAGGGCCGGCGGCACGAGGACACGATCGCGCACGACATCGAGGCATGCGAGTATGCCCCGACGTCGTGCGCGTCACACCGGGCCTTCATTGTGGGCCGAAAGCCCAATCAGATGAAGATGATCTGTGCGCCCTCGGTCATGTCCATGAAGTCGCTGGCCGTGACGATGTCGATGACGCCGTCCACGAAGTCCTCTTTCTTCAGCCCCATCATATCCACCGACATCTTGCAGGCGTAGAGCTTGGCGCCACCATCCACCAGCATCTGAAGATACTCCGGCACAGGCGGCGCGCCGACCGCGGCGATCTTCTTGCGCATGAACCAGGTGGTGAAGGCCGTCATGCCGGGGATAATGCCCAGGATGTTCGGGATGCCGAAATTGCCCGTCGGGAAGCCCATCATTTTCATCTTCATGCTGGTGTTGGCGACCGGGGCCAGTTCCAACCGGTGTTGGCGGCTCTTAGTGATCAGATCCATGCCCCAGAACGTAAAGAAGATGGTGACGTCGATGCCATTGCCCAGAGCGGCCCAGCCCATCACCAGCGCCGGGTAGGCCATGTCCAGGTCGCCCTTCGAACAGATGAATGCCACTTTGCGCGTTTCGTCAGCCATGGAAACGGGTCTCCTCTCTATCTCGTCTCAAACACACCCTTCCGGCTTGCCCAGGCCCGCGATATGCGCGACCTTCTTGGCCGGACCCTTCGGGAAGAGCGCGAACAACTCCTTGGTGGACACGTTCGTGCCGGTCGTGATCTGGCGCAGCGTGGGCGACTTGCCGTTCAGCTTCGGTGCGGCAGAACGACAGTAGTCGATCACCTTCCAGTGAGCATCTGTCAGCGTCTCGATCCCCTCTTCTTTGGCGATCTCGACGCCGATCTCTTTGGTCCATTCAGACGGGTTGGTCATGAAGCCTTCATCGTTGACCTGCACAGTCTTGCCTGCGATGGTGCGGGTTGCCATGGGTATCCTCCTGGGATAATAAAAGATCGATCAGGTGTGTGTACTGACGCCGACCGGTTGACGCGCTAGTGCGCCCCCTGGCGGCCGATCACGCGCATCATGCGCATCGTCTGCGCCAACCCTCTGCGCACGGCGGGATCGTTCATCTGGCGCAGCAGGGCCAGCAGCGAGGTGTCGACAGGCTGCTCCAGCTCGCGCTCCGCTTCGCGCACCGTGGCGCGCACGAAATTCATGATCTGCGGCTGCGTCATCTCCTTGACGACGTTCAGGATCAACACGATGTTGTCCCCCAATGCCTCGACATCCTCTTCGGAAAACGAGCTGACGATGTTGTCAGCGATTCGCATGCCGCCGCGCGCGAAGCCAAAGTAGCCCTTGTGCTCGGCTGCCTGCAGGACCGTCACGGCCCGCTCGAATGCCTGGTCGCTCAACGGACCCACCGTCTGCACCAGGTCCATGACGCTTTCGAGCTGGTCGAGCATCAGCTCCAGGTTGCGACCGTTGCGCAGCAGCCGCTTGAGCAGCCGCAGCAGATCGCCCAGATCGACGTACTCCTGCACCTCCTCGAGCTGCTCGACCGTCAGGCGAAACGCATCGTTGGCAATGGGCATCACATCGCGCATCAGCTCGGCGCGCGCCTGGCGCTCGCGCTCGGCGGCCTGGGCCTGCTCGGTGAGGTACTGCACCTGGGCGGCCAGCAGATCGAGCTTCTGCGTCAGCTCCGGAACGGAAGGGAGCACCTCATCCATATCATCCCCCCTCATTTCCACCACTTGCCGGACATGCTCATGCGCGCGGGCAGCGGCAGTTCCTGGCCCTTCAGCAGGACATTCCAGTACATCCAGCGGAACATCATTTTGCCCCAGTGATTCATCTCCGACTCTTGGAGCAGCGTGAAGGGGCCCACGCCGGGCAGCGGATAGCGACCCGGCAGCGGCTCCACGTCGTAGTTGAAGTCGATCAGCAGCCCTTTGCCGAAGCCCGATTCGATGAAGCAGTTGGCATGGCCGTCGAAGGTCGGGTGCATCTCCAGACCATCGACGTAGCGGATGAAGTTCTCGACGAAGCAATCGACTGCGAAGTGCGCCACCGAGCCGGCTTTCGACGTGGGCACCGCCGCGGCATCGCCCAGGACGAAGACGTTCGGGTGCCGGTTCGAGAGAAAGGTATGTTTGTCGACCGGAACGTAGTTCAGTTCGTCGCCTAAGCCGGAACGCGCGATCAGCTCATCCCCCATATTCAGCGGCACAGTCACGAGCAGATCGTACTCCAACTCACTCTCGTCGTAGTGCACCAGCTTCCTTGCGTCTGGGTCGACGTGCTCGACCAGGAAGTCAGGCACGACCTTGATGTTCTTCTGCTCCAGGATATCGCCGAGGTGCTTGGCCGCGATCGGCTTCGTGAACGCGGCCGACAACGGTGTAGCGTAGATCAGGTCCACGCGGTCCCGGATGCCCTGCTCGTGGAAGAACCAATCGGCCAGCATGATGAATTCCAGCGGCGCAACCGGGCACTTGATCGGGTTCTCGACCACATTGACCACTAACCGTCCGCCCTGCCAGGTGCGCAGGTGCTTCGCCAGCGCCATGGCGCCCTCAATCGTGTAGAAGTCGTAGATCGACTTGTACCACTCGTGCTCGTGCAGCCCCGGCGTCTGCTCGGGCCGGGTCTGGCTGCCGGTGGCGACCACCAGGAAGTCGTACGGCAGGATGCGGCCATCGGTGAGCTTCACGCGGTTTGCCTCCGGCTCGATCACTTCCGCCGCCGCCTTGATCATCTGCACGCCGGAAGGGATGAAGTCGCGCTTGGGCTTGATGACATCGTTCTTGCTGTACATCTCGAACGGGATGAAGAGAAAGCCCGGCTGGTAGTAATGCGTCTCGTGCGGATCGACGATGGTGATCTGCCACTCATCGCAGTCCAGCATGCGGCAGAGCCGGTTGACCACCATGGTGCCAGCCGTACCGGCGCCGAGAACCAAGAGTCGTTTCATGAGTCTCTCCTCGAATCAGTAAGCTATAACGCAGTCAGCGATGCGATGGCCTGCAGCCGGCCGTAAAGCACATTGCGGTCTTCCAGCATCTGCGAGAAGATGTCAGCGATGCGTTGGGCATAGCTAAGCACCCGGTCGCGCGCCGCCCGGTCCATCCGATACACGCCCTGTGCATGCGCCGCAACCAGAGCGGGCGCCAGTCCAAAGTGCGCAGCGATCGCCGCGGTCTGCGCCTCGGTCGGCGGCCACTCATCCGGCGCAATGCCCCCGAAGAAGACCATGCCGCGCAGCTCGTTGCCCACACGAATCAGCCCGCGTGCACAGAGGAGACCCAACTCGCTCGGCGCAAAGCGCGGCTCCAGCGGGATCGCGCCCGCCATCTGCTGCCAGTGGGCGACGCAGCCTGCCAGGGCGGCCTCATCCTGGATGACCGCAGCGTAGAGGCCACAGGGATTGCTCACCCGCGTGACCGGCTGCCCGGCCATGTCGGTGACCACGATCATGACCCCAAGCAGCTCCGCAAAGGCGTCCTGGATGGGCTGAGCGCAGGCGATGGGGAAGACATCCCGCAGCGCGCCGCCGGCCGCCGGCTGGACATCGGTCGCTGGCGCCCCACCGGACTGGGTCGGCGTGCCAGGGGCGACAACCTGGCTTAGAAGCCAGCGCTCGATCTCGGACCGGGAGAATCGCCATTGCTTGCCCACGCGGATCGCGGGCAAGCGGCCGCCATCCACCATGCGATAGATCGTCGTGCGATCCACGTGCAGCAGGTCTTGGACTTCGCTCGTCGTCAACAGGTCGGCCATCGCACTTATCACCAATCCACTCAGTTGCTCCATTTATAACATTGAAGATGCATATGATGTATGACGTGCATCATATTGCACTCAGTGCATTTGTTGCATCGTTCGGAGCCGTGCATAGCGCGGCGCCCCGCGCGCAGCCGCCGTGAACACGCTCCGGACGCTGCGCTGACGGGCTGTCGATCCGTATCCTTGCCAGACTGCAGGCGTTTATCTTATATGTAATCAGGGTGTCGTCTATCCGTGCCCGACTAGTTCGCGTCTCGGACATTGCGCCACTGCATCGCTGCGAGTCTCTCGTCGCTTCCGCCTCGCGCGGCAGATCCTCGGAACGCTCTCGATCGGCACGTCGCTCTGCGAAGGGGGACCACGAACGCCGCACGGCCTGTGCAACGGGCCAGTGCTCATCCCCAGGAAAGGAGTTCCTTATGTCGAGACCTGTTCGCTGCTTGCTCACCTGTCTGGCGGCAACTGTCTTCCTGCTGGCTCCGGGCGCGCAGACCGGCCGCTCGCAGGGCGCCGCCCCGTTCGCGTTGGCCTCCTGCAAAGACTTCGCCTTCTCGACCGAGGAGGACTTTCTGACGCAGGGGCCCGTCCCGGCAGACGGCAATCCGATCATCTCGGACGGCGATCTGCTGAGCCGGGCGGGCGCCGTATGCGCCCGCAATGCGGAGCTGCTGGCTATCTGGAAGTTGAGCACAGATCTGGGGCTGGACGCCGTCGACGTCGTAGACGTGGAGCGTCGCCTGGTCGCTTTCTCCACCGAACTCGACGACCCAGGCCAACAGTTCCGCAGCGGCGATCTGCTGGCGACCAACGGCATGGTCATCCCGAATACCGTGCTGCTGCGCAAGTTCCAGGTCAGCCACGACCTCGGGCTGGACGGTCTGCAGCTCATCGGCGCATTCCAGGACATCGTCGCGTTCCTGGATGCCGCAGGCAAGATCCCCCGCGCCGAGTGGCTGAGGAATCCCAACCAGCTGTTCACCCTGCTCGATCTGCACCGGGTCGACATCTGGATCTCGACCGAAGCGACGCAGCTCACAGCCGCGGTCATGTCGATTCTGGATGGCGATCTGCTGTCGGTCGGCACCGGCGCCATCGTCATCCACCAGGCCGATCTGCTGCCCCCGGTCGTCCCGGCGGGCCTGCCGGCTCGCGGGGTCGACTTCGGCCTCGATGCGGTGGCGACCCGGCGCACCGGCGAGATCTTGACCGTCCTGCCCACCGCCCGCTTCTCCACCGAGATCCTCTTTCGCGGCGAGCCCCGCTTCACTGACGGCGATATCCTGAAGCAGGGGAACGGCATCGAGCTCACGAACGGCGCTCTGGTCGCGCCCTTCGAGCCGAAGGCCCGTTTCCTGGGGCTAGACGCGCTGCACATCAACCTGGATCCTCCGCCCACGCTGACGGAGTTCCTGCCCGCGATTCTCCAGGCCAACCGGTAGATGGGAAGAGCACAGAAAGGAGCGTATCACGATGGCGCGTAAGAAACTCAGTCTGCTGGTTGCGCTGGTCATGCTGATGGTCCTGCTGATCCCGATCAGCTCCGCCTCCAGCCAGACTCCCGTGCCCCCGATCCGGGCGTGCGCCTCCGGCGCCTTCTCGACCGAAGAGGATTTCGTCGCCGCGAAAGAGCAATTCGACGGCAGCCCCTACATCTCCGACGGCGACATGCTCAGCTTCACGGGGCAGGTCTGCCTGCGCAATCGCCAGCTCTTGGCCCCGTGGTTCGCTGCAGCGCCCGGCCCCGACCTGGGACTGGACGCGCTCGATATCTTCGAGATCGACAAGCCGACGATCGCGTTCTCCACCGAGATCGACGATCCGGCCGGGCGCTTCACGTCCGGCGACCTGCTGTTCACCACAGGCCGAGCGATTCCCAACATCGCCCTGGTGACGCTCTTCGGTATCAACTGGGACATCGGCCTGGACGGCGTCCAGTTCGTCGGCGAACTAGGGCAGATCCTCAAGTTCGTGGATGAACTGGCCAGCATCCCGCGCGAGAGCTTCATTCAGAATCCCACCCTGCTGCGCGACCTGCTGAACCGCTTCGCCATCGACATCTGGTTCTCGGTCGAGGGCACTGCGGCCATCGGCACGCGCTCGCAGGTGTTGGACGGTGACCTGCTGTCGGCTGCGACCGGCATCATCGTGGCGCCGCAGGCCGCGCTGCTGCCCGTCGATGTGCCCGCCGGCCTGCCGCAGCGCGGGGTGGACTTCGGATTGGACGGCGTTGCGGCGCCGCGCAACCGTGAGCAGGCGCTCAACTCCCTCTTCTTCTCGACCGAGATCCTCTATGCGGGAGACAAGACGTCGTTTACCGACGGCGACGTGCTGCTGCGGGGCGACGGCGTGATCGTCAAGAACTGGGAGCTGATCAAGAACTTCAGCCCGAAGGCCGACTTCCTGGGTCTGGATGCGCTCTCCCTCGGTCCCGGGCCGGGAACACAGGCCTGCGAGAACCAGATCACCGACCTGGGCGGCCTGCAGGTGGATGTGGCCGACATCAACGGCGGCGGCCGGGCCGAGATCGGCTATCCCACGGACCATCCGTTCGGCGCCAGCATGCCGTTCTGGGGCACCATCTGCAACGACGTCAACCGCTTCAGAGTGGTGTTCCGCAAGGCGGCCGATGGTCTCGGAGCGGGCGCCGGCATCCCGGTCCTGCCGGCGGAAGGATGGCAGGTGAAGCAGCGCAACCCGATTACGGGCGCGTGCACGCTGACCGTGCCGTGGGCCTCGGATGCCGACGGCTGGTATGACGGACCGACGTTCCGCTCGCTGCTCTTCTGCAACCCCAATCTGATCCTGACCAACTGGAAGACGGCCAGCGCGCCCGACCCGAACACGCTGTATCGCGTCTGGCTCGAATTCGACCGGGGCGGCGGCATCGAGACCGAGCCTTCGGCCCACCTCGTCCGGCTGGACAACCGCTACCCGGACATCACGGACCTGGGGATCCCCGGCGGCGCCTGCACCACTTACAGCGCCGGCGACATGCCGATCATGGTCCAGGGTGCGTTCGCCGACGAGCACTTCTGGTACTACCAGCTCTCGATCGCCGGCGACCTCTACCCCGACCACTCCTACAGCGCGGTGCGCTACTATGACGCCACACCGGCAGCCGCGCATCTGAACGGGCTGGGCACTACGCCAGCCGGCCTGCAGGACCTGCATCAGGTCACCGTGTTCGACCTGTCGCCGACGCCGAAGCGCTGCGCCTATGCCGTGCGGCTGTGGGTGACCGACCGCACCATCGACGGCTACTTCAACCCCGCGTTCAACCTGATCGGCGGCTCGTTCCGCACCCCGGCCAGCCGTTCGATCTTCTTCGACTACGCGCCGTAAGCGGCAATGCATCGGCCCGGCCGCGCACGGAGCGTGGCCGGGCCGATAGACCGGAATGCGGGAGAAAGCGGCAGGGCGCTGATCTGGCGGTGCTTGGCCGGGTGGAGTTCAGACTGGGACGCTTCGACGAGGCGAGCGGCTGGTGGCGCGGGGGCCTGGCGTTGGCGCGGCGGACGGGGCTGCATGGCTACCGCGCTGCGTGCGTGGTCGGGCTGGGCGACATCGAGCTGGCGCGGGGCAACCCGATCGCGGCGCAGCGGCTGTATCAGCAGTGCCTTCCACCGCCCGGCCAGGCTTCACCCACCGGCCTGCGGCCGGCCGCCGACTTGTCTCCCACGCAGGCCGCGCTGATCGGTCTGGGCCGCGTCGCACTGGCATGCGACCATCCCGCGGAGGCGCGCAGCACCTTTGGGCAGATCCTGGAGTCGCCCGTGCGCCGGGCTTCGACGGTGGCCGAAGCGATCGCGGGCCTCGGCCAGGCAGCGCTTCAGCAGGGGCAACTGAGTGAGCCGGCCGAGCTGTGCGGCTTACTCCTGGCGTGGCCAGGCACGCCGTTCCATGTGCGGCAGGCTGCCGAGCAACTACTGGATCGGCTGCGGCATCGCTTGCCGGCCGAGGCGCTTGCGTCCGCGCTGGCCCTGGGACGGGCGCAATCGCCGGAGGCGGTGAGAGCCTGCATCGCCGCGGCTTAGTTGCCGCACCTGGCAGCGCAGGCGCTTCCCCCGCCCGCGGGTCGCTATCGGCTGCGCCATGCCGCGCCGAGACGGGCGCTTCGCCGGGCAGGCGGGCGCCGCGCCGGGCAGGCGCTCGCTATGCCGCTCGGACGCCAGCGAACGAGATCACCAGCTGATCTTGCGCATCGTAGCGGTACGACACGAAAAAGGGCGGATCGGCCGGCCCCATGTTCAGCACTTTCGGCAGCAGCACCGGCAGATCCTCGACCAGCTCCGAAGCCGGTAGACCGTCGATCGGCCACCATTCCAGCACGCCGTCGGGCGAAGGGCCGACGTCCCGACTCGCCGCCCGTGCTGTGAAGACGAAGAACAGGATGCCGGTCACAGGATCGCCGGCATCGGCGTGAACGATGGCGGCCAGCCGCAGGTCGTGCATCGCCATGCCAGTCTCCTCAGCGACCTCGCGCAGGGCAGCCGTATGCACGTCCTCGCCCGCCTCGATGTGCCCCCCCACCCCGTTGTAGCGCCCGGCCCACAGCCGCTTGTGCGGCCCTCCCCGCAGCAGCAGCACCTCCTCGCCATACCGGATGAAACAGAGCGTGCGAGGAATCACCTGGTAGCGATGCCGGCTTTGCTCAACGCCCTGATCTGCGCGGCCCATGGCCCCTCCTGATGCGCGACGAGTGATGCGTCGACGCGTCGACCGAGTCGGTCTTCCCGGCTTTACGCATCACGAATCACGCCGCGCGTGTGCTATAATGCCCGCCGTGACCGCAGCCGCCACAACGTCATCCCGCCAGATCTTGCGCGCCGCGACCCTGGTGATGGCCCTCTTCATGCTGAGCCGCATCACCGGGCTCGTGCGCGAGATGGTGATCGGCGCGCGCTTCGGCACCAGCGCCGAACTCGATGCCTATCTGGCGGCGTTTCGCGTGCCCGATCTGCTGTTTCAGCTGGTGGCAGGCGGCGCGCTTGGCTCGGCCTTCATCCCCGTCTTCACCGGCTGCCTGACGCGGCGCGACCTGCGCGGCGCGTGGCGGCTCTTCAGCGCGGTGACAAACCTGGTGCTCCTCATCATGACCGGACTGGCGGCGGTGGTCGCGGTGGCTGCCCCGTTGCTCGTGCGCACGCTGCTTGCGCCCGGCTTCACCCCCGCTCAGCAGGCGTTGACCGTCTCGTTGATGCGCTGGATGCTGATCAGCACGATCGTCTTCGGCGTCAGCGGGATCATGATGGGGGTGCTGAACAGCTTCCAGCATTTCCTCCTGCCTGCGCTGTCGCCCGTGCTCTACAACCTCAGCATCATTGCGGGCGCCTGGTTCCTCGGCCCGGAGATCGGTGTCTACGGCCTGGTCATCGGCGTGGTGGTCGGCGCTTTCCTGCATCTCGACGCGCAGATCATCGGCGTCTGGTGGCGCCGCGCACGCTATCGCCTGATCCTGGGCCTGTCCGATGCCAACGTGCGCGAGGTGGGACGGCTGATGGGGCCGCGCGTCCTCGGCCTGGCTGCGGTGCAGCTCAACTTCTGGGTGAACACCCTGCTCGCTTCATCGTTGTCTGCCGGCAGCATCTCGGCG
>CAYRFV010000065.1:0-21936 GCA_964423545.1 uncultured Anaerolineales bacterium | reverse complement strand
GTCGTCGCGATCGGCAATGGCACGGCGAGCCGGGAGACCGAAGCGCTGGTGGCAGAGTTGATCCGGGGCGACGAGGGGGGGCAGGCTGCGGGCGCAGACGAGGTGGGTGTTGACCCTTCTCCCCGGCGTGCTGCAGCGTCCGCCCGCGCAGCCAGGGCGCCTCGACTCGCCTACGTGATGGTGAGCGAGGCGGGGGCATCGGTCTACTCCGCGTCCGACGCAGCGCGGGCCGAGTTCCCCGACCTGGATGTCTCGATGCGCGGCGCAGTCTCCATTGCGCGTCGCCTCCAGGACCCCTTGGCCGAACTCGTCAAGATCGACCCGCAAAGCATCGGCGTAGGGCTCTACCAACACGATGTAGATCAGAAAAAGCTGGCGGCTGCATTGGACGCCGTGGTCGAGTCGGTCGTCAACTTCGTGGGAGTCGACGTGAACACCGCCTCCACCGCGCTTCTGGGCTATGTGGCGGGCATCAGCAGAAAGGTGGCGTCTGCGGTGGTCGAGCATCGCGATGCCAACGGGCCGTTCGGCTCCCGAAGCGAGCTCAAGAAGGTGAAGGGTCTGGGGCCCAAGGCGTTCGAGCAGGCTGCCGGCTTTCTGCGCGTCCCGGGCAGCCGCAATCCGCTCGACAACACCACCATCCACCCCGAATCCTACGAGGCAGCCAGGTCATTGCTCGACCTGGCAGGGCTCAATATGCGCATGGTCGATCTGCCCGTTCGACTGCTGGAGTGGTGCGCGGCGAATGGGTTGAGATTGGAAGATGGATCGCCGTTCGGCGAGCGCGTGAGGACGATAGAAGGCGGGTCAGCGGAAGCGGCGCGCATGCTGCAGGGGTCCCCCCCGGCGCCGCACGCCGACGCCAGGGGGGACGCCTGGACTGTGACGGCCGAGCTGCTCGGCATCGGCGAGCCGACGCTGCGCGACATCGTGGAGGCGCTGGTCCGGCCCGGTCGCGACCCGCGAAGCGATCTTCCGCCCATCATCCTGCGCCGAGACGTGCTGACCATCGATGACCTGCGCGAGGGAATGGCTCTCAAAGGCACGGTCAGGAATGTCGTGGACTTCGGCGCATTTGTGGACATCGGCGTCAAACAGGACGGCCTGGTGCATGTCAGCAAGATGGCGAGGAAGTACGTGCGCAACCCGCACGAGGTGGTGAGCGTCGGCGATGTCGTCGATGTGACGGTGATCAGCATCGACCATCAGCGCGGACGCATCGGACTGAGCATGGTGGGGTGAAGCCACGCATGGGCAAGAAGCGACGCGCCGGTGCGCCCGGAACGTCGGCCGCGATCGAGATGCACGAGGAGCTGCGCCGGTTGGTTGCTGTCGCGCGCGCGCATGGCGACCGGGAGCGGCTCATCGCAACGCTCAAGGGCCTGGCGGAGCTGTGCGACCGGCTGGAGGATTGGGCCGGATCGCGGGCAGCCGCCGAGGAGCTGGTGGCGTTGGGTGCAACCGATGCGCCGGTCTGGACCATCCTGGCTGACGCTCGCAGAAACCTCGCCGACCTGCCGGCCGCAGCCCAGGCCTACGGGCAGGCGGCCGCGCTCGCGCCCGACGAGCCGATGCTCAGGCGAAACTATGCTGAGACCCTGATCATGCTCGGCCGGCTGGGAGAGGCGACGCTCCAACTGGACATCGCTGCGAAGCTGGACCCCGACTCGGTGTTCCAGTCGCTGCGTTGGGCCGAACTGGCAGCAGCCCGCGGCGATCGGGCCGAAGCTCGGCGCTGGGCCGAGGAGACACTGCGACGCCAGCCCGGCATGCCGGAGGCGCAGGCGCTGCTGCGGGAGGAGGCTTGAACGCGCAGGGTGAGGGGCCGAATTCATCGGCTGTCGAGGTCAAGCGTGAGCTCGTGCGACAGGTCGCTATCCTGGCGTCCATCGTTGCGCTCCTCTGGCTGCTGGAAGGGGTCGACCAACTGATTCTTGGCGGCGGACTCGATGCATTGGGTATTCGGCCCCGCACGGCAGCCGGACTGCGCGGGGTCTTGTTTGCGCCCTTCCTCCATGGCGACTTCGCGCACTTGGCCGCGAACACCCTGCCGTTCGTCGTGCTCGGACTGCTCGTGATGCTGCGGGGTAAGGGCGGGTTTTTCGTGGTGGCAGTCGTAGCCGCAGCGGTCAGCGGGTTGGGCGTCTGGCTGTTTGGCGGGTCGCGCTCGATCCACCTGGGTCTCAGCGGCGTGATCTTCGGCTTCCTGGGGTACCTGCTGGGACGAGGGCTCCATGAGCGACGCGTGGGCGCGATCGTGCTGGCGCTGATCGCACTTGTGCTGTACGGCGGCGCGCTGTGGGGACTGCTGCCGCTCAGGGCGGGCGTCTCATGGCAGGGGCACCTGTTCGGTTTTCTGGGCGGCTGGCTGGTGGCTCTGGCGGCTGCGCGACGCCGCGATCCATCGTTTCGAGGTCGCTGATCATGTCTGTCAGCCTGGTATCCCGCTTGCTCGCCGGCCTCACGCTCTCAGGGCCGGTGCTTGACTTGAGGATCGGCACGCACTGGACGCTTGTCCTGGCGGAAACGGCCCAGGGGCCGAGGGCCGGCCTGGCAGCAACCCAGCTCTTTCATGGTCCGGAGCACGAGCAGCCGGCGGTGCGAGAGGCGGGGAAGCTGATCGGGAGGGACGCGCGCGCGTTGGCGGACCTTGCGCTGTCCGCAAGCCCCACTGAGCGCAGCATCGGCTTTGCCGCGCTGAATGCCCTGATCGAGCTCGACGAGACGCTGTGCGTCGATCGCAACGCCGAGCAGATCATCCTGGAACGGGGGCGAGGACGGCGTGTCGCGGTCGTGGGCCACTTCCCGTTCGTGGCCGCGGTGCAACAGGCGGCGTCTATCTGCTGGGTGCTGGAGTTGACGCCCGGCCCCGGCGACCTGCCGGCCGAGGCCGCGGCGGAGGTCATCCCACAGGCGGACGTGGTCGCGATCACCGGCATGACGCTGGTGAACGGCACCTTCGAGAGCCTGGTCGCCCGTGCTCGCGCCGATGCGTATGTGCTGCTGCTGGGCCCCACGACACCCCTTGCCGCGCAGCTCTTCGACTATGGCGTCGATGCGCTCTCAGGCACGAAGCTGCTCGATGTTGCAGCGGCCCTCGCAGCCGTCAGCCAGGGCGCCAACTTCCGGCAGATTCCCGGCCGGCGGCTCGTGACGATGCAACGCCATGCGCTCGAGGCGGCCTGAACGTCGGTCTGCGAGCGCTTCAGTCAGTCGATGGCGCCCTTGTCGTTCGTTCACTTCACCTTCATTGCGCGTTGGTACGTCCGTGTGATCCGTCCCGTCGAGGATGGGCGCCTGCTGGATCTGCTTGCAGCGGAAGCAGGCCAGACGGTGCTCGACGTGGGTGGCGGGACGGGGCGTTACGCATCCGGGCTGGTCGCCAGCGGCGCGCGCGTGGTTGTCTGCGATGCGTCGGTGGGCATGGCGCGCGCCGCGCGCGCGAAGAGACTTGCGGTCGTGTTGTGCGATGTGACGCGGCTGCCTTTTGCCGCGGACTGCGCCGATCGGGCGCTCGTGGTCGACGCGTTTCATCACTTCGTCGCGCCGTCGCCGGAGCTGGCACAGCCGGCTGCGGCGCGGGAGCTGCTGCGCGTGCTGGCGCCGCACGGACGGCTGGTCATCGAAGAGCCGGACGTGACCCATCGCAGCGTCCGGGTCCTCGCGTGGATGGAGAGGCTGCTGCTGATGGGCAGCCGGTTCCTGGCGCCGGAGCCGCTCGCGGCGCTGTTTCAGACGTCAGGCGCGCCACGAGTGGCGGTGTATTCCGACGGTGCGAATGCGCGCCTGGTGATCGAAATCACGGCTTGCGGCAAGCCGCCTGGGGAATGATTCTGCTGTCGGATCGCCGGCTCATGGTGCTTCAAACTCCCGTGGATGCCGTCGCTTGAGCTCGGCAACGGCATGGCCTCGTTCCGTGGCCTCAAGGCGCTTGACATAAGCCCTCAGAAAGCCCCTGGCGTGGAACGGCCCCCCTTCGGCCAGGACCGTGCGCATCGGGTCCTCGGCATGGCCGGCCGGCATCGTCGCCATCATCGCATCGTGCCATTCGGTCAGATAGCGCAGTCCCTGGGCGCACAGGTCAGGGCGAGCCGGCGCCAGATCGCGCTGCTCGTGCGGATCTTCTGCCAGGTTGAAGAGCATCTCGGTAGGGAACAGGTGATAGCCGTCGTGATAGGTGCGCATGTAGAGCCAATCGGCCCACCGCACGCTCCGCTGGCACACATGGCATCCCTGGCTGATGACCAGATACTCGCGTCCCAGGTCGTCGCCGCGCAGGATCGTCCCTGCGAAGCTCGCGCCGTCCCAGCGTGGCTTGGCGGGCTGGCCGAGCAGCTCTGCAAGCGTAGGGCCGAGGTCGAGGTTATAGTGCAAACCGCGGTCGATGCCGCCTCCGACGCAGCCCGGCCAGCGCACGATCAGCGGAATGCGGCAGGTGATGTTGTCGGCCGTGCCGTGTTCGCCGTAGAGGCCGAGCTCGCCCAGGTTCTCGCCGTGATCCGAGCTGATAATGATCGCCAGATCATCCATCACTCCGGCCCGCTCCAGGGCGGCGAAGAGCTGACCGATGTGCTCGTCCATGTAGCGGATGCCGCAGTCATAGCCGTCGATGTAGCGCCTCAGGTCGGCCATGTCGTGCAGCTCGCCGGGATAGCGAGGCCACCGCGGATCAGAGTCGCCGTGGTACATGAACGTTTCTCGTGCGCTGTGGGGTCCGACATGCCGGCGATGCTCCGCCAGCCGTTCGGGCGTGAACCAGGCCGGCAGCGGGTCGTTCGCGAACGGATTGCCGAACTCCGCCGGCGCGCGGTAGGGCGTGTGGGGGTCCCAGTAGTTGACCTGCAGATACCAACCGTCGCGCGCCGCATTGCGCTCGATCCAATCCAGCGCGGTCGGCGTCACTTCCTCAGCCGATTCCATGCCGCCCTTGCCCGTGTCGTGAATCTCTCGGAAGCCCGCATAGAAGCTCCAGGCTGAGTGGCGCTCGCCAAACCCGCCGACATAGACGGTGTGCAGCCCGGCTTGCTTGAGCATGGCCGGCAGGCTGGTGGATGACAGGCTATCGCGGAAGCCGCGATTCGGCCCATCGATCCGCGGGTCAGCGCACGCGCCGCCGTGGTTGATGACGCCGGTGTGGATGCCGAACCGGCCGGTCATCAGCGCAGTGCGCGAGGGCAGGCACGGGGCATCGGAGCAGTACACACGGTCGAAACGTACGCCCTGCGCTGCGATGCGGTCGATGTTGGGCGAGGTGTTGCGGTGGTAGCCATAGCAGCCCAGGTGGTCCGGCCGCAGGGTGTCAAGGTCGAGATAGAGAATTCGCATAGGAGGCTCCTCTCTGGGAGATGTCCGAGATCCCGCGCCGGGACCGGCCGGCGCTTGGGGATCATCCTCTGCCGACAAACGGCATCTTGGTTGCCATGACGGTCATGAACAGCACATTGGTGTCGAGCGGCAGACTCGCCATGTAGATCACCGCACGCGCGACTGCCTCGACATCGAATGTTGGTTCCGGTGCGATGCGGCCATCGGCCTGCAGCACGCCGCGCTGCATGCGTGCCGTCATCTCGGTCCCGGCGTTGCCGATGTCGATCTGGCCGCAAGCGATGTCGAACGCCCGACCGTCCAGGGCGGTCGACTTGGTCAGGCCGCTGATCGCGTGCTTCGTGGCAGTGTAGGGCGCCGAGTTCGGCCGCGGGGTGTGCGCCGAGATGGAGCCGTTGTTGATGATGCGACCGCCGCGCGGGCTTTGGCGCTTCATGATTCTGAAGGCTTCCTGGGTGCACAGAAACGCGCCGGTCAGGTTGGTCTGGACGACTGCCTGCCACTGCTCATAGGGCAGCTCGTCCAGCGGGACTGCCGGGGCTCCGATCCCGGCATTATTGATGAGCAAGTCGAGCCGGCCGAAGGTCTCCCACGTCTTCGCGAACAACGCCCGCACGGCGCCGGGGTCGGTCACGTCGGTGGGGACCACCAACGCCTGCGCATCCAGCCGCGCGGCCTCTGCGGCGACGCGCTCGATGGCTTCTGCCCGGCGACCGGCCAGGACCACGGCGTAGCCCTCCCGCAGCAGCGCGAGCGCCACCGCCCTGCCGACGCCGCTCCCGGCGCCGGTGACGAGCGATATCTTGGGTTGGTTCTGCATCCCGCCGTCTCCTCTGTGTAGAACGGCATGGCACGCACCGCGTCGGTAGCTGGGCGACTACGAGAGTAGCTGGGCGACTACGAGAGTCGCTGGGCGACTACGAGAGTCGCTGGGCGACTACGAGAGTAGCTGGGCGACTACGAGAGTAGCTGGGCGACTACGAGAGTCGCCCCTACTTGGGCCGCACCGCCTGGGTCATTTCCAGTCCCGTGCTGTAGTCCAACTGCCGCGGCTCGTAGTCGTTCTCCTCGCGCTGGCGCGTCATGTTGGTGTAGGCCCAGGTGGCGGGACGCGCATCGCTGCGCCAGGGCCGGCGCTCCCAGTAGTAGCCGCGAAACGGATCGCGCGTATCGTTCATCCAGTCGAGCAGCCGATCGTGCAGCCGATCTCGGATGGAGGCATGCTCGGCCGAGCCGATCAGGTTGCGCATCTCGAACGGATCGACCTCCAGGTCATACAGCTCGTCGGAGGTGAGCAGGTTGATCACCAACTTGAACCGTTCATCCCTCACCGCGCGCACGGGCTGGAAGCCGCCGAAGCTGTCATGATCGGTCTCGTAGCGGCCGAACTCCATGAAGATGGCGTCGTTCGCTTGCTTCTCCGGCTGGCAAAACACCGATACCAGGCTCCTGCCCGCCAGTGTCTTCGGAATCGCCAGCCCTGCTGCGTCCAGGAGGGTGGGCACAACGTCGATATGCGAGACCAAAGCCTGGGAACTGGCTCCCGCAGGCGCCGATCCCGGCCAGCGCACCAGGAACGGCATCAATGTGACCTCTTCGTACATCGCCGGGCCTTTGTTGGTGATGCAGTGTGAATGCAGCAGATCGCCGTGGTCCGAGGTGTAAATCACCAATGCGTCCGGTGCGCACCGGTCCACCGCTTCCAGCACGCGACCGATCTCGAAATCCACGAAGCTGTTGCAGCCCAGGTAGTCGGGCGCAACGATCTCGAGCCGCTCACGGTCCCGGTGGATGGCATCTCCCGCCCATGCGCGATGATGTTCCGGCTTGTCCTCCAATGTGTCCCAGACGTTGGGCCGCTTGGGAAAGCGGTAGTCGCGAAACATGCTGGCGTAAGGCTCCGGGCAGACGAACGGATGGTGCGGCTCGTCATACGAGACGACCAACAGGAAATCCTCATTGCGACTGGCTTCCAGGAAGCGGATGGCGCGGTCGGAACAACGGTGTCCGAAGGTGAATGCCGCGGTCAGGCCGGGATCGCGGTTCAGCGCGGGCGAGCGAGATCGCAGCCGCTCTTCAGGCGACAGCTCCTCCAGGTAGTTGCGCATGTCGTACCAGTAGGCTGGATCCCAGCCGGCGGGGCAGCGGCCCAGGCCGAAATAGTCGCCGCCGTCCAGGTGCCATTTGCCGACATAGGCCGTGTGGATGCCTCGGTCGGCCAGCCGTTGACCGATCGTCCTGATGTTGTCGCCCAGCGGGTTGGAATTGGCCCACATGCCGTTGGTGTGGGGGAAGACGCCGGTGAAGAGCGCAGAGCGCGCCGGGCCACATACCGGCTGGCACGTATACGCCCGGTCGAAGCGCACCCCTTCGCTCGCCAGCCGGTCGAGATTCGGGGTCCGCATATCGGGATTGCCGTAGCACCCCACCATATCCTGGCGCTGGGTGTCGGTCATGATCACTATGAACTGGCGTGATGGCATGATGAGGGTGTCCTATCGATTGCGGTGGAACACGTAGTCGGGCAGATCGCTGGCGCCCGGACTGCGAGGGCGTTGTTTGAGTGCAGCGGACAGCAGGCAGTCAAGCGGCAGCATAGTGAGATTATACTACGTCCGTGAGATGGAGCCAAAGTCATCGCTCCTCGTCGGCGGATCGATCATCCCTCGGTGCTGGGAAGATTGCAGAAAGGCACGGCACGAGCGCGCATGCAGAAGATTTGACAATTCCCAGTGCGCGGATTAGGGTGGATCGGTCGATTCCCAATCACGAGAGACGGGAGGCAGCATGGATGCTCACCGGGTCACCTTCGACGAACTCTTCACGCGTCACTATGGCAGCGCCAGGATCGGCGTCTTCGGCTGCGGCTGCTGGTTCTATTGGCATCAGTTCCCCGGCCTGAGGGAGCGGCTGATCGGCCATCAGGGCTACTTCGAGGACCGTTTGCGGTCGGCCGGGGTGGATATCGTCTCCGGCGGCCTGGTGGATCATCCCGATGCAGCGGTCAAGACGGGCGACATGTTTCGCCGCGAGCAGGTGGATTTCCTGATCTGCTTCATGAGCACCTATGCTCTCAGCAGCACCGTGCTGCCCGTCGTGCAGCGGGCGTGTGCGCCGCTCCTGATCGCCTCGCTCCAGCCGACGCAGGCCATGGACTACGAACACGGAACGACCGCCATGCAGCTCGAGCACGACAACCAGACCAGCCTGCCGGAGGTGTGCTGCGCGCTGGGCCGGGCCAACATCGAGGTCGCCGGCATGGTGGTGGGTACGCTGTACGACGACGAGCCCGCCTGGCAGCGCATCCTCGACTGGTGCAAGGTGGCGCGGGCGGGCGCCGCGGTGCGCAGCGCCCGCATCGGCGTGATGGGGCACGTCTACGAGGGAATGCTCGATATCAACTCCGATCCCACGATGTTCGATGCGGTCTTCGGCATGCACTGTGAGCACATCGAGCTGGACGACCTGGCCGCGTGCGTGGAGGAGGTGACGGACGCGGAGGCGTCGCGCAAGATCGAGGAGATCCATGCGCTCTTCGACTTCCCTGCGCCCGGCAGTGATCCCATCGCGGGTCCGGCCCGGCCGGACGACGTCGCGTGGTCGGCCAGGACCGCGTGCGGGCTGGACCGCCTGATCCACAAGTTCAGGCTGAGCGGGCTGGCATACTACTATCGCGGGCTGAACGACAACGCCAACGAGCGATTGGGCTCATCGCTGTGGGTGGGCGCGTCGCTGCTCACCGGGCGAGGTTTCCCGGTGGCGGGAGAGCTGGACATCAAAAACTGCGTGGCGATGCTGATCGTGGATCGGCTGGAGGCGGGAGGCAGCTTCGCAGAGATCCACCCGTGCGACTTCCAACACGACATCGTGCTGGTCGGTCATGACGGCCCGCATCATATCGGAGTGGCCCAGGGCAGGCCCGTGCTGCGCGGGCTGAGCGTGCTGCACGGCAAGCGAGGCGCGGGCATCGGCGTGGAGTTTCAGATCCGCAACGGCCCCATCACTTGCGTGGCGCTGACGCAGACCGACGACGGCCGGTTCAAGCTCGTGGTGGCTGAGGGAGAATCGCTGCCCGGCCCTATCCCACCCACCGGCAACACCAACACCCGCTGCCGCTTTCCGCCTGACCTGCGCTCTTTTATCGCCAACTGGAGCCTGGAGGGGCCAACGCATCACTTTGCGTTGGGCGTGGGTCACATCGGGCAGCTCGTTGAAGATTTCGCCCGGTGTTGGGGGATCGAGTGCGTGAACGTGACCGCGCCAGGGTACAGACGGTCGCAGGTGGTGCGGCGGCTGCGATGAAGCGCATCGCAGCCGCCGCAGCTGTTTGCGCTTACTGTGTCCAGAGCCGGAACGCATCGAAGTCCGCGCTGATCTCCGCCGCTCCTTCGACGCACAACAGCATACCGGCTCTGAGCGCCTGCTCGCTGAGCGGCTGTGGACCACCGGGCAGGTCGATTTCCACGCTGCCTACGGGCTGCCAGGCGCCGGCCGGGCCGGCCGAAGCCTCGCGCCACCAGGCGGTCACACGCTTGCCGGCCCGCTGCAGGCGCAAGTCGACGCGTTTGGCAGTCGTTGGGAGCTGTGGCGCGCCCGCGATCGACTCGATCTCACCATTTGACACCTTCAGGAAGCAGATGCCGCTCTCGCCACCGCCGATCCCGCTGTAGCAGCGCTCAAGCCGAACGAAGTTCTCCCGATCTTGCCAGATGAAGACGCCCGCACCCTGATAGTCTTCCGTGGGCGCGAACTCCACTTGTGCTTCCATCGTGAAGTCGCCGTTGACGACTCGGAAGACGGTGGGCGCATCCAGGTTCGTGTTGGGGAACAGATCGTTGCCGCTTGGCGCGGTGAACCGCAGGAAACCGGGCCGGTCCTCGGTGCCGACAGTGGCGTCGATGCCGCCTTCGCCATACCAGCTCTCATCATTGGGAACATCGAAGTTCCAGACGGCGGCCGAACCCGCTGGCGTCGCTGGCGTCGCACCTGTCGGGGTTCTCACGGGAGCGGCGACCTGCGTGGCCGTTGGCTGCGGGACCACCACGGCGGTCCGCGCCGGGCTTGGAGCGGCCGAGCCCCGGTTCATCGCGCAGACGACTGAGATTCGGGTCTCCTTGCGGCTTTGCGAGGGCGGGAAGATGTTCAAGGCAATCACGAACTTGTCTTTGACCCACCACTGCACACCTTCCTGCACGGCAAACGGGGTTCCCGCTTGCCAGCCGGCTTTGGCGGGTTCCGTCTGATAGAAAGCCTGCACCTCAGCGTACGGATTGGTCGTCTGAAAGCCGCGCGACTCGCTGGGGCTGCCCATCGCAGCGGCAATGATTCGGCCGACACCGGTGGTCTCTGCGTCCGCCTTGGCGCCCGGCGGGATGGGGAAGCTATCGAAACATGGCTTCAACTCAGGCGCCGGCGTCAGTGCGGCCTGGCCAGGCACGACGGGAAGCCCGGCGCCGCGTGTCGGCGTGGCCCGCCCGGTAGGAAGGGCGGGCGGCGCAGGCGGGGTGAAGACCTCGGTCGGTGGCTTGATCGTGATCGGCTGATTGATGTCGGTGAGATCGATCTCCATGCCGGTTGCCAGGTTCAAGTCGCCGAGCTTCGCACCGGCGGGCGGAGTGGCCAGCAGCCTCATTTCAGTCTCCCCGCGATTGCGGATCATCACTGAGGGCAGGCCGGGCTGATCGGCCACCCACATTTCGCCTTTGCCCAGCAGGGTGGCCTGGCCCTTCAGAGCCCCTTGATCCAGCGTCACCGTGGCCTCGCCGCTGTAGGTGTATTTCTTGCAGGGAATCCCGTTGACCGTCTCCCGTCCGACCTCCTTGTAGACGATCTTGTCCTCGATCTGGCGCATCAGGTCGGCTGCCTGGGCTTCGCCCTGGGCCGTCTGCGGCCGATCCTGCTCCACCCAACGGCCCATCATCTTCGCCCAGGTCTTGGCGCCGATGGTGATCGTCTCGATGTCGCCCATCACCACGCGCTCTGCCTGCGGGTTCTTAACCCATTCGGTGATGATGACACTGCCCTTAGTCCGATCCTCGCCTTTGGGCCACATCGTGGTCTTCATGCGGTAGCTGTCCAGTTCCTTCGGATCAGCGAATTTGCCAGGCCGTGCGACTGGCGTTGGAGATCGTACGGCTGCAGGAGTCGACGATGCAGGAACCGCCGCAAGGGTGGGGGCTTGGGAAGGCTGAGCAGGCGAGCGGGTTGGAGCGCCGGCCGTCTGAGCAGGTTGCACCGAAGTGCGAGTGGGCTGGCCGGCCGTCTGGGCGGACTGGGCAGCCGGTTTGGGAGTCGGCTGGCTTTTCCCGCCACAGCCGGACACTAATGACAACATCAGCACTGCTGCGATGAGGACTTGCGCTGGCTTCGCCGACGTCGATGTGCGCGCCATGATTCACCTCCTCGTTGAGAGAGACCGGAGGACCGATATGTGGGTGCTGTTATCGACGATTATAGCATAGGACGACGCTTCGCGCAATAGTTTTTTGGTCGCCAGACCTACCAATCCGCCACGCTGCCGTCCGTCTCGTTGTAGTGTTCGCCGCCCAACTCCTCGGTGTAGACAATCTGGCGCTGCGCCGCGACCTCATCGATCTCGAACCCCAACCCCGGCTGCGTCGGCAGTTCGATGTGCCCGTTCACTACCTGCCAATCGTGTGTCAACAATCCACCGCCCAGGCTCTGATCGATCTGTTCCTGGATCAGGAAGTTCGGTACGACGGCATCCACGTGCAGCGCGGCCGCCAATGCCACCGGGCCGATGGCGCAGTGCGGCATGAGGTGGACGTAGTACACCTCCGCCATATTGGCGATTCGTTTCAGCTCGCTGATGCCGCCGCAGTGCGAGATATCGGGCTGGATGTAGGCGGCCGCACCTTTCTCGAACACCTCCCGAAAACCCCACCTCGTCAGGAATCGTTCGCCGGTAGCGATAGGGAACGGTGCATGATCGGAGACCAGCTTGAGCGCGTCGACGTTCTCCTGGGGCACAGGCTCTTCCACGAACATCGGCCGCATCCCCTGCAGCTCACGGCAGATCTCAATCGCAAGGGCGGGGGTCATCTTGCCGTGGAAATCGAACGCCAGCTCGACCTCGGGACCGACCCACTCGCGCATTAAGTAGGCGCACTTCACGAAGCGGTCGATGACAGCCGGCGGCTCGTGCCCGCGCCACTTGCCCGGCGGACCGGACTTGAATGCCGTGTAGCCGCCCAGCCTGCGCAGCCGCTCCAGCCGTTCACTCGCCGCGGCCAGCCCTTCGTCACTCAGGTCGCGGATGCCCCAGTGCGCGTAGACCCGCAGCCGATCTCGCACCGCGCCGCCCAGCAGCTTGTAGACAGGGAGGCCGTAGGCTTTGCCAGTGATGTCCCAGAGCGCCTGGTCGATGCCCGACAGCGCAGTCATCAGCACGGGTCCGCCCCGGAAGAAGGCCGAGCGGTAGGTATGCTGCCAGTGGTGCTCGATGCGGAGCGGATCCTTGCCGATCAGGTAATCGGCCAGCTCGTCGACCGCGGCGGCGACGCTCTTGGGCTTCCCCTCCAGCGTGGTCTCGCCCCAGCCCACCAGTCCGTCGTCGGTCGTGATCTTGACCAGGCGCGTGCGTTTGAGGGGGAAGAACTGCTCGATCTTGGCAATGCGCATCAGGACCTCCCGTGACATTCAGGACAGACGCACGGATGGCGCCGATCGGCACAGAGCGAGCGTGACGCTGACGCTTTCGTGCTGATCTGCGCCATCCGTGGGCCAGAAGCAGGCTCGCTACGGAGCCACACTGGCTGGGCTAGATAACTACTTCTCGAACCGGCGGCCCTTCAGCGCCCGGCGGCCCAGGAATTTGGCGCGTCTGCCGAGCTCCGCCTCGATCTGCAGGAAGCGATTGCCCGTCGGGCCGGTGGCGCTCTCGCGCACGGTGCCGGCGTTGATGCCGACGCAGTAGTCGGCAATGTCCGCGCCCTCCCCGCGGCTGCTGCACGGCATCACGGCGTAGCCGTTGCGGTAGGCGAGCTGGATCATATCCAGCGCCTCGGAGATAGTGCCGATCTGGTTGACCTTGAGCAGGACGGTGTTGGCCGCCCCCGCATCGATCCCTCGCTGTACGCGCACGGGATCGGTCGTGAACAGGTCGTCACCGACGATCTGGATGTCGAGCTCCCGGGTGAGAATGGCGTGGCTCTCATAGTCATCTTCATCGAACGGGTCTTCCAGGATGACGAACGGATACTCTTTGGCCATCATGTGGTAGAGCTTGAACAGGTCGTCCTGCGTCTTGGGGGTCTCGGAGAAGATGCCGATGTAGCGTCCTTGATCCTCTTCCCAGTAGGTTTCAGATGCCACATCGACCTGGATGCCGATCTTGCCTTCGTAGCCCAGCTTGTGGATGGTCTCCACCATCAGGTCCCAGATTTCGCGGTCTTCCTTGACGTAACCGCGCGGCACTCCCGGCGCGTGCACGACCGAGTGCTTAGGCACCCCCAACTTCTCGTTGAGCACCTCCGACCAGGCCACGGAGATGTCCCAGCCGGCATAGGAGGCATCGGAGAAGGATTCGAAACCATAGCACATGAACGAATAGCTCGGCTTGCCGCCGGAGCGCGCGCCGCTGCCGTACCGGTCGCTGCCCACCAGGCAGATCACACCGGGCACGGGGAGCGTGCAGGCGTTGACTCCGCCGATGTGCTGGTAGAGGGGGATGCCGAGCGCAGCCGCGCCTGCCTTCAGCGCTGCAGCCGAGACCGCCGCGGTGGCGTTTCCGCCGACCTTGAGCTTGCCCAGGTCGAGCATGGCCTGGTCGACTGCCTGCTGCTGTGCCGCATCCATGCCGGCGAGCGCGGGTGCGACGAGGTCGTTCACCGCGTTCACGGCGCGCATGACCCCTTTGCCGCGCCACTTCTTGCCGCCGTCGTAGGCGAATTCCACCTCGTGGCTGCCTACGGAGACTCCGGCCGTGCAGATGGCTACGCCCTTTGCGCCGTTGGCGGTCGTTACCGTCGCCTCAACGCCTGGATGGCCGCGGTCCGAGTAGACCTGTCGCGCCGAAACCGAAACGATTGTTGTTCCTGTAGACACTGTCGAGCTCCTGTAGTGGGTTAATGTGGATAGTAGCCAAGCGCCGTGTCGAACATGGCCAGTACGTTTTCTGGAGGTGTGCCGGCCTGAACAGCGTGCGATGGCCCGAGGATGTAGCCGCCGTTTTTGCCAAGCACAGCGATTAGCGTTTCCGTCTCGCTGCGCACGTCGTCCGTCGTGCCGAAGGGTAGGGTTGTCTGTACGCTCACGCCCCCCTCAAAGCAAAGTCGTGCCCCGAAGTCCCGTTTGAGCGCCGCCGGATCCATGCCGCGGGCGCTGAACTGGAGCGCCTGCAACACGTCGATGCCCATCTCGATCAGGCCAGGCACGGCCGGCGCCACGCCGCCATCCGAATGATAGATCACCTTCACGCCGAATCCGTGAATCATCCTGTTCAGGCGTTCGTGATGCGGTCTGAGGAAACGATCCCACATGTCGAGCGACATCAGCAGACCGCGTTGACCGGCGATGTCATCGGCCGTGAAGGCCAGGTCGACCGCACCGTCAGCGACCTCAAGCATACGTCGAAAGTGCGCGATGTGGAAATCAGCCACCCGCTCCAGCAGCGACTGTGCAAAGTCCGGATGGAGCGAGAAATCGAGCAGCAGTCGCTCGAACCCGCGCAGGTACCAGGCCGACTCGAAAATGTTCCCGTTCGAAATCATCAGACAGTGTTCGCCGTCTGTCTGCGCGGCGGCGATGCTGTCTCGAAGCGAAGCATAGTCGTACCAGTCCGTTGTCGGCCAGCGGTGCCGCTCCAGGTCATCGATCTCGTTCGCCTCGGCCAACGGATAGCCGACGATTTCGTCGTAGGCCCCTGGACCGTAGCTTACCGCCGCACGCCGCACGCCCCAAATGTCCTCGCCGGGCGGTAGCGCCGGGCCAACATACCGAGGGGCCACACCGCGGATATCGATGAATGACCGCAGCCAGCCCTCGAGATCGATGCTCCGCTCTCGACGCAGCAGTGTGTCGGCGGCCACGGCGGCAGCCCGGTTGAGGCCTGAGCACACCATCGCGATCGGGATGCGGTCGGTTGTCTGGTGGGCAAGGGCCAGGCGAACTCGCTCGCGGCTGGTTAGCTGGGTGCGGATGGTCATGGCTTTGAGCAGGCCTCTGCAATTGGGGTCTGAAGCAAGTGGATCATGACACGAGGGCGATGGTTTGTCAAACGCGGGCAGACGCGGCGCAGGCTGCGAACACCGAGCCGCCACCGCACAATCCGGGCGCTGCTCGGCGCTGCGAGTCGCTTACTTAGCTCATTGCGAACGTCGACTGCTCGCAACAGCAGACGGCGCTCTTACATCCGCCCAGAGCGAGGCCGCGGCGGAGGACGGTCGCTAGCGCTAACCTGTGATCGGCTTCAGCTTCAGGGCCTTGATCGCTGCCGGCGCATCGATGACGCCGTAGCCGAGATCAGAATCCCACCCATCTGTGTTCACGTCCAGAGCTGTTCGCTGCACGATAGCCTTCATCTGCAAGGGGGGCACCCGGCTGACTGTCACTCGCTGGCGTAGTGCAGCGATGACCCCTGCAGCCACCGGACAAGCAGCCGATGTGCCGCCGTCTGCAGGATAGACCCCTGAACCCTTGAAGTGGCTGTAGGCGGCCACGTCGGGCTTGCGCTGCGCCAGGCCTCCCGGCCCTTGTGACGAATACCCCAGCCGGCGTTGCGTGACGGTGATCGCGGCCACCGTAAAGACATCGGGATGCGAGTTGGCGCCGTGGATGCTTGCGCCCGGGCCGATATCGTCCCCCCCACAGCGGCCATCGGGGCACTCTTTGCCGCAGTTGCCGGCCGCAAAGAACACATCGGCTCCGGCCGCCACCAGGCTGCCCACGATCTGGTTGAAGGGATGGTCAGGATTCGCACTGTAGTTCTCAGGTGAACCGATCGGCGCATCTTCGTTGCGATCGAACATGGCCCAACTGTTGCTCACGATCAGGGCCCCTGGTTTGTTGTGGAGCAGCTCCAGCAGATCCCCGAAGGCCGCAATCGCATCCGAGAGGAAGGCGGTCCATGTGTTCCCCGTCGATTGAAGCAGTGCGTAGTCGAGGATCCGTGCATCCGGCGCCGCGATCCGCGCATCATAGGCGCACATCGTGCCGTGTCCGCGATGACCGGTGCCAGGCTTGTACCCCGGCACGGGGCTCCAGCCACCAGCTACGGGAATCATGCTGCCGTCTATGCCCGTATCCACGACGGCCAGGCGCACTCGCTTCCCCGTACAGCCCGCTTCGCGCAGCTGGGCCAACCCCAGCTTCTCAGCAACATCGCGGTCCGTCCCCACGGCGCGCCTGCCGCAGTACGGTGTTGGCGCCGCCTGTATGCTGGGATCGGCGTACACACCTACGACCTCGCCAGCCCGATCATGTTTGAGCCGCTCGACAGCCTCCGCGTCCGCGAATTCAGCGCGCACCGCGTATGTGGTGATCGCGCCGACGTCGCTGTAGTTGTACCCACTGGCGGTCAGTTGCTGAGATTGGACGCCGGCTTTGCTCAGCACGCGTACGGGATGGTAGCCTTCGTCGAACTCCACGCCGGCAACCTTGACCGTCGCGTCGAGATCAGCGCCGGCGGGGCCGAAGGATCGGCTGTTCCAGCTAGCTGCCAGCCACTCGTGACTTCTTATGAGAACGATCTTGCGTGCCATCTGCGGAGTCCTTTCCGGTTTCCGGATCGCCGGACGCTGTCTCAACGCCGACGCGGTCCTTCGCGACCGCCGTCTGACGGGCATCCGAGAAGAAACTGACCCCCGGCACATTCTCCGCCTCGCGGCGCGCCGAGGGTGTGGCGAGTCCACGCACGACATACCGGCCAAGCTTGGGGTTCACCAGGATCGGCCCATAGGCTGCATCGAGCTCGACCCCGGTTCCGGCTAGAAGGGCCTGCGCTGATGCCATGTCCAGCTTCTGGCCCGATCGCTCGATCTGGATGATGTATCGCGCCGCCTGACCCTCGTCCTGCGCTGGAGTGGCGCCTGCCTCGGACGAGATGAATTCAGGCTGTCGTTTCGCTGCATCGTTCTCTGTTGGAGACAAAGTCGCGCTCCTGTCGGGCCCCTCCCTTGGCTGTGAGACCAATGCTCGACCGGGATGGGCCCCTTCCATACTCGAGTTTATCCCCGAACAGAGTGGCCGTCAACTGCGAGCCCGGGCTTCAGGGAGATTTGACCAACACGCCGTTAAGGCTGCCCGCGATAGCGAACGGACCGGGTCCGGTTCCGAGTTGGCCGCGCGCCACGAACAGCGCGCGCAGACAATGATTGGGCAAGACCGCGCTGCCCAGTCCGACGAGCCAGCCTTCGACATGGCTCTCGGGGTTGCAGGGTTCCGCACCGAACGGCGCATGGTGTGTTCCGATGCGATCCATCAGCTCGATGGCGCCGCGAAACAGGATGGCTCCTGCCGGAGAGGCGATCGTGAATCGGCCCGTGAAGTCGGCCAGGCCATCGGCGCGGCGGAGGAGCACGCCTCGAGCTTCGAGCGTGCTCCCGTTCGGGATCAGCTCCGGGTTCTGATCGCACGGCGGGCCGGCCGTGCCGAGCTTCATCTTGATCCAACCGATGCCCTGTTGAATGGGGCCCGTGTCACAGGGGTGTGCAGCCGGCAGCTGCGTCCGCCTCTCGCCTTCGGCCTTTTTGTGAAGCTGCCACAGACAAGAGGGACCCACCGGCGGCAGAGTGGGGATGGTCGTCGTGGGAAACGGACTCATGGGGTGGTTCTCCTTTCATCTCAGGGGATGCATTTCAAATCTCGCGGCCGTTCTTAGTTTCCGGTTTCGTCGCAAGCTCATGCCGGCGATCGGCCTCGATCTGTCCGGCATCGGCGGTGACTTCTACGGTGTAGACGGCGACCCGCAATCGCTCGATCTGGTCCTCTGACAGCAAGCCATCGACCACGAAGGCGTCATCGGACACGCGTTTTGCCGTCGGTCCGAAGACATCGAGCCGATGGGACCTGCTGCAGATCCCGCAGGCGCGCGGCACTGGTGGCGCCTATGCGGACGAAGAAGCGATTCATCCGACATTCCTTTGCGACACACCTGTGCGACACACCTGCCTCTACGCGCCCACGGCAACGGCCAGACAGAACTCGGTCATGGCGGCACAAAGCTCGTGGATGATCTGTCGCATTTCGGCGAAAGGCGGGATGAACTCGCTGCCGAATTCGATGGTGAACGGATACACCTTCCGCCTGGCAGGATTCACCAGGTGGCGGCTGAAGCCGTAGTCATCCGACGTGGCCGATGTGGGGTAGAGACCTACCGACTGCTGCACGGTGTAGTGTGTGCCACGTACGGCTCCCAACGCCGCATTCATCCGGTTGGCCAGGCTCACCAACCGCTGCTGATCTGCCGCCGGCATGAACTCCCGGTAGCCCCGGAGGCGCCGCGCAGTCCATGGTAGGCGGGATTGCGAAAGTTCTGGTTGGGGTCGATATCCTGGTTGTTGTCGTCTCCCCACGGGTAGAGGATCAGCTCACCGTAACTGTGAATGTCCAGGTAGTATTGGACCGCGGCGACGATGTGTACAGAAAACGCGGCCATGGTCGTCACGTCACCTTCGGGATTGTCGCCCAGGAGCCTCGGGCTACGGCTCGTGCACCCCTACCAATTCGAGTTTTCCGTCGCGACGAATCCTGATATCGATCACCGCCTCGACGGTTGAGCCATCATCCAGCGCGAAGCGCACCGTTAGCTCTTGCAGGGGAGGCTCTGTCTTCACCAGGTAGTCGCTCCTGGTGACCGACCGGACGCCGCGCTGGACACCGAGCCACCACTCAAGTTGCTCCAACGAGCCCGCCTCGCGCACGACGCGGGGCAGCGACTCAGTGAGCTCCGCCACGCCTGCGGGAAGGCTGCGACTTCCTTCCAAGACGCCCTCCTTCTTCTGGACGACCGTCTCTGCTGCGACAGGCCCCGCGCGGGAGGCCCCGGTCGGGGCCGCAGAGTGCGCCCGGAGACTGCCGTTCCTGCGGCGCGCCTGCCCTTTGCTGGGGGAGCATTATACCGATGTGACGCCGTCAAGTGACGCCGTCACTCTTGACGCCGTCACTCTTGACGCCGTCACTCTTGACGCCGTCACTCTTGACGCCGTCACTTGCGGAAATAGGTCATGGACGGATCGGGACGTCCGACAAAGCAGATGAAGCGGAATCCGTAGCGCAGGATGTAACTCCACGCCTGTCGTGCTTCATCCTCTGCCTGGTCGAAGTCCATGATCCAGTGTGCGCCTTCCACAACCTTCCAACGGCCCCGCACTTTCTGCACCTCGATGTTCTGCGGATCGAAGGGGATGGCATCTTCTCCCGCCATGGCCCCTTCCGGCGCGCGGCCGTTCACGAGATAGAATTCCATCGACGGCTGCGGACGTCCGACAAAGCACTGGCTGTTCATCTTGTAGAACTTGATGATCCTCAGCGCCTTTCGGGCCTCGGTGCTGCTGGCGCCGAAATCTAGCAGCCACATGTTGTCCACGCTGATCTTCCACCGTCCGTTCACATTGACAACGCGTGCTCGAGCGGGGTCAAATGGGATGAAGTCATGCCTGTTGAGCGGCACGAGGGACGCGAATTCGGTGGTGCGGGTGCAGTCTTCACCCCGGCAGCCATCGGCCGGGCAGATATTCGAGACGTAGCAGTTGCCGCTTCTGATGAAATCGGTTTCCCCCCGCACCAGGATGCCTTCCACTTCGTGGCTGGCGCTGTTGAACACGGCAGAGCCTGAGTTGCCGCCGTAGGTGTCCAGGTTGGCGACGAAATAGCGGCTGGGCGTGTTGTCGCGCACCGCGGCGTTCCCCGCATGCTTCTTGGGAAGACCGCTGGGGTGTCCGATGACGTGCACACCGGCGCCATCGGCGATCTTACCGCTGCGTCGAATCCGAGCATACCCATGGTTGAGCACGGCCCGATCGAGCTGCACCACCGCCCAGTCGGTCCCTGACGTGCCGATCTGCCGGCCCAGAATGCGGATTCCGCGATAGATCTCATCGTTCGGAATGCGAGTGACGGCAGTCGTTGCGTTGCGCATGACGAAGCCAAAGACGAAGCGCACCGAGGCGAGGGCGCCGGTGTCGACGCAGTGTGCGGCAGTTGCGACGATGCTGGGGTCGACGAGGAAGCCACTACAAAAGGCCACCGAAGGCTGGTCACGGAACGGCTCGGACTGGCACAGGTTGTGGCTGGTCCCGAACGTCGGCCCGTTGAGGGTGGAGGTGCCGTCTCCGTTGTCGCTGATGTCTGACGCCTTCACCAGCGCCACCACGCAGTCTGCATCCCGCAGGATCGAGGCGTCGGTGATGGCATACATGTCCTGACGATCATCCGTGCCATAGATGACTTTCTGTTGGGCGCGTAGGGCTGCGACAATGTCCTTGGTTTCGAAGGCTTCCAGTCCGGCCACGGCTTCGACCTGTCCGCCGATGCCGCGCTTGGCGATCGCCGGCGCGGCGCACTCGCACGGCATGGCTGCTGCCTTTCCCTCAGCCACCTCGCGACTTTCCCGCGCGCGCAGCTCCTGGAGCAGGAGCTCCGCATCGAAGGTGGTGATATCGATCGTCTTCATCGCATGTCCTCCTGATCTGATATGACCATTCACTACTCACTTCGCCGTTTGGGATCACCACTCTGTAGAGGGCCCTCCGCTATGGCAACGGGTGTAAGTGCGATGCGAATCCAGAGCACCGTTGCAACGCTCCACTGCCACCTTACGCCTCTGCCCGACACCTCGCACCTCTTCAGGGAGGCTCGGTAGCTTCCAGAGCTCTGACGATCCGCCTGCCGACACCCCTCGCGAACACATCCAGGCTCTCGGCGTCGATCGTCCTGAGCGCGGCTATTTCACGTTCGGCCAACTCGTATCCGGTCAGCGCCGCCTCCGGGTCGGCAAAGAGCATCAGGCGGAACTCCTCATCGATCACGACTCGCCCGATCACTGCCTCAAGCGCTTGGCGAGACATAACGGCGTACTCCTCTGGAAGCTGGAAGCCGAATTGCCCCCTACCTGACGGCATCATCGCGCATGAATGGGTCGCCGTCTATGAAATGCCTCACTGCGCAGGTGTGATCTGGCTCACACCTGCGCACATGAACGGACGCCCGGTTGCATTAGCAACCGGGCGTCATCACCTTCGCGCAACTCCTGCACACAGTGAGTTCGGCGTTTTCTCCGTCCCTTGTGCGGGTCGGCCTTATCCAGGTGTGTCTGTCATGTCGGGCTCAACGGCTCAGCGAGTCTTCAGGATGAGGGGTAGATACGTCGTGTTGTGGCCGGGCAGCTCATAGTAGCGGCCCTTGTTATCCGCGACGGCGACATTCCCGGCCTTGTCCACGATCTGGACGAAATAGCGCGCCGGCGTCGTAGCGGGAACCTGCGCCGTCCATTTGTCTGTAGCCGGATGGTAGGCCAGCGCCTGACTATGCCACTTGCCGTCCCCCTGTGTATAGGTCACCAGACCGCCCAGGATCCCGGAAAGATCCCTTGCTCCCACCTTGACGATGGCGCTTCCACCCGACGCCTCCACACGCTCGCCCACGTAGGTGATC